>CAZPNQ010000113.1:0-12764 GCA_964587955.1 uncultured Nitrospira sp.
TCTATTTCCATCGCACCACCAGAGCGATCGACATCCATCTGCGGGACTTTTTCGGAAAGACGATGAATCTGCTCTGCCCCAACGATCCGCGCAAGAATATGGATCGGTATCGCACTCTGACCGATTGGTCGCTTTTGGAAGAAGTCCGAGGATGGCAACAGTCCCGCCACAAAGCGCGCCGGCAGTTAGGCCAGGAGTGGGCACGGATTTTATGCCGAGACGTCAAATGGAAGATGGCTTACAGCACGACCCTGAAAGAAAAAGGGCAGGAACGAGGCATGGCATTTCCCAGCCATCGGCATTTTGAACAGCAGATAGCCAAAGAACTGCCGTCCGGCTTGAGGCGGCTCCCCTTTCGCGTGGACATGGCCCTGTTGGATCCGCGGCCTGATCCCAAGGACCGTCGTGGAAATGTTCTCTACGTGTACGATCCTGGAACGGGCCAGGTTTCGACTGAGCCGTTGGAAGAGTTCTTAGACCTGCTGCCCACGAGACTCATTCAGTTCCGGATCTTCTCTCCAGATCATCGCCACGACGCGGCTTTGTCGCAAGCGGCGGCAACCGTTCTCAACAAGGCACCCATCAGCCTCGAATCCAACTACTGAGCGATCGGTGGGCTACCACATTCGCTACGGTACTGATCTTACAGATGTGATCGCGTTGGGAGAGATATTGCCACACAACGAGAAGTTCAAGAATGACCGCCAAATAGACCGTTATGTTAGGAGACTTCTATCCTAAAGTGCAGCAGCGCTCCTCTTCATCCTCGGTTTCATGATGATAAGCCATCTCAACCCTTAGACGCTCGCCTAAGAATTCCCGTTTTTTCAATGGAGTATGGACCTGTTTGGGTTCATGCTTTAGAGCACTTGATCTTCTTTCTTCTCGCTAAACGAATGTGGCAGGCCTCCTGCAGGAGACTGGGGATCGACCAATGGAAGACTTGACCTACAATGTCAAAACGAAAGGGGCAGCAATGGGTCAGAGAAGAAGACTGATAACCGCCCTCTGTATGTTTTCGCTCTTGTTGATCATTCCTGCCTATGCCCAAGTAGGGAATGGCCAACAAGACGCTGCCAATATCCTGAATGGCATGTCACCCGATACTCTGGCGAAGGTGCGATCTCTAGCACAAATCCTTCAACAGGGTGTCAAAGATGGGAAAATCTCGGACGCTGAGATTCGACAAGGCATGACATCCGGGCAACTTGGAGAAAAATTGAAACAGCTGAGCCCCGAGGCCGGTCCGCTCCTTGAAGAAATCGGTGACGCATCGAAACAGGGAAAAGGACTAGGCGAAGAAAGCTTGATGCCGTTGATGGGAGGATTGGGCATCTCGCCGGAATAAGAAATACTCAGGGAATATCCGAGTGCCATCGAGGAACGTCTACGGATACAATGAGAGCAATGGATATTCCTTCCGCCATGAACCGCGCAGACAAGGTGACCCTCATTACGCCTTGGATTAACCCCGAAGAACGAGTGACCGTCCAGTTTGACGACCAACGCGACATCAATACGACTGTGACCGGCTGCAACGAGCAGCTAGTTGATCTAGAACTGGAAACCAATATCCCCCACCTCCCGCAGAAACTATCGATCCCCCTCAGCGACGTCGAAGTTTCGGAAGATCCTACCCACTATACTCGCGATCCCGACAAGCCGTTGCAATTCAAGCGGCTGCTACTGATCGTCAAAGGCAAACGCCCGGCCATTGTGTATTGAGAAGATCCCTGACTCTGACATCATCGTCTACTTCCGAAACCACTAATAGGTGCGCAGGCACTCCGTGCTTAGGAGGCTAGTCATTGCGACCCGCGGTTTAGGAAAGCTTTTCGTCTACCCTCTTCAGGCCTACTCAAACTCATTCAAGCTAAGTCTATCCAATGGTTAGACAAGAACTCAAATTGGCTGGAATAGGCCTGAGTGGGATGGAGTGAGGTGGGGGTTGAGCACAAAATGAGCACACTCGTTTGAAAAGAGCTAATCTGTCGACCTTTGCATCAGGCCATAGGCTGCGCCAACGAGTGCGATTGCCCTCTCAGAGGGAACCTGATTTGTGGCAATCCATTCTAGCGCAGCTTTGTCGTCACCCGCTGCTACTTGACTGCGGGCAATGACCTCTATGGTCTCCCATCGATTAAAGGGAAAGCGGATAAACATAGTAAAACCCAGGGCTTCTTGTATCCTGCCGCTTTTCGCGCATGACTTGGCAATCGCCATGAAAATATAGTCAGTCCTCAAATACCTAGTGGTCTCCGGAGCGTTCTCGATTCGCTGTCTCAAGAGTCCAGACAGCTGGAGTGCATCAGCAATGTTCCCAGCTTCCACGGCATCAATCGCCACAAAGATCAAGGCATTCCCTTGATCTTCCGCATTATGAATCTTTCCAAGAGTCTCTAGCGCTCGAGCGAAGCCATCAGATGTGACTTGCATGCTGGCGATTGAACGCAACGCAAAATCGGTGAGACTCTTATCTCCATCAGCTTGTACGGCGGTTTCGAGTGCGCCTGAATAATCCCTGGCTTTTGCTTGAGCAGTAATAATGTCGCTCAGCGCGTGTTCCCGGTGGCCCTCTTGGTCGATCGATCGGGCTAGCTTCCTGGCTCCCGGGATATCTTTAGCCTCGGCCATTGTTTTGGCGATGCGCCACTGGACATCAGCTTTTGCCCAGATGTTGGAGATCGACGGGATGGCTTCTATCGCGCGGAGCAGACTGCTACGAGCGCCTTGAAGATCTCCAACCACCAATTGCTCCACCGCGATCAAGTTGAGGGCATCAGCTCTGGCATGTCCGTTGGGAATACTCGTCGCAATCTCTAGTTTGCGGTTCAAATCCTTGACGCGGGTTGTAACACCCCACAGCATGTAGCTTCGAAAATGTTCATCCTGTATCGACTGCGTAATCTGCAGTGCGGCGTCTATTTCGCCTGCTGCGAGTCTCGGCTCTAGGATTTCCCAAATACGATAGGGATTGACCCACCATTTCCTGGCTAAAGACTTTAATGCACCGTCAGTGTCACCACCTGCCGCCTGGAGGATTGCGATGTCAACAAGTGCACCCGCGTGTGCAGCATAGTTGTCCGGTATCTGAGCAACTAGTTGCATTGCCTTTTGGATATCGCCAGCCTTCGCATAGGCCACTGCAATAGCCCGTAGCGCATTCGCTCTTGCGATGTCTTCATCAATGAGAAGCAAAGTTTGATTTGCTGTTTCGATATTACCCATCTTGGCTTGGGCAGCAACAACTGAAACCAGGGTATTGGGCCGATTGGCGGTCATGGCTAACGCGTTCTTGAGTGCACCCTCTACATCACCTGCTCGCAATTGGGCGATGGCAATAGATTGAAGAACATCAGATTTGGGTTCCTGTATTTTAATCGTTATGTTGCTCGCCTCCTGTAGCAGCGTTTGCGGGGAAAGCGTTGTCGCTTCTGCGGAAAGGCACTCCTGGCTAGTCAGTAGAAGGAATGTGAATGCGATCTGAAGCCGTATCATAAACGTTCGCTCAATCTGGCATGTAGGTCACTGAAAAATAAGCAGAGCTAGTCAGTAGTAGAAGAAATCCACAAACAACTGATTTTGAGACATTACTGCCCAAAGTTGCCATCCGACGCGCAACCTGCGGTACAGAGACCTACTCCACATCCCGCTGGGCTGTGTTCAGAATTCTCCTCTTGCATTATGCTTTTGCCCTAGGGTATTGCTTCGCTGAGAGGGATGGCGGTGCAATGCCCCCAAGTTATTCATCAGTTCGTGTGTATGCCTGAGAGGATGTCCACATGAGAATAGCAGGCTCAGGATTTCTCGCATTTTCCCTCATCCTCTTGTCGGCATCCCTGGGCGCTGAGGATGATACCGTTCATGTCAGCCCTAAACAACCACCGTCAACCTCTGCAGGGGTGAATCATCCAAAACATCTAGAAGCGCCGATTGTCCTCCTTGTTTCGTTCGATGGGTTTCGTGCTGATTATCTGGACCGCTATGATCTTCCAAACTTTCAGCGTTTTATGCGCGAAGGAGTGCGTGCCCAGGGCCTTATCCCGGTCTTTCCTTCACTGACATTTCCCAACCACTACTCCATCCTGACGGGACTTTATCCAGAGCATCATGGGATCGTAGGAAATTTATTCTATGATCCTGATCGTGAAGAAGTATTCAATCATGCACGTACTGATGGGACATGGTATCGCGGTGATCCGATCTGGCTCGTTGCGGAGAGCCAAGGAATGGTGACTGCCTGCCATTCTTGGCCTGGTTGCGCGGCTGACATCAAGAAGAGTCGACCAACCTTCTGGAATTCATACGAGAATGGCGTGACGAATGACGCGCGTGTGGATCAAGTCTTGTCGTGGTTACAGTTGCCAGAGAATCAAAGGCCGCACTTCCTGATGTTATATATGAATGATCTCGACGATGCAGGCCATCAGTTCGGCCCTGATTCATCTGAAATACAAGCGGCCGCGCAGAAAATAGATCAAGAATTGGGCCGTCTTCTGAATAAGTTAGACACACTCGCGACGCGCCATTCCACCTATGTGATTGTCGTCAGTGATCATGGAATGGAGCATTCTGAACTCAAGAACTTTTTGTGGATGGACGACCTTGAATTGGACCGAAAGAATTTTGAATGGACGGGATCTCTGGGTGCATATGGCAGTCTTCACGTAATTCGAGGAAAGGACAACCCCATCGCAATCAGGAACCATATCAATAGCAGACTGAAGCATGGGCGGGCATTCTTGAGAGAGGACGTTCCACCATCATTACACTACCGCAACGATCCACGAATCGGTGATGTGGTCATTCTTATGGACCAACCGCATCTCATCATCTGGAGAGCCTACGAATCCGCCATCACGCGGGGAGAACACGGTTGGAATCCGTCTGATCCTCGCATGCATGGAATTTTTCTTATGAGGGGCCCTCACACTAAACGAGGGGCACGGATTCCCGCATTTCAAAATGTGGATATTTATCCGTTTCTTGCGGAACTGCTGAATCTAAAAATCTCTCAGGACATTGACGGTCAGCCTGGTCGACTGAAACAACTGATCATGGAATAACTTTGACCTACGGTTTGGGTGTAACAATGAGCGTGTGGGGGTGATGAAACGAGTGGCGATCTTCGGAAACGCTGGTGGTGGCAAATCCACGCTAGCTAAAAGGCTTGCAGAAATCACTGATCTACCTCTGCATCCAACATAGCGTTCGAATTCTTGGGAAGAGAAACGGTGAACATCCAAAACCTATCCAGATGAGCCAATCGAGAGAGAGCACTGCCCTCAAGACTTTCTCTCGTGTTCCCCTAAGGCATTCCTAGCACTCGGCTCGACTTCATTGCTGTTTTCATTATCTGTCGATTTCGGTGACTTAGCGGCGTGTTCTTCCCGATGGCCACTGATGAGTGCCGCGGCAACCAGCAGCTGGATGCCGATGAGCAGAAAGAAAAGGCCTCCCTTGTGCTGCCCGGTATGCTCGGCGAGATAGAATCGGTGCGCGGCGAGCAGGAGGGACAGCGCGGAGAGGACGAATAAAAAGATCCTCATGGTTGGAACCTTGTTCTCAAAATGGCAAAAAAGACAGAGTATGCCCAGATACAGACGAAGTTCAACCAGGAGTTGCGGTCGGCCTCAGAAGATCGAGAACTGTCACTCCGTATATGTAGTGCGATCGATCAGGGAGCAGGAGAACCCACGTCAGAAGCGGGCTGTGTCACGGGCGAAGGAGTTGCGGACTGTATCAGGCCTTTAAACGGCAGATCCAGCAACGCATAGGGATTGACGCGCGCGCCGTTGAGTTTCACACCCCAATGGAGATGCGGGCCGGTGGCCCGACCACTCGCCCCTACTTTCCCGACGATCTGCCCAGCCTTCACCTGATCGCCGTCCTTGACCAGAACTTCGGACAGATGAAAATACATCGAATAGAAACCCAACCCGTGATCCAAAAACAAGCCCTTCCCGGAGAAAAAGTGATCGACGGTGAGGCGCACTACTCCGTCATTCGTCGCATAGACGGCGGTGCCAAGCGGAGCCCCGATGTCTTCACCATTGTGTGGATTCCTCGGCTGGCCATTCATGATTCTGACACTGCCGAAGATTCCGGTTCGTTTCCCGCTCACCGGTTCCACGAAACCCGGTTGCCAGAGTTTGCTCTGAGAATCCGTCGCTAACGCTTCTTTCACCTGTTCCTGTTCGCTCTTCCAACGCGCTAGGGTTTTATCATCGAGATCGACTTTGTCTTTGGGCAGTGTGAGGTGCTCGATGTGAAACTTCTCCTTCACGACTGAAATGCTGTAGTTGAGTGTCCGGCTCTGCTCATCCGTCTTCAGCTGGACGGTCAGCTCATGGATCCCCGGCTCGTCCTGCAGATCTATTCCGAGCAATCCGACAAATCCTTTGGACTCTTCGGATCGGGTATCGGGGAAAAAATGAATGAAACGTCCGAGGAACGTTCCCTGTACACGAGCGGTTGAATCATCGGTCGGCACTTTGACGACGATTATCTGTCCCTGTTTTCCACTGTAATGACCATGAGTGCCTTGAGCGGCCGGCAAAGAACCTGCTAAGAAATCGGCCGGAAGATAGGCGGCAAGCAAAATGGCAACGCCACAGATGTACCGCACCTGCACATCCAACGGCGCTTTCATCGATAAAACCGCCCTCCGGAGACTTGCGAAATCAGTTCTTCGACCCGTCGATTCACCGCACTGAAGGGGTCCATACAAAGAATCGTCTCCTCCCAATACCCGTTCAGTTTCAGATAGGTCCAATCGACCGTATAGGATCGATTTTTGGCACGAGCGAACCGGATGAAATCCCCCCGAACTTTGGCCCGCGTCGTTTGTGGAGGCGTGGACATGGCCCGCTGGACTGCCTCTTCTTCGACGACTCGTTCGATAAGTCCACGAGACTCCATCAAGTAATACAACCCTCTCGTCCGCTTCACATCATGGAACTGCAAGTCCAAGAGGAACACCCTTGGGTCATCCCAGCCGCAATTCTTCTTGTCTACGTAGGATTGGATCAGATGCTTTTTCGTGACCCAATCGACTTGATGGACGAGTTGCATCGGATCTTCTTCCAGCTGCTGGAGCACTCGTTCCCACTTGTCGTATACATCGTCGAGGATGGGTTCGTGCGCCTGTTGATTCAAATACTCCCTGGCCCGCTTGAGATAGGCCAACTGAATTTCAATGGCGGTCATCTGCCGACCATCATCGAGCTTCACCTTTTTCTTCAGCGTCGGATCCCGCGAGACCTCTCGGATGGCCTTGACAGGATCTTCCAGCTCCAACCCATGAACCGTGTACCCCTCCTCGATCATCGACAAGACGAGCGCGGCGGTCCCCACTTTGAGGTAGGTGGCATACTCCGACATATTGGAATCCCCCACGATGATGTGGAGACGCCGATAGCGTTCGGCATCCGAATGGGGCTCGTCGCGCGTATTGATTATGCTTCGAGAAGACGTCGTCGATGATGACGTCTTCTCATGAATATGCTGCGCGCGCTGAGAGACGAAATACTGTGCCTTCCCGGAGACTTTTAATACTTTTCCGGCCCCGCTGAACACCTGCCGCGTCACGAAAAACGGGATCAATTGTTCGGTGACTTTCCAGAAATCGACGTCACGCCGCATAAGGAAGTTCTCATGGCATCCGTAGGTGTTCCCTAGAGAATCCGTATTATTCTTGAAAATATAGATTTCCCCCGATAACCCTTCCTCACGAAGCCGTTCCTCAGCCGCAGGCAAACAGGCTTCCAGCAATCGTTCGCCCGCTTTATCGTGGACGACAAGGTCAAGGATGTTGTCGCACTCGGGAGTCGAGTATTCAGGATGGCAACCGGTGTCTTGATAGAACCGCGCACCGTTGACCAAGAAGGCGTTAGACGGCCAACTGTTCGGAATCAGTCCTTCAAAGATGTACCCAAGGACTTTCTCCATGGGGAGATAGATACGGCCGTTCGGGGAAAAAATGAGGCCGTACTCGTTCTCGAGGCCGAATATCCGTTGTTTCATGGGACCGGCAGACATCATGAATGGCCTTAAGACACATTATACCCCGATTGCCGGATCTTCAACAAAGGACCCGCTACGAAGAAGCAGAAGGTTAGGGAGAGAGGACGTGGCGAACGTCGGTGATCGATAATCGGCGAAACTTTCGGCCGATGCGGGTTCTGTCCAAGACCGCGACTTCCAACCCTTCCGGCTGCAGCTTTTGATTGGCCGTCTGCTCCAACGCCGTGACGCACAACTTCAACGCAGCATCCAATGTCGGAGCCTGGCTGGGACTTTTTTCCTTCAGCACGGTTTGCACCGCCTCGGACCTTCCACCGATCACCGCAAAGTTCTTCTCGTCGATGATGCTGCCGTCGAACGAAATGCGATACATTTCGTTCGAATGATGATCGGTACCGGCTTGCACCACGAGAATCTCAACCTCGAGCGGCTTCATTTCTTGGCTGAACACCGTCCCAAGGCTTTGCGAATACCCGTGTGCGAGCGAACGGCCGGTCACATCTTCCCGGCTATACATGAATCCTCTGAGATCGGCGTGGCGAATGCCCGCCTTTCGCAGATTTTCGAACTCGCTGTACTTGCCGGCTCCCGCAAATGCGATGTTGTCGTAGATTTCCGATACCTTGTGCAGCGAGGCGCTCGGATTATCCGCCGTCAACAGAATGCCGTCGACGTACTCCATGGCGATGATCGACCGGCCTTTGGCAATGCCCTTCTTGGCATACTCGGCCTTATCCTGCATCATCTGTTCAGGAGACACGTAATAGGGCATCGGCATGATTACGTATCCCTCGAACGACGAAGAACAATCATCTCGTCATACACGGCTTTAAGTCGGTCATCCGGGACATCGGTGATGCCTTGGGCGGTCACAAACTTGGCCGTCGGATAGATTCCCCGTATCAGATCAGGCCCACCCGTTCCGACATCATCCTCGGCGGCATTGTACAGCGACAACAACGCCAGCTTCAGCCCATCTTGCTCGGAAAGATTCTTTCGAAAATGTTCGCGCATCGTATTGCGGGCATCTTTCCCGCCGGAACCGATCGCATGGTAATCGGACTCTTCGTATCTCCCGCCGGTGATATCGTATTTGAAGATGCGGCCCTCGCCGCGCTTCACATCATACCCCACGTACAGCGGCATGACGACGAGGCCTTGAAACACCATCGGAAGGTTGGCTTTGACCATCTGACCCAGCTTATTAGCCTTCCCTTCGCATGAAAGCGGCATGCCTTCCAGTTTTTCGTAATGCTCCAGCTCGGTCTGGAATAACTTGGCCATCTCGATGCATGGGCCGGCCGCACCCGCGATCGCCATGGCTGACCAGTCGTCGATCTTGAAGACTTTTTCGATTCGGCGATCCGCGATCTGAAACCCTTCCGTGGCTCGGCGGTCTCCGGCAATCACCACCCCTTGCTGATACTTGATCGCCAGCACGGTCGTGGCAGAAGGCACAGTGACCGGTCCGGCAGGGCGCATCTGATCGGGAACCGTCGTCATTCCATGGGGTCGTAACGTCAACTCGGGATGATGTGTTGAGACGAAGTCAAAAAAACTCGAACCGTCGTGGTCTGGGAGATAGGGCAGCTTCATCGTGATCTTCGAGTCACCATTGCATCAGACCTTGAGCTTCTCGATCAAGGCATCGACGGAATCGGTCGTGTCGAGCAGCTCTCGTGTCAATGCCTGCGTCCCTCGATGTGGATCCATCAATGGCACTTTCTTGATCGTCGTATTGCCGACGTCGAACAGCACCGACGTCCAACTGGCACCGTACAACGCTTTCGCAAACTTGCTGATACAACGTCCACGGAAATAGGCTCTGGTCCCCGTCGGCGGATTCAGCTCCGCCCGTTGAATATCTTCCTCGTCGACGATCCGTTCGATGAGACGGTTACGCTCCAGTGTATAGAACAATCCTTTGTCGGAACGGACGTCATGGTATTGGAGATCCATCAGCTTCATTCGTGGGTCATCCCATCCGCAGCCCTTTCGCTCCATATACGACTCGATCATATGGCGTTTGGCAACCCAGTCCAATGCATTCACCAACAGTCTCGGATCGCGATCAAGCTGGTTCAGGACATCTTCCCAACGGAGCAACACATCGTGAATGGTCGAATTGTGATCCTGTGAGGCATAAAAGGCCTTGGCGGCGCCGAGATACGCCCGCTGGACTGCAAGCGCAGTGGTCGGCCTTCCACCGGCCAATTTCATGGTTTCCTTCACATCCAAGTCGCGCGACACCTGCTTAAACGCACGAACCGGTTCATCCAGTTCAAGTTGGGGTAAATCGGCTCCTGACTCAAGCAGATCCAAGACGATGTCCAACGTTCCCACCTTCAGATAGGTGGAGAGCTCCGCCATATTGGCATCGCCGGTGATGACATGAAGTCTCCGAAATCTCGCTGCATCGGCATGCGGTTCGTCTCGGGTGTTGATGATGGGGCGCTTCACCATCGTGTTGAGGTCTATGAGACATTCGAAAAAGTCAGCGCGTTGCGAGATTTGGTATTCCGCCGGACTGGTCTGATTCTCGGCTCCGACTTTCCCTGCTCCAGAAAAGATCGGCCTGGTGACGAAGAACGGCGTCAGCACCCGAGCGATCCGGTCGAACGGCACGGACCTCGAGACTAAATAATTTTCATGGTATCCATAACTGTTGCCTTTGCCGTCGGAGTTGTTTTTGTACAGGACATACTGTTCACCGCCCCTTGCCCGAGCCATTTCTTGAAGGCATTTGGCGAGAATGCGCTCTCCGACTCGTTCGAACGCCACGATCTCCCTGGCATTCGAGCACTCCGGCGTGGAATATTCCGGATGAGCTCCATCGACGTATAGACGTCCGCCGTTCGCCAGCACCTTGTTCAGCTGCCGGTTATAATCCGGATTGGGACGTTCTCGCTCACCGTCGACTTCAAACCCCCGGGCATCCAAGAGCGGATTTTCGTTCTCGTAATCCCAGAGAGCTCCCGGAGCCGGCAGTCCTGGGTAATGTCCGATCACAGCGAAAGAGCCCGACACAGGGTCTATCGCGGATGGATCTTTTGCCGCGATGCCGAACTCGGTTTCAGTGCCGAGGACGCGCATGCGATTCGTGGATGTAGGTGCTGGCATAGAATAACTAGAGGTAGTGGCCGGTACTGACGGTTTCAATCTGCCGATGTTCGGCGGGTCCGCCGCTGATCGTCCTGATATGAATGATTTTCTCGCCCTTCTTTCCGGCAACTTTCGCCCAGTCGTCCGGATTGGTCGTATTCGGGAGGTCCTCGTGTTCCTTGAATTCCTCACGGATGGCTCTGATCAAGTCGTCTGACCGCAGGCCGGCTCCCTCTTGGGCGATCACGCGCTTCACGGCAAATTTTTTCGCGCGAGAAACGATTCCTTCGATCAACGCTCCGCTGGCGAAGTCCCGGAAGTACAACACTTCCTTTTCGCCGTTGGCATAGGTCACTTCAATGAACTTATTTTCTTCACTGGCTGCATACATGGTCTCGACAGTCAACGCCGTCAATCGATCGACCAGGGCCTGTCGATCACCTCCATGCCGTTCCACGTCCTCAGCGGCAAAAGGAAGATCCGTCGAGATGTACTTTGAGAAAATGTCACGGGCAGCCGTCGCATCCGGTCGCCCCACTTTCACCTTGACGTCCAACCGACCGGCACGAAGCACCGCCGGGTCGATCAGATCTTGCCGGTTGCTGGCACCGATGACGATGACATTGCGCAATCGTTCAACCCCGTCGATCTCAGAGAGAAACTGCGGAACGATCGTCGACTCGATATCCGAGGATATGCCTGTCCCGCGTGTTCTGAAAAGCGCGTCCATTTCATCGAAAAACACGATCACCGGATGACCGTCTTCGGCACGCTCTTTCGCCTTCTTAAACACCTCACGGACCTGACGCTCTGATTCGCCGACATACTTATTGAGCAGTTCGGGGCCTTTCACATGAAGAAAGTAACTCCGGATTTCCTTGCCCGCCCGGTGGCCTAACTTCTTGGCAATCGAATTGGCCACGGCTTTGGCGATCAGGGTCTTTCCACAGCCGGGGGGGCCATAGAGGAGAACCCCTTTGGGTGCGCTGAGCTTGTACTCGGAAAACACGTGCGGGTGCAGGAATGGAAGTTCAACGGCATCGCGTACCTGCTCCAATTCCTTCTGAAGGCCTCCGATATGCTCATAGTCGACATCCGGAACTTCTTCCAACACGAGCTCTTCCGCTTCGGATTTCGGCAATTTCTCAATGACGTACCCGGAACGAGGATCATACAAGAGATGATCCCCCACGCTCAGCCGCTCTGCGAGCAGCGGGTCACCGAGCTCGGCCACTTTCTCTTCGTCAAAATGGAGGGTCACCAATGCCCGCCCACCTTCCAGCACGTCTTTGAGTCGAACCACCTCTCCCTGACTGTCGAACCCTTTGACTTCGATGACGTTGAGGGCTTCATTCAGGACGACTTCTTGCCCCTTTCGCAATTCTTTGCGCTTGATCGAAGGATGAAGGCTGACCTTCATTTTCCGTCCCGACACATAGACATTTCCGGTACCGTCCGTATTCATGCTGGAAAAAATGGCATAGGCCGACGGAGGCGCGGTCAGTTTTTCCACCTCGGTACGAAGCGCCTCGATTTGCGCCTTCGCTTCCTGCAGCGTGGTCACGAGTTTTTCGTTCTGCTTATTGGCTTGGTCGAGTTGGTGGCGTGATTGGTAGAGCCGACGGATTTCTTCCTCC
>CAZPNQ010000114.1:0-12728 GCA_964587955.1 uncultured Nitrospira sp.
TCGATGCGCAGGTCAACGTCTTAGGAACCATGAACGTGTTACAACAAGCGGTTCGGTATGGTTGCCGAAAGGTTGTATTCTCCTCGTCCGGTGGAGCGATCTACGGTGAACAGGAGATGTTTCCCGCTGCTGAATCTCATTCCACCAACCCTCTATCACCCTATGGAATCAGTAAGCTGTGCGGCGAACATTACTTATCTTATTTCCAGCGGACAAGCGGGATTCCTGTCGTCAGCCTACGGTACGCCAATGTGTACGGACCGAGACAGGACCCTGAGGGAGAAGCGGGAGTCATTGCGATCTTTATCCAAAAGATGCTGAATAATGAACAGCCGATCATCAATGGAAACGGCCGTCAAACTCGTGATTTCGTCTTTGTCGACGACGTGGCAGAAGCGAACCTGGCCGCCATGGGGCAGGAGGCACATGGCGTGTACAACGTCGGAACCGGCGCCGAAACATCCGTCAATGAATTGTTCCGGATGCTCGCCGGCCTGACCGCTTCGAGCGCCAAAGAAGTTCATGGACCGGCCAAAGCCGGCGAACAGATTCGCAGCGTCGTTGACCCGTTGCGGATCAAACAAGAACTCGGGTGGGAGGTGAAAGTTGACCTTGCTGAAGGATTAAAGCAGACCGTCGATTTTTTCCAGGGAAAAAGCCGATAGTCCCACCGCCGAACGGTTGAGGTTCAGGTTAAGTCAGTCTGATTTTCTCAATCTTCGCCTTCACCGGACTTTCACGGTGTCAGTATCGAGGGACGCTTCCATCCACCTGGATGGACCACGCATCGATTCCGCCGACTAAATTCTTCACGTTCGAGAATCCCTGCTGGAGGAGAAACCCAGTAGCATCTCCGCTTCGCATCCCATGATGGCAATAGGCGATGATCTCGGCGTTTTTGTCCAATTGGGAAAGGGAGTTGGGCAGTGTGCCAAGTGGAATGAGGGTGGAATTATCCAGTTTGGCAAGTTGGTTTTCCCAAGGTTCTCGCACATCCAGCAGCACCAATTTGTCGCCTTTATCGAGCCGGGCTTTCAGGTCTTTTGGTGTAATGGCAAAACTCATGGAATGTCCTCCTCATGAATGGAACGAAATCATAAGCGACCGAGGAAAGGCTGTCAAATGCGACCCGCCACATGTAGTACGTCTTCCTGACTCACATCGCTTCGAAATCCCATCGTCCCAGCCGGTCAGGGAGGGTAAGCGACTCGTTGAGATGCGTGATGAAGTCTGCCCGTGAAATCTCTTCCGCGCCAAAACGGCTGACATGAGGCGAGAATTGTTGGCAATCGATGAGGCGGAAATTCCAGGCTTGAAGCTGCCTGACGAGTCTCACGAGCGCAACCTTTGAGGCATCATCGACTTGTGTGAACATCGACTCGGCGAAGAAGGCGCCTCCCATCGCCACGCCGTACAGTCCGCCGACCAAGCGACCCTCCTGCCATGTTTCCACGGAATGAGCGTAGCCAAGTTCGTGCAAGCGCGTATAGGCGTCCAACATATCACCTGTAATCCAGGTTCCTCCGTCGGGATACTGCGGGCGCGGACCTGCGCACTGCTTCATGACATTCCAAAAACTGGTATCGAGCGTGACGCTGAACACCCTGGAGCGAAGACTTCGCTTGAGGCTGCGGGAGACGTGAAGTTTGTCGGGGAATAACACGGCGCGAGGATCCGGCGACCACCAGAGAATGGGTTGATCGTCGTTGTACCAAGGGAAGATGCCTTGCCGATAGGCTTCAAGTAACCGCTCAGTACAGAGGTCGCCTCCTACGGCGAGGAGCCCTTCAGGGGAGGCCCGATCAACCGGTGGGAAACGAACATCGTGCCGTTTCAAACGGAACATTGACGCGTACGATACCTGACGCGAAGCAAAAAGACTATGCTGGAAGAAAGATGAAAGAGGCGTGGTCTTTGCGTAGGACGCGTTCTGGACGTAGCCGCACTCGTGGGCTGCGACTGATGCAAGAAGACAAATCTATCTAGCAGCTCTTCGATCCGCAATCAAATGGCAATACCCGCAACGCCTAACCATGCGCTGCAGTGTACTGCTCCATGCATCTCAACCCATGCGGTAACGGCCTGCGTTCCGCCGCCTTCCGCAGTCGCTGAGTTTGGGGTCGTCAATTATTGGAATTTTACCAATGAAGGTGAGCTGACAAATAAATTACCCGTGCCGGAGCCGTTTGAAAACGGCTCCGGCCGGTATTCCCATCCTAGCGACGGGCACTCGCTTCATCACACTCCACTTGCGGCAATTCCTCATTAACTGCTCATCCCATGAAACCGCCGGTCAGAATCGCAAATACGACAATCCCGATAAAAAGCGCGGCATATAAATACACCCATCCTGGCTCGTGTGTTAGGTCGTCCTTTACGTCCTTTAAATGTAGATCACTCATAGAGCACCTCCCCGTTGAATTCTCCTATTTTCCGTAGAAGAGTGTTCCGACCGTCCTCTATGCTCAATACACGCTAATAAACTAAACATTTCTTCGCTATCGCCCAGAAGATTGAATTTGATGCTACACCGAATGGGTGAGGGAACCGGTAAGCACAGGACGAATCAATGGGACTTGAGGTATGTCAGAATAACCTCCACGCAACCCAAATCGGTCGATCACCGAATTGAAAAGCGGCCGTTCAACGTCTGCGTGTGCGGTGGGCTTTGGATGTGAGTGGGGGAGGCTTATGCGGATCCGTACAAGACCCCGTGAGAAATGGTCCCCCTATTCGCAACTCATTGAACGGTGGTAGTTATGGCGTATGGTTCGCGAACAGTAATGGTGTGTTAGACGGACAGGAACTGGCAGATCCGGATCTTATGCTCTGTGGGTCAACATCCAGTCGTTCATCGGACAGCGGATCTCCATAGATGGGTCCTCGATTCAGGTACATGGGGTTGAGCGCGATAGGCCTGACACCTAGCGGCACACTTAGTGTCGGCCTAACATCCAAATGACGCCGACTCGCGAAGGTTTCATGCCATCATGACGTAGTGGCGCGCGGCTTATTGGGCACGTTCGGGCTATTTGCATGCAACACGTTTTAATCATTCATGAGGTCGAAGCGTATCCGGCTTGGAAGGCAATTTTTGACCAAGCAGCTGACATGAGAAAACGGGCTGGGGAAATCAGTTACCAGTTGCTGCGCTATGACAACGATGCAAATAAGATCGTTCACTTCTCGGAGTGGTCTTCGCTGGACAAGGCCCGGCGTTTCTTCGAGTCTCCTGAACTGGTCGAAATCCGAAGAAAAGCTGGTGTCAAAGCGCCGGACTTTATTTATCTGCAAGAGATAGAGTGTGGTGTGCTATAGCTCAAACCTCTCGTTAGAGAGGGACTCCGCAAGAACCGGCGCCATTAGGCATCGGATGCGCATGCCCGAGGACGGCTTTATGACGGTGTGATCTCAGTGCCGAACTTCCACACTTGGCCGGAGACGGAATTTTGATCCCTCAGTTCATCCGGCAATGTTGCCTGATGAAGCGAGGCTTGGGAGAAACGAGGCGACTATGCTTTGGGTTTTTCTGCCGACGCCAGGATGGGCTGAAACATCGGATCGGCGTCGAGCACGGCCTTTAGTAACTCGCTATGGAGAAAATAGCGCCAGACCTCGTCGTCTTTGCCCGGTATTTCGTCAAACCACCGTTTGGCCTCGGTCAGATGTCGAAGCATCTGACTCTTATTCCCGTAATTCGGCATGAATATCATGCTGTAGGCCATAGTGTATTCCGCGAGAAACTTGTCGATGGGCTGCTCGGCGGTGACCGCTGAGGCTTGAGCGTCCTCGTATGCTCGGACACTGTCAATGTCGTGCAAGATCCGATTCCAAGCCACCTTGTTGATTCGAGACCAGGCCAGCTGCGCCAACGCCTCCGCTTTTGGCGTCTTTCGGTCGGCCGGAATGTCTTTGACCAACGCTTCGAACGTCTCGATCATCGGAACCTGGTCATTGTTCCAGCGATAAGCCATGCCGAGCCGGAAGCGGGCGTCCAATTGCTCAGGATGAGTTTTTGCGAGAGTCTCCAGCGCGGGCAACAGGCGATATAAGAAATCGGCCGGTGACGGTTGCGAAAGCCCGCCCATCTCCATGGCATTCGAAAGGTCGAGACGGCCGGCGGCCGCATAAATATTCCAATAAAACTCATTGACGGCCAGCGATAACGCCGGATCTTTGACGTTCAGTTTATGGTTCTGGGAGGCTTCCCGAAGCAGGACGGCATGGAGATTTCTCGTCAGGACCGTGAGTGCGTCGACCTGATGCGGGTCGATGATCAAGATGCGATTGAGCATGGCGACGCGATCGCGCAATTCAGGAAACGAAGCGGATCGTGCTGCTGCCGCTGTCAGTGTGCCGGCCTGATCATCCGGGCCCCACCAGATGATCGACTCGGGAAGAGCGCGGCTCGTCTCGGTCGTGAACGGTATCCGGTCGGCGATCATACCGGGTGCTTCAGGTTTGGAAGTTACCGGTAGATGGAAGACAGCGGTGTCGTGTGGGAACCCATGCGTTCGGAGTCCGGTGAAGACCACCCATCGGGTGGTGATGGATTTCACGGCTCGACGTTCACGCTTGATCGTATTCGTCCAGTGGACGGAGCCCGGCCCATACGTCACCGGTGAGGTGAGTGGGTCCTGATAGTGGACGGTCAGGTCGACCAGCATAGTTGGAACGCCGAGAACCTTCCCGTTCGGCTTCAGCCGGAAGGAGGCATTCGGAATCGGGCGGCTGTCCGTCACCGTCAGATGGAGGCCGGTTCCTGGTGGCGAGACTCCGAGTGCATCCATCACAAAGGCAGAGGCCTGAGTTCGGGAGATTTCGTCTCCATAAAAAGCAAGGGGACCCATGCTGGGCCAGAGGATGTTCATCCCAATGTCCGATCGCTTCAGGACCGGAGCATGGCCGGCAGTCAGTTCCTGCCAACAACCCTCAAATGAAGCCTCAGTTGCCCGAGGAGTCGAAGGGTTGGCGGCCGACGTCGTCACGAGCTTGTATTGGCACGCGAAGTCCAGCTGTCCCGTCGTGATCTTGTCGCCCTTGGCAACGGCTTCGGCATATCGAAGGGCTGTATCGATGGCGGCCTTGTGGGCGGTCTTGTTTTCCGTCGCCTTCCGAGGAGACTTGGATGTTGCCGTGACGAGGTCAGGCAAGATCGTATCAAACGTTGTCAGCAGTCCAGAGAGAAGAATCCCAATCAATAGTTTTTTATTCATGGTAACAATCATGGTGTTGAGGTTTTCGATATTAGGCGGACTTAAAGATCTTTTCGCGCATCAACGCACGGTCAGCCGTCGATAATGTCGGAGCCAGACGGTGATGACAGAGCAACACGGTCTGGCGCAACGACACCATGAAGGTTTCACAATTCGGACAGTCGCCAAAATGTTGTCGAATTTCCTGACAAATCCTGACGGAGAGCTCGTCATCGATATAGGCGGATAACCGGCGAAGGATGCTCAGGCATCGGCTCTGTCCATGAGCATGTCTGTGTCCAGGCGTTGAAGAGTGTCGTGGCTGCTTGGAAGTGCTACGTTTTGCCATGTGGACTATCCCTTCGTTACCCAAGTGAGCGGTGGCCGCCGGGTACTTTCCCAAGACCTTTCGCACTGAGTTCACGGCGCACAAACAGTCGGGCTCGGTGCAAGCGCGATTTGACCGCTCGGTCATTCAAGCCCATGATGGCTCCGACCTCCTTGGCGCTTATCCCTTCCATGTCTCGAAGCACCAGGACCATTTTGTATTTGTTCGGTAATCGGTCGATCGCGGCATCGAGCGCTTCCCGCAATTGCTTATTTTGGAGCGCGGCTTCCGGGCTGAGCCCGTCGATCGGGATCTGCAAGCGAAATTCACCGTCGGATGTGGGAATGAATTCCTCGAGCGATAGCTCCCGTTCCGGAGCTCCTTTCCGTCTGCGCCGCATACGCAGGCAGGCACGCGAGGCGATAGTATAGAGCCACGTAGAAATCTGGGCATCACCACGAAATCTGTCGAAGCCACGATACGCATTCAAAAAGGTCTCTTGTACCAAATCTTTTGCAGCCTCCGGCTCGCCGCACAAACGGTGGGCGAAGCGATACATGAGGTCGACGTGATCCTTGTACAGCGTATCAAAATTTTTAACGGATTGGTGATGAGTCGGGGACGAGGCCGAAGAGCGGCGAATGGAGGATGAGGCGCTCATACATAACGCAGTCTACGAGGGGTTTGAAAAGAGAGTCAAGACGAAGGCGGAAGATGCAAGCGCTACTTCATCTGGTGAAATTCAATGATGTCGCCTTGACCGTCGAGTTCTACCGTAATAGGCGTCCCTTGCCTTGCCCCGCTCAGCGAGGATTTGCCCGAATCTGTCGAGTAGAGTTGTTCTCCCTCCGGGGTCCAAAGCCTGACGCTGGCTCGATCCGGAGAGGCAAATTCCAATGGACCCGTGACGAAGCGCCGAATGAGAGTGGAATCGGTGGAAGTGGAGAGGTCCGCCACGACGTGGTGATCATGCATGTGAACGGTCAAGGTCTGTCCGACCTTGGCGTTTTTGATTCCGATCTTGGCGTTGACGTTGACGATCCCGATGGGTGTCCGAAAGAAAATGAAATTGGACTTCAGTTTTGAGATGGTTCCGGTCAGCAACACGTGCGCCTTGGATCCATTGGTGGCCACTTGGCCGATCTGAAGATCGAACTGCAAATCGTGCACGCCGATGACGGTATCTCTTCCGTCCACTTCGACCGTCACGGACTCGCCGTCCTTCCGGGAACCAAGTGCCCGCTCATGTGCACCCATGTGGAATGCCTTCTCACCTTCCGGCGTCCAGCGTATCAACTGTGTGCCGTCTGCAACCTCTCGTTTGAACGGGCCAGTCAGATAGCGGTGGACAAGCGCTCCATCGGCTCGCCTGACAATATCGATTGCAGCATAGTCTTCGTGGATCCAAAAGGACACTTCTTGCGAGGCAGGAAGAGTTTTGAGCGTGGTCTTTGAACTGAGGGACAGGAGTCCGATCGGTGTTTTCAGGAAAACGATCCCCGGCTTGGCTCGCCAAACACGCCCAGTCAGCTTGATAGATGGGTTCACCTCAATATGAACAGGCGCGAGATGATCGGTTTCCTGTAGGGCAGTCGGGGGATTGTCGGTCGGTGGCTGAGCTGCCGGAGAATTATCGGGAGACTGAGGAGGCGGCGTCTCGTTGTCCTGAGGTTGAACGGCTGTCGGAGTATCGCTCTGTGGGTGAGGAGGCGTACCCTCACCGGCATCGGGTAGATCGGGTGCTGCCTGATCAGTCTGGGATTGCGTCGGCGCCGGCGCAAGGACATTACCCACAGATTCCGGGGTCTGCTTAGGTGCTACTTGATCAGCCTGAGACGGCGCCGTTGCAGAGGCATCGGCCATAGGTTCCGAAGCAGCAGGAGTGGTTGTGAGCGGTACTGGGTGCTTCTCTCCTTCTGCGAGGCTTGCTGTGGCACATCCGGCATTGACGGTTCCGAGGAGAAGCAACGCATGCAACAACCGTCTGGTGTATGAATATCTATCCATAGAAGCGAATGTGTTCAGTAGAGAGTGGTGAATCTTTCGTTCCGGCTAAACGAACACTCCTTCGAGCCTGAGAATATGGCGGCTGCGATCAACCGATGAGCATCTATGCGAATAACATGAGCTCAGAATTGGAGTCAACTTGAAAGCAGGGTGGACGGTTAGGGGCTACTTCATGGTTGTCTGCCCTTCAAACGCCCGGAATGCATAACATTGATGTCGTCGAAATAGTAACTGATATAGCAAGGGTCGTTGAAGGGAAGTGGGGGCTATTTCTTCCTGACCATAATACGGAGGGGTGTACCGGTGAAATGATAGGTCTCGCGCAGTTGATTCTCCAGGTACCGCAGGTATGAAGGCGTGATGTCTTCCGGATGGCCGACAAACAGTGCAAAGACCGGCGGTTTGGTGGCCACCTGCGTGATAAAAGCGGACTTCGTTACGGCAGAAGGTTTGTGTTTACGTGTCGGCAAAGGATGAATGACGAGAATCTTCTGCAGCCAGGCATTCAACATCCCCGTGGGTACGCGCTTGGTAAACATGGTGTGTACGTCTTTGAGAAGAGGAAACAAGCGACAAACGGATTCCGGTTTGAGCGCCGATCCGTAAAGGATGGGGGCCCAGGTTAAAAAGGGAAATCGGCGACGGAATTGGCGTTCATACTCTTGCCTCGCCATCGGATCTTCAGCCCGCAAGTCCCACTTGTTGATCAACAGAATGCAGGCACGTCCTTGCTTCAGAATCGCCCCGGCAATCTTGGTATCTTGTTCTGTGACTCCTTCCAGACCATCGAGAATGAGAACTGCGATGTCGGACCGTCCGATGGCGCGAAGCGACCGGAGAACGCTGTAGCCTTCCACTCCGCGGTCGATCTTGCCGCGCCGTCTGATGCCCGCGGTATCGGTGAAAATGTAGCGTTGATCCTGGTGAGTGACCAGTGAGTCGATCGGATCGCGTGTTGTCCCCGGCACATCGCTGACGACGACCCGTTCTTCTCCAAGCAGCGCGTTCACGAGGGTGGATTTGCCGACGTTCGGACGTCCCACCACGGCCACACGAGGGAGTTGTTGCAGTTCGCCGGACTCGTCACCGGATGGAAGGAGCGGATAAATGTCGTCCAACAGCTCAGCGACACCGAGGCCGTGCTCGGCGGAGACGGGATAGAGATGGTCGGTCCCCAATCGGTAGAAATCGGCCAGTAAGGGCTCGGACTTCGGCGTGTCGATCTTGTTGATCACATAGAATAGAGGTTTCGTCACTCCGCGCAGCAGCCGCACGACTTCGTGATCCGGTGGGGTCAAGCCTGAGCGGCCGTCCAAGAGCACGATAAGGATATCCGCTTCGGCAATCGCCAGTTCCGACTGTCGTCGAATCAAGGTCAACATGCTGTCGGAAGAAGAGAGATCCAGCCCTCCCGTGTCGACCAACCGAAGCTTGCGATTGCGGTACGTGGCATCGGCGTAGTTGCGGTCACGGGTGACACCGGGGACGTCGTCCACAATGGCGACCTTCGCGCCTAAAATCTTGTTAAACAACGTTGACTTTCCCACGTTCGGCCGGCCGATGATGGCAATGAGAGGCGGTGGTCCGCCTTCCATTGGGGGCAGCGGCAGCATTGGCGCTTGTGGGAAAGCGGATTTCGTGCGCGGCATAATGTGTCGGACCGTAACATAGGGTTTTTCACAAACACAACAAGGCTCGTTTTCACATCGTGGCTTGGCTATACTCCGACAATGACACCTGACCCCTCACCGCTCACCCCTCACGTGCTTGACTGGACACAGATTGACGACGTGTTACTCGACATGGACGGGACGTTGCTCGATCGCCATTTCGATAACGTCCTCTTTGAGGAGGAACTGCCGCGCCGGTATGCGGCGCTGCACGCGCTCCCGTTCGAGGAAGCTCGCAAACGCTTAATGGCGATGTATCGATCGGTCGAAGGCGAACTCGCCTGGACGGACCTGGACTACTGGACGAAACGGGTCGGCATCGACGTCGTGGCCATGCACAAGGAACTCGATCGCATGATCGGCTTTCTGCCCGGCGCCGAGCAGTTCTTACACCATCTTCGACAGCTCGGGAAACGTGTGACGATCGTGACGAATGCTCATTCGAGGGGTGTGTCGGTCAAAGTCGCCAAGACTGGTCTGGATCGGTACGTCGACCGGATTGTGGATGCTTTTGAAGTCGGCTATCTCAAGATGCGACCGGAGTATTGGCCGAACTGTCAGCGTTTATTGGGTTTCGATCCATCGCGATCCCTGTTCATGGATGACGATGAAGGATGTCTGATAGCTGCGAAGGAGTTCGGGGTGGCCCACCTGGTTCACAGCGCCAAGTCGAGTTCGACATTACCGCCGTCTCCGCTTTCCCAGTTTCTCTCCATCTCCGGATTCGGACCGCTTCTCAATGGCCGATCAACGTAACGTTATCGGGTTGCCGTGCCTCGATAGATCTCACCGGCCAATCTGGGCGCACTCTCCATGCTGAATCGATCGAGGTGACTGATCGTGAGTCCAGATCGCGTAATCAGCCGATCGATCTGCCGATTGAGATTGCATCCACAAGCGACCACCTTCTGGACCGGGTTCAGCCGGTCCTGCCATGCGGCAATCTTTTGATTGTCGCTCCGGCCATGTTCCATGAAGAGAAACCTTCCTCCCGGTTTGAGGACACGTCCGACTTCTTGCAGCGCGAGCCTCGGATCCGGAATCGTACAGAGCGTCCAGGTACTGACGACGTAGTCGAATCGGTGGTCGGCATAGGGAAGAGCCTCGGCGGTGCCCCGTCGGATGCGAACTGGAAAGGTGAGGACGGCGCTCCGTGCTGCGACGGTTTTTGGAAGAAGATCGGCTGGGTCGACGGCATCGAGCTCTGTGACGGTCTTAGGGTAATGCGGCAGATTCAAGCCGGTCCCTATTCCGAGTTCTAGGACATCACCGTGGGCTTGAATGAGTAACTCGGCGCGCAGACGATGAAATTCCTCTCGCGCCATCACCCACTCCATGAGGTGAGGGAACACGTGATCGCAGTAGAACCCCATCGTTCGCGCAGTATAGCAAAGGCCTTGCCCTTACGGTCGGAACTTGTGACCCCAGGGGGGCTATGTTAGATTCCCTGGTTCTATGGAGACCGGCGTCACGTTACCAGCGACCAATTTATAGACTATGAACAAAGGATACGATCACCGCGCAATCGAGGCGAAATGGCAACAGTACTGGGACAAGTCGAAAACGTTCCGCGTCACGGAAGATTCCGGTAAGCCAAAATTTTACTGCCTCGATATGTTTCCCTATCCGTCTGGGTCCGGGCTCCACGTCGGCCATCTCGAGGGGTACACCGCCACCGACATCGTGTCTCGGTATAAACGGATGAGGGGCTTCAACGTCCTGCATCCGATGGGCTGGGATGCGTTCGGCCTACCGGCGGAACAGTACGCGGTGAAAACGGGCATTCATCCCGCCATAACGACAGCCGAAAACATCGCCACGTTTAAGCGTCAGATGAAGCGAGTCGGACTCTCGTATGATTGGGAGCGGGAGCTTAGTACCACGGACCCGCAGTACTATCGGTGGACCCAATGGATTTTTCTGAAGCTCTTCGAGCGAGGACTGGCCTATGTGGCGGAAGTTCCTGTGAACTGGTGTCCGGCGCTCGGCACGGTATTGGCGAACGAGGAAATCGTGGACGGCAAGAGCGAAGTCGGCGGTTTCGACGTGATCCGCAAACCGATGCGGCAGTGGGTGTTAAAGATTACCGCCTATGCCGATCGATTGCTGGAAGATTTGAAACTCGTCGATTGGCCTCTCAGTACGCTGGAGATGCAAAAGAATTGGATCGGGCGATCGATCGGTGCAGAGGTGGATTTTTCACTGGCCGATAGAAAAGGCACGATTCGAGTATTCACCACCAGGCCGGACACGCTGTTCGGCGCCACCTACATGGTCTTGGCCCCGGAACACCCACTCGTGGACGTGGTTGCGAGTGGGGAACAAAAAACCGCCGTGCAGGCCTATCGTGAAACTGCGGCGAGGAAAAGCGATCTGCAACGACAAGAACTCGACAAGGAAAAGACCGGGGTCTTCACCGGGGGCTACGCCATCAACCCGGTGAACCATGAACGCTTGCCGATTTGGATTGCCGATTATGTGCTGATGAGTTACGGGACCGGCGCGATCATGGCAGTGCCGGCGCACGACGAGCGCGATTGGGCATTCGCACAGCAGTATCATCTTCCTATTCGTGAAGTGATTTCAGGCGGGAATGTGCAGCAAGCGGCCTTCACTGACACGGATCGAGGCAGGGTCGTGAATTCGGCGGCCAGTGAGGGAGGTTTTTCGATCAGTGGCCTCACACCGTCTGAAGCCATTCCCAAAATTACCGAGTGGCTAGCGAAACAAGGCAAGGGAACCAGGGCAGTCAACTACAAACTACGCGATTGGCTCTTCGCCCGACAGCGGTATTGGGGAGAGCCGTTTCCGGTCGTGTGGGTCGATGGAGAGGCACGTCCGCTTCCAGAGGAGCAGCTGCCTCTCGTCCTGCCGGAGACCGGCAATTTTAAGCCATCCGGTACCGGCGAGAGTCCATTGGCCAACTTGGATTCGTGGCTGGCGACGATCGATCCCGTCACGAGCAAGCCGGCGAGGCGCGAGACTAATACGATGCCTCAATGGGCCGGCTCTTGCTGGTACTACCTGAGATTCATCGATCCCAAGAATTCAACACGGCTTGTCGACCCCGAAAAAGAGCGCTATTGGATGCCTGTGGATCTCTATATCGGGGGCAGTGAGCATGCCGTGCTCCATCTCCTCTATGCGCGATTCTGGCATAAAGTTCTGTTCGATATCGGGGTGACGAACACTCCCGAACCATTTCTGAAATTGGTGCATCAGGGCATCGTTTTGGGAGAAGACAATCAAAAGATGTCGAAATCGCGCGGTAACGTAGTCAGCCCGGATGAGATGATCGATCAGTTCGGCGCGGATGCGGTGCGGCTCTATGAAATGTTCATGGGACCGCTCGAGGCGATGAAGCCTTGGAGCACGAGGGGCGTGGAGGGCGTGACCCGCTTCCTGGAACGAACCTGGCGACTGATGGTCGATGAACAAGGCCTGCTGTCGGGCGCCGTCGTGTCGACCGCACCGAGCCTCGATCATCAGCGTTTGCTGCATCACACGATCAAAAAGGTCACGGAGGAC
>CAZPNQ010000115.1:0-12541 GCA_964587955.1 uncultured Nitrospira sp.
GGGGAGCGGCCAGCTCCGCGAGTGAATGCCCTCGGACGCCATTGCATTTGCCCTGAACACTCCCGGCCATCTTTGGTTTCCTTCCACACGTACCCTCGCGGAGTCATTCGACAAGGTCGGCGGGCGCCTTGAAACTTTTTCAAACGGGCATCTCGTTTTTTATCGGCCTGATGGACGGCGTTTTCTTGAGACAGATCCCGTAGGCCATCCCTTACATGAGTGTGACTGGGAGTCGGTCGGCGATGGGGCCGTTGTGCTGACGCGCGCGCGCGTCCGACTGGATTGGGGGCGGTGGGTAGGGATTAAGCCCTGTGGGCTGGTGAATGAAACGAGGGTGAACCTGGCTTCGAAGCCGAATTGGCAACGGACCACTCCGGATCATCTGCGTGCTCTGGCTGCCGGGGCGTTACGAGTGCCAATCGAGGAGGTACGGTGGTTTTATCGAGACGAGGATCTTGCGATCGATCCCAACGGGATGGCGACGATTCGACAACGGAAAGATGCATTGTATGTCCTGGATGACGGAGGATTCGAGAAGGCGCGGTTCATGTCCTGTATGGGAGCCATGCATTGGGGCCAGATTGACTTCCTCCCGGTGGTGGAACTGTTCAAGTCGTTGCTGCCGGGGACGGGCTCTGCCGTGTTCGAACTGATTCGAGGACTGTATGACGATCAGAATGGAGCACAGTCGACGCCGAAACCTTTACAGTATCGCGGAATTCCTACGTATCCGTCCGAAGCGGCCTTTCGTTTGTTCAGCGGATTTTTCACGCCTCAGCCGTTCAATGGTGGAGATCCCTTCGCAGCGTTTATGCATCCCACGAAATCCCATCTCGTTGAATGGCTGCCGGCTCAACATCCTCCTGTTCGGTATTTTGACGGCAGTCAAGGGGTGTGCGTAACCGTGAAAAACGGAATTGCTCAAAAGGCCACGCTTGCCGAAGATCCGGCCGGTCTACCCTACGTCAATTCAAGCAATCGTCGCGTGATCCCGATGGATCGTAGCCTTCATGTCGAAGGGAGTTGGTTGATTTTGAAAGATCGTGAATCGGAATTGTCTTTGCCGTTACATCCCGATCTCCCCGTGAGTCCCTCTCCATCCAATGAACGCCCGATTGCTCCGTTCGATTGGCGAAGGGTATTTATGGAAGGAGTTCCGAAGATTCCCGCTGCCGAAGCCTTTGAAGCGGTGCTCTTGTACCCTGAGGACGACACCGAAATCGGCGAACTCGCCGCACAACCCTTCGTTGCGGATTATCTGGACGACCTGGGGGAGCAGGATCGCGAGATAGGAAGGTTGCGATCGCAGGCGGAGCGTGTGCTCATTGCCAACGGAGATGCCGTCGTATCGACGTGCATTCTCTTTGATCGGCCACGCGACTATACCGTGCATGTTCGTTATGTCGCCTACGCGCAGCGTCAAGCACAGCAGCTCTGGACGCAGTGTGCTGAGGTGCAACGATGGGATTGGCTGCAACGAATCCGAATGATCCCCGCTGATATACGTGAAGAGTCTCCGACAGGCCACGGACCCTATGACCTGATTTATCAGTGGCTGCCGTATGACTCCTTTGACTCTTCGACGACTATGCGAACGATCGTCATGCGATTGAGTCACATGTTACGGCAGGGCGGTGATGCCTTTGTCGTTGGCCCGATTCAGCTAGGAGCGCTATTGACGCAGGAGCGATCCAGGTTGCGGGTGTATTGGCATCAATCGGTCGCCGCTCTCCCAACCGTTCTGATGCATAAGGCGATCTTGCCGAAGTCCAGAGTTAAAACGGGTCTTACGTTGTTTCGTGTCGGACGATTGTAAGCCTGCGTACAGCCGGATTGATATCGGAGGCCTTTCCTCGGTGCAGTACCTGGCTTGTCTTTCGAAATTTCTGTAGAATTCCCGAATGGCTCACGAGGATCGCATCGTCTATACCATGAGGTGCCCGGCGAATCCTAGTTTATCAATGGGGGGAGGAACATTATGCCAAGCGTGCTGGACCGAGTGATCGAGAGAGAATTACGAAAAGAATTGAAGGATTCACTGATTAGATTTGAACAGCAACTGCGCCAAGCTGGTGTCTCGGACGAAAACGTCAAAAATAGAATGCGGGGGGCAAAGCAATTTGTCGCCTTTCTGTATGGGCGGTACCTCGGATAAGAGTCGATGATGCAATGCCTACAATGTGCTCGGCAGTCTCTTGATGCTTGTTTTACAGCAGACATGTTGTAGTGCACGGACGATGAAGAACCCCGCAATGGTTGGGATCCAGATCCATACCACTTCGCTGGCCAGCACGTGAAATGCATCCTGGGTGAAAAATGCGCTGATACCGATCGGAGATACGGCCACCGGGCGACCCGCGAAAAAATATCGGCTCGTATCGAACGGAGCAAAGAAAGCCACACCGAGCCCGCCGTCGGTCAATGCATCGAGCACACCGTGTGATGCCGTGCAGAGGAAGAAATAACCAAATATTCCCATCTGCTCCGCCATCGCGTTTTGCCTATACCGCATGGCTACGAACGCAGCGCTCAACAGGCAGGCAAATACGAGAGAATGCGTCATGCCGCGATGGCCCCAGAGGTCGCCGTATTGGATGCCGAAGTAAAAGCCAAGGACATCCAGATCCGGAACAATCGAACACGTCATACCAAGAAGCAACACTTGCCAAGTCATGGTCTGATGAGTGGAGGCCTTGCCCAGTGCGAGGGCAACGAACGCATGTGAGAAAGCCGACGCCATAAGCGATCTTCCTCATGCAGAACGAACGTCAGCGCCCGTTCTCGAAATCCATCTGTCGCCAAACTTCATAGACGACGACTGCGACAGCGTTCGAAAGGTTGAGACTTCGGCTATCCGGACGCATCGGCAAACGGATACGTCTTTCTTCGGCAAACGATTCGAGCAGCGGAGTCGGCAACCCACGGGTTTCAGGACCGAAAAGGAATGCATCGCCTGTGCCGTAGGTGGCATGATCGTAACGTCGAGAGTTGCGTGTAGAGACGGCAAAGATGCGGTGACCTTCGAAGCGTGCCGCGCACTCGGTCCAGCTGTCGTAGACGCGGAGTGTGACGAACTCGCGGTAATCCAAGCCCGCACGTATGAGCTGTTTGTCTTCGAGGGAAAATCCCAACGGCCTCACGAGGTGCAATCTCGCGCCGGTATTGGCGCAGAGGCGGATGATATTGCCGGTATTCGGGGGAATCTCGGGTTGATAAAGAATGACGTCGAGCATAGGGAGGTGAAGTGTATCATGGCACCCGCATTCTTCATGAGGCCGTGCCTTAGGTCGCTGGGCGGAGAGGAGTATACCCGTGGGGATTGAGGCTTTGCCACCGCCAGGTGTCGGTACACATATCAGCGAGGCTGCGTTCAGCTCTCCAGCTGAGAAGGGCCACCGCCTTGCTGGGATCGGCGTAACACGCCGCGACGTCACCGGGCCGACGAGATGCGATCGTATAGGCCACCCGTTTGCCGCTAGCCTGCTCGAAAGCCCGCACAATCTCCAAGACACTATAACCGGTTCCGGTTCCGAGATTGACCGTGAGGCACGCTTCCGAGGGTGTAGATCGTCCGAGCGCCTCCAGCGCTTTGAGATGTCCGATAGCCAGATCGACGACATGGATGTAGTCGCGTACACCGGTACGGTCCGGGGTTGGATAGTCATCACCGAACACGTTCAGATGCGGGCGGCGACCGACTGCCACTTGCGCCACGAAGGGCATCAAGTTGTTCGGCGTGCCCTGCGGATCTTCACCGATCAATCCGCTCACATGTGCGCCGACCGGATTGAAGTAACGGAGAATACCGATGCGCCACGAGGGGTCGCTTCGCTGTAGATTCCGCAGTATGTGTTCCACTGTCAACTTCGTTTGTCCATAGGGATTGGTTGCAGAGAGCGGATGATCTTCTGTCAGCGGCAGCCGCTGCGGATCACCGTAGACCGTTGCGGAGGAACTGAACACCAGCGTTTTGACTCCACAGATACCCATGGCCTCCAACAGATGCAACGAACCGACGACATTAGTGTCGTAATAGGCCAGTGGTTGCTGGACTGACTCTCCGACGGCTTTGAGACCCGCAAAATGAATCACCGATTGTGCGCCGCTCTCTCGCAGCGCCGTCACGAGAGCCGCCCGGTCGCGGATGTCGCCGTGTATGATGCGGAACCGTTTCTCTGTAATCCGTTGTACACGCTCAAGCGACTCAGGATGGCTGTTGCAGAAGTTATCGAAGACGGTAATGTTGTGTCCAGCCTGGAGCAGCTCGACACAGGTGTGAGACCCTATATATCCTGCACCACCTGTGACCAGAATCACGGCGTACCTCCGGTCGAATTCCATTCGGGCGTTTCGTCTGAAACCAGAGTAACGGCATCATGAGGGGAGGTCAAGAATTGGAATGAAATGGCGAGAGGGACTCGAGTGAGGCTGTATGGCGCGTTCTGCCCGATAGAGTCCTTCTCCTTCTTGATATAGTGGGTTCCGAGCGCAATGGAGTTCAAAGAAGAACAATGATCGCATCGACTGTTGGACACGTCCTTCTCAATCGGTCATGGACCTGTGTAGGCATCATATCTGTGGTGATATCACTCACACTGGTTCTGGTGGGCAGCCCTCGCGCCGCTGGAGATGAGCAAAGGCTGCCGGTTGAACTGGTAGTTGAACAGGCGAAAGTCACATGGGAGAGCGGGGGGATCACAACGGCGCTTGAAATCCTAGATCAGGGCATTCGGACTCATCGCGAAACTGTGACGCTATATAAATTGCGCGGCGACATTCTTTCAACATTTCGAGATCCCCAGGAAGCCATTCAAGCTTATGACAACGCTCTTGCCGCACAGCCCACGGCGTTGGATGTCCACTGGGCCAAGTGGGGTCTTTTGGTACGGTCGGGGCAAGACGAGACAGCGATTGCAGAATTGGGGACCATTTCGCGGATCGATGGGAACAACCCGTTGATCCACTGGCGACTGGCGCAAGAACTTCGAAAACTCGATCGTCTGGAGGAGTCGCTGGAATCGTACAAACGGGTGGTGGAACTGATGCCGGACATGCTCGGCTGGCGGCTCGCCTTGGCTCGCGCGCGGTTTGACGTGCTGGATTATCAAGGAGCCGACGCCGATCTGCATCATGTGTTGCAACACGTGACTCCAGGTACTCCCCTGGAGCTTCCAGCCAAGAATCAGCTCGCCCAACTGTATGAATCAATGGATCGTGGCCGGCGATTCATGCCGGCGCTGACTCCTGCTGCTCCCGCGTCTCAACTGAAGGAATGGGCCGCCATCCGTTTGGGTGCCTGGAAACTGTTTGAGAACGGTCGGTATCAAGAAGCGGAACCGATGTATCGCAAGCTGCTGAGCCTTAATCCCGATGATGCTCTGGCCACGCATCAGCTGGGGCTGACGCTCATGCAGTTGGGGCGGTGCGAAGAGGCACTCGCGGTCTTCGGCAATATGTCGAATCTCAACCCAAGTGAAGAGGACTTTGCGGATACGACCTATCGAATGGGCCAGTGTTATGTGGAGTTAGAGAGGTGGGAAGAAGCCTATATCCACTTCCAGATGCTGTACGATGCCGCCGTTGAGTTTGAACAGACTAACAAGGATGTTCCAATACCAGCCGGTACGCGAGTGCTTGCCAAAGAGAAGATTGCTCGCTGGCTCGATAAGGTGAAGTCCCACGTTCCTGAATTGGTCAAACTGAAGGAGGAAGAGGCAAAACGGGAAAAGGAGTCAAGTGGCCAGACTCCTGCGTTGTCGGAAGATGCATTCTATGCAAAGGCTATTGAAAAAATAAAGGCGCAGATGACCTTGGAAACCGAAGTGGCAATCGTGGGACGGGATGCCGATTTCAGCTGGTTTCGTTTTGTCATTCCGTCAATGAAGGTCATGCGAGATGACTTCCCAACAGGTGCTCATGAGTTCATTCCCTTGAATCCTAGCGACACGTTTCCTAGCACCCAAGAGGAAATCTATTTGGTGTTCAGGCTGGTATCGGATTCATCCGATACTGTGTCGCTGGCGGCTCGATGCGCTTTAGAAACATCTGACATGGCAGATGTTCCACAAACGACGGTCCAGGATCACGTCATGACGGCCATGAACGATCGCTCCGGCTATTTTCTCTTAAACCGTCCCAAGACCGGCTGGACCACGGGTCTCTATCGCTGCGGGTTGTTTGCGGGTGAGCATGCGTCGGCCTACACCTATGTGGATGAAGTGCGGTTCAGGATCGTCGATCCTCGCCGGGGATCCTAGCAAGATTGCCTGGTGGCTTACCGACGTCCTACAATCCGTCTGTCTATCTCGTGCCCAAGACTTTGGCCGCTTTTTTGACATCCCGCGGCTTGACCCACAGTATGGCGCCGAAACGTCCCTGGCCTGCCGTTGTAGCGGTTAGTGCAGTCAGGTTGATCTTGGCCGAAGCAAGTTTGTCGGTCAGATCCACCAGCGCTCCTGGACTATCATCACCATCCACCAAAAAACATACTCTCGGGCCCTGCATTTTCCACTTCAGCGGCTTGACAACATCCTTGAAAGCGGTGGGATCTTCGGGCGCCACATCTACTTGAGTGCGACGATTTCGAGGAAAGGCATGCACCGCCAGCAGATTGACTCCGGCATCACGGAGTAGCCCTAGGGTGTGAGCCAAGGTCCCTGACTTATCTGGGATGGTTACCTTGAAATAGTGGGCAGTGCGAATCAGATCGGCCATCGGGGCCTCCTTTACCCGCCGGCATAGCGGGTGTCATGGGGGGGTACATGCGTCGCTCTGAAGAAGGCCTACGGGGAACATCATCACGGCGACCCTCCATCAGCAGCAGATGCGTCATGATGGAATGGAGAGAATTAGCTATAGCCTAGGCGTCCACTCTGAAAAATGCAACCCAGGCAAAGACATCGCTTTGGGGTAGTTCAGCGGATCCAAAGCCGGCTTGAATCAATCAATCTTGGGTGCGAACCGGATGATCAAAAAAAGAATGGCCAGATTTTCAATCCCAGCAAAAATGACAACGGAGTGAGATCATCGCCATTGCGATCGGCTTTGCCATCGGAATGCACGGACTCGATCGTCCTGCCACCCATTGGCTGGCAGGATTTAGATTATGACATCGGTACGTTCAAGGTTTCTTCGCCACCACTTTGCCATTTTCCCACACGTAGATGGGCGTCCCGTACATCTTGGCGGTTTTTCGAGCCGCCTTAGCGGCTCGACGTAGTGCGCGTCCGACAGCCTCGGAAAAGGCTTTTGTCTCTTTCTTTCTTGCTGTCTTCCTCATGGGCCCTCCTCCAGCAGTCGTGGAGCATCGCCTGAATTCTCATAGACCGACCAGGTGTCAGCCAACGGGCGATAGAGCGTGTGAAAATTCTTCCAACTTCGATCGAAACGCCGTATGACATCACTCCGAGGAACATCATGTCCACCTTGTTCGACTCTGGCAGTGATGCGCTGTAACGCGAGCTGGGGTGATGAAAGTGAAAGGAATACAATCCTGATTGTGTATCCTGTTGCCTTCCAGTTTTGCAATAAATGCAAGTAGGTCCGTCCACTGAGAGTGCTTTCAAAGGAAAAATTTCTCCGTGATTTGGCCAATCGGGACAGTTCGAGCAAGAGAAGTCGTCCCGCTTGCCGTGCGGCTAGTTCCGGGCGAAGTGGTGACAGTCCACTCGCAATCAAGTCTGCGTTGACAAAGTGAATCACATCGGTTTCGCGTAGCAGAAACTCTCTGGCAAACGTAGTTTTCCCCGAGCCGTTTGGCCCGGCAATAATAATGCAACGAGGGTGTCGAACCGGTCGATCGTTCACTATAACGACTAGCCTGCTACGGGCTGCTGGTAATCGACTTCGATGGTGAATCCGAGGTCTTTGATCATCCCCCAGACTTCCGGAGCCGGTGCGCCTGGAGTCGTCAGATAGCCGTTCACGAAGACGGAATCAGCTGGATAAAGCGCTAACGGTTGGAGGCTACGCAGGTTGTGCTCTCGGCCGCCCGCGATGCGAATTTCGGTGCGAGGATGAAGGAAGCGGAAGAGACAGAGCACTTTTAAGCAGCGTTGTGGCGTGAGGCTATCACACTTCTCTAGCGGTGTGCCGGCAACCGGATGAAGTGTATTCAAGGGAATGGAATCCGGTTTCACGTCACGCAGAGCCATCGCCAGCTCGATCACATCCTCATCCTTCTCGCCCATGCCGACGATCCCACCCGAACAGATTTCCAATCCTGCCGCCCGGGCATTGTTGATTGTTGCCAGTCGATCTTGGAAGGTGTGAGTTGTGCAGATCGATGAGTGGAACGCTTCGCTGGTATTCAGGTTGTGATTCACCCGGTCGACGCCGGCGGCTTTCAGTCGTTTAGCCTGAGACTCACTCATGAGGCCGAGTGAACAACAAATCTGGATCGGAATTTCCTGCTTGATCGAACGAACGGCCCCGGCGATTTCGTCGATTTCCCGGTCCAATGGACTGCGCCCGCTGATGACGATGCAATACCGTTGAGCTTTGGAAGCAGCGGCTTGCCGTGCACCTTCCATCATCCGTTTTTGCGGAAGCAAGTTGTAACGCTCGATCGGCGCTGTCGAGATAGAAGACTGCGAACAGTAGTGGCAGTCTTCTTGGCAGGCACCACTCTTGGCATTCTGGAGCATCTGTAGACGCACCGTACGGCCGAAGTACTTGGATCGAACTTGAAAGGCTGCATGCAACAGCGCGAGCAATTCATCATCAGGTGTCGTCAAAACGGAACGGCATTCTTCTCTGGTAAGGGACTCGTCATTGAGTGCTTTCTCTGCCAAAGCCATATACATCATGAAATCCTCAAAAGGTAGTGACGTGGTGATCCGTGGTGCATCTGATCTATCGGAACTGAGTAGTGGGTCCTCACAAAACCGGCAGATCAAACATTCAGCAGACGTTGGCGGGAAACCTACACGGTTTCAAACGGAGAAGCAATGCCTTGATAGGGGACGGCACGGACGGAAGCGGGCTCTCCGGTTGAGTTGGCAGAGGTTTGACCGGCCTCGAGCCAAGGAAGGGCCGTGAGCGTATTCCACTTGGCGCAGCGGCGGCAACGGCCTGACCATTCGACGGATTCCTGCTGGCATTGTGTGCAGATATAAGGCACAACGACGCGCTTCTTGAAGCTGAGAGCTTTCTTCAATTCAACGATGGCCTCTTCGAAATGCTGTTTCCGCAAGTACAGGTTGGCCATGATCTTGTGGTAGTCCAAGAGGTGGTCTTGAGGCCCTTCGATCGTCGAGAGTAAATCGAACGCTTCATCGACCATTTCCAGTCGATAGTAGAGCTTGCCCAGATAGAATTGGAGGACGGGATTTTGCGGATCTTGCTGCAAAGCCTCCTGATAGACCCGGATGATTTCACTCGGCTCACCTTGATCCAAGAAGAGTTCTTCCAGCCGATGGAGAATGATGACACTTCGTGTCCGTGAATACACCTTCTTGAGAATCTCGACGGCATCTTTCGTCTTGCCCTCATGGAGCAGAATCTCGCCCATTCCGATATAGGCAGGGAGAAAACTGCGGTCCTTCTTGATGGCGCCTCGGAAGTATCGACGGGCTTTGTCGGGATGTCCGCGTTCAAGTAGTTGACGCCCGACCTCATACATGCATCCGACCAGCAGCGCAGCTTCCGCCTCTTTTTCAGGGGCGGGAAGATTGGCTTTGAGCATGCGGTGTTGAATCTCGAGTGCTTCACTCCACCGCTCCATACGGATATTGAGGTTCCGTTTTCGAATGAGTGCCGTCAGATTATCCGGTTCAATCTTGAGTATTTTCTGAAGTGTCTGAAGTGCTTCCTCATACCGTTTGGCTTCTTCCAAATCCTTGCCTAATTCCAACAGGACTTCGATGTTTCGATCGTCCACCCGTTGTGCATGCTGATGGAGCCGGATCGCTTCGGGAAAATTCTGCTCTGACCGATAAATATTTCCCAACCACAGCAGAGAATCGACCCGATTGGGGTCGATAGCCAGGGCTTTCTCTAAAAGCGTGATGGCCTCGATGGTGCGTTTCGACATAAACGCATGGGTTCCGTCTCGATGGAGTGTATCGACCTTTTCCTTGCGGCGGACAAGGCGGCTACTGCGCCAGTTCAAGATCAAGTGGGCCGTTTGCTGCAGCCCCACGACAAAAGTGGCAAGGACCGCACCCAATGCCATGGAAATCAACACCAGTGTGACAGGACTGAGTTCGAACTCAGCGCCTGGGCCGGTATGGACGACGATAGTTCCCGGGTTCAGCTCGCGAAAATAGCTGTAAATGAACATGCCGGCGCTGATGAGAAAAATGGTGATCAGCAGTTTGAACATGGCCTAGATCATCTTCCGTGACGTCGATTTCTGGGTCACGCGACCCTTCGGTGTGAGGGTTGGCGTCGATACCTCCTCCGGAACAGGGATGGACCGTGCATCACTCCACAGGCGTTCAAGGGCATAATGCGAGCGTGCGTCGTGTCTGAATACATGGGCGACAACATCGCCAAAATCGATCAGAACCCACTGGCCCGATGTGGTGCCTTCGAGACTCAGCGGCCGTTGATCCACGCGAGAGAGGGCATCGACGACGGAGTCGGCGATGGCACGTGTCTGTCTGTCGGATTCACCCGACGCAATGACCAAGTAATCAGCGATTGAAGTAAGCGGGGCGACGTGGAGAACTTGGACATCCAGGGCCTTCTTGTCGAGCATCGCCCTGGCTACCGCAAGGGCGTTGGCCTTAGATGCGCGTGCGATCGCTGTCCTCCTGATAAAGGCTATGACGAAGTATATAAGATTCTATCGAAGGGGGCAACATATTTGCCAGCGGTAGTCCGTTCCGAACTCTCCGTCGAATTTCCGATGCCGAGGTCGGACAGGGGGGGAGCGCCAGGCATGTGATTCCTGGGCACGACGGGATTGGGATGTCGAGTCGATCCCGAGCGCCGTTGTCGAGCTGGGCAAGGACCAGTGGATGTGGGCTGGGAAATAGCGGCATCTCAGCCAGAGTCTGGAACGTCCGGTCAGGTCGAGGCACAACTACGAAATGACAGATCTTTAAGAGCTCGTGTGGCTCTCTCCATGTCGCGAAGTCAAGAAACGCGTCGAGACCGATAATGAAGAACAGTTCCGTGGATGGGCCATGGTGGCGTTGTAGGGCACGGACAGTATCGATCGAATAGGACTTTCCCTCTCGCTGTATCTCGATATCTGAGACGATGAAAAATGAGCATTGAGCGATCGCCAGACGCACCATTTCCAATCGAACATTCGCCGGAGCCAGTGAGCCGTCCCGCTTATGGGGAGGGTCGCCGGTCGGGATGAATAGGACTTGGGAAAGCTGCATATGTTCATAAACATAATGGGCAATGGTCAGATGACCATTGTGAATAGGGTTAAAGCTTCCTCCGAGTAGGCCCACTTTGAGGGGTGAAGGGTGAGGGGTGAGGGGTGAGGGGGGGGGGCTCGGAAAACTCATAAACTCGGCACTCACACCTCAACACTTAGAGAAGAACCAGATTGTCACGGTGGATGACTTCCTCATACTCTTGAGGTCCGAATCGTTCATAAATGTCCGAAGTCTTGAGGCCTTTCATCTGACTCAATAAGTCGGACGAAACATTCACCAGACCTTTTGCGAATTCCTTCCCATCCGTATCGAGACAACTGACTGGATCGCCGGCTTCAAATGATCCCATCACTCGAAGGATGCCCGATGGCAGGAGACTTTTCCCTCGATTGGTCACAGCGTCCACCGCGCCCTGGTCGAGGTGGATGTGGCCGCGGGAGCGAAGCGTAAAGGCGATCCAATGCTTACGGCTATTCAGTCGGCGCTCTCGTGCAAGAAAGAGACTTCCGCCGGGCCCGCCTCCAAGGACCGTGGGAAGGAGCCCGGCCAGCTCGCCATTAAGAACCAGCGTCGAGATTCCGTACTCACCGACTTTCTTGGCAGCGCGAAGCTTGGTCGCCATTCCCCCAGTCCCTTCAAATGTACTGGAAACTCCTGCTAGGTGCTCGATATCTTGGGTAATTTCCTCAATCAGCGAAATCAATGTCGCCGATGGGTTTTTACGCGGATCTTCCGTGTACAATCCGTCGACATCGGAGAGAATCACGAGCAAATCTGCATCGGTCAGATGAGCCACTTCACTGGCCAGGGTGTCGTTGTCGCCCACCCTAATTTCATCAACCGCGACGGTATCATTTTCATTGATGATGGGCACAATGCCGAAACCGATGAGCGCCGCGAGTGTGTGGCGAGCGTTCAGAAATCGGCGGCGGTCGGCGAGATCTTGATGGGTGAGCAGAATCTGCGCGACCTGAATATTGAGACGCTCAAACGCTTTTTCATAGGCCCATATGAGCCGGCTTTGTCCCACGGCTGCCGCCGCCTGCTTGACGGGGAGACTTTTAGGATACTCCTTCAGCTGCAACTTTCGGATACCGGAGACGATGGCACCGGAGGAGACCACGAGGATTTCCCGACCCTGGCCTCGGAGCGTCGCGATTTCATACGCCAATCGCTCGATTTGTTGGGGGCGCAGACCTTCT
>CAZPNQ010000116.1:0-12136 GCA_964587955.1 uncultured Nitrospira sp.
AGAAGATCGTTCGGCAGTTGCTCGATTTTTCACAGCAGCACGAACCGGCATTCAGCCCGGCCGATATCAACCGAGTCGTCGACCAGGTGCTGGGGCTGACGACCCATCTCTTTGCTCCCAATCGGATTCGCTTGGAAACATTCCCGGGCAATGGCCTACCCAGTGTGATGGTTGATCGGCATATGATCGAACAGGTCTTGATGAACTTAATCCTGAACGCCGTGCAAGCCATGAAAAATGGTGGCGTGCTGACGCTCAGGACGTCCGTGGCCGAGGGTATCTGCCGGGTCGAGGTGAATGATACAGGGTCCGGCATTCCCGCATCGGTCCTCCCACGGGTCTTTGATCCTTTCTTCACGACCAAAGGGGAAGGGGAGGGAACGGGGCTTGGTCTCTCGGTCAATCTTGGCATTGCGGAACGACATGGCGGAAAAATTTTGGTCGAGAGCGAGGTCGGCAAAGGAACCACCTTCACACTGTGCCTACCCGTGTCACGGGAGCGGTCCTTGGCGGAGAAGGACGCATGAAAGGGTTGAGCGTTCTGCTGGTCGATGATGAACCCTTGATGCGCCTTTCCATGATGGACGCATTGGAGACTGTCGGCTGCGATGTCCAGGCGGCATCGACCGGCACGGAAGGGATCGAAGCGATTCAAGACAAGATATTCGATTTGGTGATTACCGACCTGCGGTTACCGGGGGTGGATGGACTGACCGTGCTTCAGAGGACCAAAGGCAAGGAGTTCCAAACCGAAGTGCTCGTGATTACGGCGCATGGATCCGTCGAAACGGCTGTCGAAGCCATGAAACTCGGGGCGTTCGATTACATCACGAAGCCATTCCAGATGGATGAACTGCTGCTGATCGTTGAGCGAGTCAGCGGCCTGATCACACTCCGCCGGGAGAATCAGGATCTCAAGCACCAGCTCGAAGATAAATTCTGTTTCAACGGCATCTTGGGCGCGAACAGTCGGATGCGCGCGGTGTTGGACAAGATCAAGCTTGTGGCTGAGACCGATTCCACCGTTCTGATCGTCGGAGAGAGCGGAACAGGCAAGGAACTCGTGGCCAATGCGCTGCATCAGAACAGCTCGAGGAAAGGGCATCCGTTGATCAAGGTCAGCTGTGCCGCGTTGCCGGAGACGCTACTGGAAGCGGAACTCTTCGGCCACGAAAAAGGTGCGTTTACAGGTGCGTTACGGCAGAGACGGGGGCGGTTTGAAATGGCGAACCGAGGGACGTTGTTCCTCGACGAAATCGGCGAAATCTCGTCGATGGTGCAGGTGAAGCTCTTGCGCGTCCTGCAGGAGCGCACCTTCGAACGAGTCGGGAGCAATGATCCGATCGAAACAGATGTTCGACTCGTGTGCGCCACGCAGAAAGACTTACGCAAGGAAGTGGCTCAGGGCCGATTCCGCGAGGACCTTTTTTACCGGCTCAATGTCGTACCGATTGTCGTCCCACCGCTCAGGCAACGGCAAGAAGACATTATGGTGATCGCCGATCATGTTCTGAACACATGCGCTCACAAGCTCAACAAGCAATTGCGCGGGTTTTCCCAGCAGGCGCGCGAATTATTGCTCCGCTATTCATATCCGGGAAATGTGCGGGAGTTAGAAAACATGGTTGAGCGGGCTGTGGCCCTTGGGCGGGAACAGACCGCGGTTCAACCAGCGGACCTCTGTGGCTTTCAATCCTGTCCCTATCTGGGGGGCGTACCACAGGAATCCTGCGGCTTTTGTAGCGAAGGTTTAACCGGGGGGAAAAAGAAGAAGGATACGCTCCTGACCTCGCTTGCCGCTGCACGAGAAAGTTTTGAAAAGGAGTACATCGTTTCCGTATTGGAACGTGTCGAGGGGAGCCGCACGACCGCCTCAAAAATTTTGGGATTGTCCAGAAAAGCCCTTTGGGAAAAGTGCAAACGCTATGGTATTCCGTCGGCATATAGCGACGTCGAAGATGAAACCTAACAGGATGCTGAAAAAGTCAGCCAGCGTTGAAATAATCTACGTGGAGGAGGATCAGTTATGAATGTGTGGCATCGCGCTATCTATATTTCGCTGAGCGTTGTTCTCTGCACGGGGGTGGCCTCCGCCGTAGAGCTGTCGGATGTGGCCAAATTCGTCAACGCGAGAATTGAGATCGGCGAAATGATGACGAACTATTTCAAGGGGGGAGCGGGCTATGGTGAGGGACAACGTCCGTCGCAGGAGCAAATGAAGGACATGCGCGAGGATATCAATACCAAGCTCACGGGACTTCTTGCCAAGCACGACCTGACGCTCGATGAGTATCGCAAGCGCAGCCCGGAAGTCTTTGCGGACGACGCGGCGGTCAAGCGCTATCTCAACGAGCATCCGGATCTCAAACAACGTTACGATGCGCTTCCACTCGATCGAATGGGGCGGGGCGGTAGTACGGGGCGGGGGTACTAATAGGATCTTCTTTCTGAGGAATGGCCAGAGGGAAGACCGAGTACTGATGGAATACACACATCTTGGTCGGTCTGGGGTGAAGGTCAGTCGGCTCTGCCTGGGCACGATGAATTTCGGGCCGCACACGAGCGAATCGGACAGCTTTGCCCTGATGGATCGGGCATTGGAGCTCGGCATCAACTTTTTCGATACAGCGAATGTGTATGGCTGGAAGCTCGGTGAAGGCTGGACTGAGCAGATCATCGGCCGTTGGTTTGCACAAGAGGGAGGCCGTCGGGATAAAGTGGTCTTGGCTACGAAGGTGTACGGTCGCATGGGCGATTGGCCGAATCAGTCGCGCCTCTCGGCGATACACATCAAGCGAGCTTGCGAGGACAGCCTTCGACGGCTGAAGACCGATAGGATCGACGTGTATCAAATGCATCATGTCGATCGGGAAACGCCGTGGGAAGAAATCTGGCAAGCGATGGAGCAGTTAGTCAGGGAAGGGAAGGTCGTATATGTGGGCAGTAGCAATTTCGCCGGGTGGCATGTCGCTCGGGCTCAGGAAGCCGCTCGCAGCCGTCACTTTTTGGGGCTGGTGTCTGAACAAAGCCTCTATAACCTCAATGAACGTATGATTGAACTGGAAGTCATTCCTGCCTGTGAGGCCTATGGCATCGGCCTGATCCCGTGGAGTCCATTGGGACGGGGACTATTGGCCGGTGTCCTGCAGGCCGACAACATTGGCCGGCGCGCGGATGCAGACTTGAAACAAGAGGTGATTAAGTCTCGTACAAAATTAGAAGCGTACGAGGGACTGTGCGCACGGATTGGTGAAAGGCCGGCGGTTGTCGCTCTCGCTTGGCTGCTGCATCAACGAGCCGTCACTTCACCCATTATAGGCCCTCGCACCATGGAACAACTGGAGGAGACCATGAGGGCATTGAGCCTTTCTTTGGGTACCGATATCCTTACGCAACTGGACGAGCTCTTTCCTGGTCCCGGTGGAGCCGCTCCGGAAGCCTATGCCTGGTAGATCTGTCCATCTATCGTCCTGCTTCTCCAACATGATTTTCGCTTCCAGCCTATGTTCACAGGATACTTGAGTCGGTGGATTGGATCGGCAACCTGACATCTAGTCCGATTGTGAGAATGGGAATATGCTGGATCTCCTGGATTGCTCAAGCGCATGAGTCATATTTGGAGTGAGCTGCTTTTCTCTACGTATGATCGTGATGCAACATCCACCATTCGGCTCTGGTCTGCAGAAATTGGTACCTGGGTCCTTTTCACTATTCGACGGAGCCATCTTTGTTCTGCTAAGCTCTTGACAGGCACGAAACCCGCTGCGGTGGCTGAGATCCGCCATCCCCAGAAAATTCTTGTACCTGTGGATAGTGATCCTAATGGTGGCGACGGCAAAGGCACCATAGGGAGTGATTACGTCACGTCAAATCGATATTTCTAGGAATATGCAGGAAATGAGAGAACCTGTTTCAGGGCCACTATTACTTGTGGCTCTTCTGATATGGTGCGGATGCCTAAAAAATAGGCGGTTTGATGAACACACATGCCATTTGCACAATCCTTAGCAGATAAAAGGTACTTGTTCACAAGGTTATCCACAGAAGATGGGGAGTGTGAATTTTCGTGCCATCTCAGAAAATATTCGTTTTCCACGGCAATTGAGGCTATGGGTGAGATCGGGCAGGGTCAGGCATAGGGCGGAGTATTGCCTGGCTTCCACTTGATACTGCAACCGATGCTGGCTCTCTGGTTACCATCGACGGGCTTGTCGGCCAGTACTGCTTGGATGGCGGCGCGAAGATCACGGCCGGTTACCGGTTGATTGTTACCGGGTCGACTGTCATCCAATTGTCCGCGATACACCAGCCGCCTGTTACGATCGAAGAGGTAGAAATCCGGAGTGCAAGCGGCGCGATAGGCCTTCGCAATCTCCTGTGTCTCATCGTGACAGAATGGGAAAATAAAGCCCAGGCGCAAGGCCATTTCTTTGAGCTTTGGCGGCGCGTCATCGGGATATCCCGCCGGATCATTGCTGCTGATGGTCATGATACCAAGGCTCGTGTTGCGATAGTCGCGTCCGAGCCTGGCAAGTTCCTGCTCGACATGCACCACATAGGGACAGTGCTGGCAGATGAACATGACCAGGAGTGCGGTCTTATCGGCAAATGAATCGAGCGAACAGCTCTCACCACTAACTAGATCGCGCAGTGAAAAAGGTGGTGCAGCTGTTCCCAGGGGGAGCATGGCCGATGATATCGCCATAATGACATCTCCTTATCTGCTGCTAGAAGATGGCGTATGTTTGCAGTTGCGTCAAGGGGTTGGCGAGATTGTATTCTTTGCGTCATGGTTAAGCGGAAGCTATGCTGCCGCACATTTCTTGAATGTATGGGCAGGTAGTGACAGAGATGAATCGCGCCATGGATGAAAGGAAGGCGAACATGCAGATCATATGGGTGCTGGTGCTGATATTAGGGTTTCCGATTGTGACACTGGCGCATGATGAGACGAAGTCCGAGATGCCGACCCTCACGGTCAGCGAAACCGGGACAGTGACGCACGCGCCGGATACGGCTTTTGTGACGTTCGGGTTGGACACCCCTGGCAAATTACTCGCCGAGGCGCAGAAGCGGAACAGTGCCGTCATGAGCAAAGTCATGGACCGGCTGCGGGACTTACAGATCGACAAGGAGCGAATCCAAACCTCGTCCTTTACGGTATCCCCACAATATCGACCACTGCCCAACCGTCCCGCCGATGTGGCGCCGGCTACTCCGGAAATCGTCGGCTACGTCGTCAGCAATATGATGACGGTGGAAATCCGTGCCCTCGACAAAGTCGGCGCGGTCATCGAAGAAGCCTTGAAGGCCGGCGCCAATAGCTTTCAGGGGTTGCATTGGGGCTTGCGCGATGAACAATCGGTACGGGTGAGTGCACTGAAACAAGCTGCGGCCAAAGCCAGCGAGAAAGCGGCCGTCTTGAGCGAGGCGCTGCACATGAAACTCGTGCGGGTTTTGTCGGTTAATGAGGGCAGCCCTGTAGCGAGATACGCTGCTCCAATGGCGCGCATGGCGATGGACACGGGCGCGAGCGAAGTAGCGATCTCACCGGGCGAGTTGAAGATCGAGGCCGCGGTGACGCTGGTTTACGAAATCGCGCCGAACTGACATGCGGCACTTGCTGCCTGGCACAATCCTGCCCGATCGATACCGTGGGCCTATCCCGGAACGCTTCAAGCCGGTTGACTAATAACTTGACTCATACTTGACTCATTATTATGCTTGCCATATGGCATTTCAACCAAAGTTCAGCATTACTCCCGGCACTCTAAGAGAATTGGAAGCCATCGCAAGCATGCGGGAACGTATCTTGGCGGCCACTATCCAGGTCCCCTGGATTCCGAAACTGCAACGTGATGCACGAGTGCGTAATACTCACAGTTCCACGGCTATTGAAGGAAACCCCTTAACGCTGGAACAGGTGCGCCTTATCGAAGAGGGACATGGGCTACCAGCTGAACCGCTACGATCGCAACGAGAGATCCTCAACTACCTAGCAGGGCTTCGGTTTATCGAACGACACAACAAGAAGAAAAAGATCAGCCACACAGACATTCTCAAATTACACAAGTTACTTGCTACAGAAGTAATGGACCAAGGTTCAGCAGGTCGATATCGAGATATACAGGTCTATGTGGGGCTATATACGCCGCCAGTGCCAGATATGGTCAGCGGGCTGATGAACGAGCTTCTGGAGTGGTGGAATGACCGTGCTCAAGAATGGTCACCGGTTGTTTCATCAGCCATACTCCATTATCAGTTTGAGGACATCCATCCGTTTGCCGACGGCAACGGACGTACCGGCAGAGCTCTGGCATTGTGGGAACTCTACCGCCGAGGGTTTGACACTCACCATATCTTTTCAGTCGACGAAGTGTATTGGGAAGACAGGTCCGCCTATTATGCGGCGCTTGCCAATGTGCGGAAGCAGGGGAGTGATCTCACGGCTTGGGTTGAGTACTGTGCCAAGGCATTGCGAATCATATTAGAGCGTGTCTGGACCCGTATCCAGCATCTCCAAGCCAATTCTGGACCCAAAAAAGTGCTGTTGCGCCCACGCCAAGAACAACTGCTTCGGTTGCTCAAGGACCGGGGGGCGATGACGCCCAGAGAGCTTCGTGAGGGCTTACGGGTTTCCAAACAAGGAGCAATGGATCTCTTGAATCCACTCTTGGAAGCTGGGTTGGTACAACGAAGCGGAACGAAAAAATCCGGGCGCTATAGTCTTGCCTAATCAGCATGTCAACAAATACAAATATCCAACGAAACATCGGTCGAACTGGACAGGTTGCGTCTTATTCAGAGCTTGAGCAGCTTGTCTATGAGTTCGAAGAAGTACTGAAACAGTTTGGTATTCCGATCCAGCCAGGCTCTGAGCTTGCTAAGGCGTGCTATTCAATCTTTGAGGGGAAGGATAATAATCAGAACGCCTATATCTGTGATCCACACGAAGATATCCGTCATGTCTTCAGAGAAGTTCTGGGTATTTGGCTGTTTCTCCGACAAATCGTTCGGTTGAAGGCCCATGTGAGTTTCTCAACATTTGTGCCCCATCTAGCGTTGCTGAACAAAGGAACGGTAGTTCAGAACACGCAAGTACGAATATGTCAGGAGACAACCAATAAGATTTTTGAACTCTTATTTGCATTGGCATTGCTTGACCTGAGCGATGAAGTCGTTCTTGACCCTCCCTTCTTGTCCAAATTGTCCAAAGGTGATAATCCCGATGTTCTGGCAACGATTGATGGGCAATGCTGGGGCTTTGCCTGCAAGACAATCTATGGATCGTCCGGGAAGACTTTCTTTGACAGGCTCGAGGAAGGTGTAGAGCAGATTGAAGCAGCGCCTAAAGCTCAAGTTGGTGCTGTGGTTATGAATTTTCGCAATGTCGTTAGCCACGAGAAGTGCTGGCCGATCCTGAATGAGGCTGAATACCGCAATGGTGCGGAGCCAATTTTAGCCGCATGCGATCAGCCAGGTGAGTTCGTTCGTGAGCGCATTGAGGAAGCGGTCACGCAAAAACATGCCCAAGTAGTTGCTGAGATTGGTCTTCCTAATATTAGGGAATTATTTGTTGGTAAAAAGGCTTTGCCTGCGTATTTCGCCTATTGTTCGACATGTACTGGACGCAATACCAGCCAGGGACCAGTTCCCCGGTCAGTCAATATGCTGGGGGTTGGATGGTTCAGCGACCCACAACTCCATCTAGGAATCATTGAGAAAATCAACTCTGCATTGCATGAATGCGTACAGCGGTGAGGAGAGAGATTGCGAGGAGGTGTCTCAGTAGTAAAGGTGCTACCGCCGAATGAGCTAGTGATGTGTGTGACTACTCTTCCGTTTTCGTTCCCCCTTCCCATAGCTTGACGGTCCGATCCCAGGAGGCGCTGGCAAGGCGTTTGCCGTCGGAGGAAAAGGTGATGCAGCGCACAGGGCCGCTGTGGCCTTTCACGGTCCGGAAGTTTCTGCCGGTGGCCAGATCCCAAAACTTGATCGTGTGATCGTCGCCCGCGCTGACCAACACTTTTCCATCCGGTGACACAGCGAGACAGCGGACCCAGTCCTTGTGGCCGGTGAGGGTTTTTTTCTCGACTGCGTTCGGCATTTCGAAGAGCTTGATGGTCGTATCTCGGCTGCCGGTAATCAGGAGTTTGGCATCGGGGGTGAAGGTCATGGCTCCGATCCAGTAATCCATCGGTTTTTGAAATCCGCCGTCATCCTCGACATAGTAGCCGCGGGTCTCGGTGGAATCTGTCTGAACTGGCCGCCAATGGGCGTCGTGGAGGACCTTTTCCTCGCCGCTGGGGAGCACTTCCCACACTTTGATCTTCCCGATATCGGTTCCGCTGGCAAGATGAATGCCGTCTGGAGAGAAGGCCACACAGACCGACCAATGATGGTCGTACTCATCTTTCCCGAGCAACGTCATCAGCTCGGTACCGGTCGTGATCTCCCAAATCTTAATGTCTTTGTTATGGCTGCCGCGCGCGAGCATGAGGCCGTCCGGTGAGAGCGAAAGGCTGCAGACGTTGTGATCATACCGTGTGAACAGCAACTTCGTCGGCTCGCCGGTCTTGCCGTTCCATAACCGGATCGTGCGGTCTTCACTCCCTGTGGCGAGAGTCTGTCCATCCGGCGTGAAAACTATGGCGCGAATATCATGGGTATGACCGCGTAGGGATCGCAATAACCGACCGGTTTCGATGTCCCACATACGCACGAGACGCTCAGCGCCGCCGCTGGCGAGGGTGGTACCATCAGGTGAAAACGCGACAGCCCAGATGCCGTGCGAATGGCCACGAAATGTTTTCACATCCCGGCAGTCGGTCGTCCAGTATTCTAACAAATCGGTGAGCGGGGCCGATGCAGCCGCTGGCTCAGAAGAGAGGTTCGATAGTGAAGAAGTCATGATGGGTTCCAACATTGATAGATGCTTTTCTTGGCGGCATAGTCCTTGATTGAGCGACAGCCAGGCCAGTATAATTCAGCCGACTCTTCAGATCGTAAGAGATGCCTCGCGGCCAAGTCAACCCTTCAACCGCGCTTCTGTAAATAAGAAGAGGATGCTTAGGGTTGAGGCTAAGCCTGCTCAAGGACATCGCCGAAGCGACATACCGACTCACATGACCGCGTCGCCATGAATCGTCGGAACAGTATTTCGTAGGGATCCATTCAAACCGCTGAGGGTTTTTTCATGGAAATCAGATTCCAACCGGCTTTGCTCCAGGAAGTGATCGACTCGTTCGTTGAGAAGACGGAACGCGAAGGCGATCCCACGTATTACAAAGAATTCCACGAGCATGCCGACCCGATTTACGAGAAATTCATCCTCGAAGACCGAGAGGCGGAGTTCAAGAAACTCTATCAATATCTGTTCGGTATCTGGGGGTTTTCGGATATCGTCCGCGACTCGTTCAATGAATATCCCTTATTGAAGGAGAAGATCGGAATCGTCCTGGTCAAAGGCGTGCTGAAGGAAGATCAGGAAGGCGTCGACATTCTCAGGAAGTGGGGTTCCGTCGAAAAGGAGTTGGCGAGACAGTTCGAAGAGAAAGGCATGAAGGGCGTTGGGATCAAGCTGATTCCCCGCCGTTTTTATGACCCGGCACTGACCCGCTATTGCCGCCATGAGCTGATGCACATCTCCGATATGATCGACCCGATGTTCGGCTACGATCCAGATACCAAGCTTGGGCAGAATCCCGGTGAAGAGACGCTGATCTTGCAGCGTTATCGCGTGCTCTGGAGTTTGAGCGTGGATAGTCGACTGGTCGCAATAGACAAGGAGCCGATGCTGAGCAAGGAGGATCGATTCAAGGAATTCCGGTCGTGGTACCGAAAAATTCCGCCTCCTCAACTGAAGTCGGTATTTGAGGGGCTGTGGCAGACCGCATACTTCACCCATTCGGAGCTGATTGAGATGGCTGCCGATACGCTTCGCGTGATGGATCGGGCCGTGGATGTGGAAGGTGGTGAAGTCCCGGAAATCGAAAACAAAATTATGCTCATGCCGGGTTTCCCATGCCCGCTATGTCGATTCCCTACTTATTCATGGGTCGAGGATATGGGGACAAAAATTGAGCCCTATGTACTCGATTTTATTCGAGAAAATCATCCAGGTTGGGACGTGGACTTCGGAGCCTGTGATCGCTGTGTGGAAGTCTACAAATTGCGAGCAGACGGAGTAATGTAGAGAAGGCTAAGGTCGAGGTCGAGTCCAAGGGGTCCTTACTTAACCTTAGCCTCAGCCTGAACCTTCCTTGAATTCCATGGCTACCAACCCTTCATACGGTCGCCGAGATTTCATAAAAGATTCCGTTGTTTCTACCGTCAGAGCGGCGCACGAGTTCGTCAAACACGCTGATGGTATTCCGGTAGAGCCGCCTCTTCCGCCCACTCGCATGGACTGGCTACGTCCTCCCGGGGCGGCGGAGGAACCGCTGTTCCTTGAACGGTGTACAAAGTGCAACGATTGTGTCACGGCTTGTCCACCAGGTGCGATCACGACGCATCCACACGAAGGCACACCCGTTCTCTTTGCCGATCAGTCGCCCTGCCTGCTATGCGACGGCTTTCCTTGCATTGCAGCCTGTAGGACCGACGCACTCCTTCCGGTCGAAGGGGTCAGCCAAGTCCGAATGGGAATCGCTACGGTTTCGCATCGGCTCTGCACGGCCGGCCAAGGCTGCCATGCCTGTGTATCGAAGTGTCCGACAGATGCCTTGCTGATGGATTTTGCGTCGTTGCATCTTTCCGTGGGACTGGAAGCCTGTACCGGCTGTGGAATGTGTGAAATGGTCTGTAAGACCGTTAACGATCATGTTGCCATCCATGTGATACCGTTCAGGCAACTTATGCGAAGCGATCGATGATCACACCATTTCTTCCATGTCGTTCGGCAGAAAGGTTCTCTTCACGAGAGCGAACCAGTTCACCCTTGACTTCGTACCGTCCATTTCATATACATACAAGGTCCTGCTATCCTGCCTTGTGGCCCAAGGTAGTGAGATAAACGAGATGGCCAGGAGACGATTTTTATGACAAGTCAACAGCCGATGCGAAGTGACTCTGCATCTGCAACCGCCACACTGGCGGGCCCTTCGACGATCAAAGATTCTCCCGCGGTCGAACGCGCGCTGAATCGTAGCAAGATTTATTTGCTGATTTCCTGGAGCCTCCTCTACCCCGAAGATGAAGAATTTCTGGAGTATCTCCGATGCGGCGAATTCGTAGAGGATGGCCGGGCGGCTCTTGATGCATTGGAAGTCGCACTAGGAGCCGATGGAGGTGACCGGGCCAAGGCAAAGTTCATGTCACTCAGAAAGCAGTTGACCCTGGTGGAAAGCTTGATTGCTTCCGAATGCGTCAACTGGCAGCTCAGCGATCTTCAATCGGAACATCGCCGCGTGTTCAGTAACGTGATTACGCTCGATTGTCCGCCGTACGAAACTCTGTTTGGGAATGACCATGTGTTTGCGCAATCCCATGTCATGGGCGATATCTCCGGCTTCTACAAAGCCTTCGGAGTCGAATTGTCGAAAGATATTCATGAGCGGCTCGATCATCTCAGCGTCGAATTCGAATTCATGCATTTTCTCGCCTACAAGGAATCCTACTCACTCTGCCACGATGGACCGGAGAAGACGCAAATCGTGGTCGACGCACAGAAGAAGTTTGTCAAAAACCATATCGGCCGATGGGTGCCGCTGTTCTGTCGTATGTTGACCAAAAAAGCGGACTCCGGACTCTTCAAATTGGTGGCCGATATGACCGCTGATTGGATGGACTTCGAAACGGCTTTCTTGGGGGTCACTCCTCAACCCTATACGGAAACCGACTATCGCCCGGCGACGTTCAGCTCTCCCGAAGGCCAGACCTATGAATGCGGGGCGCAAGATCAGGGTAATGAACTGACCATGTTACTGAACGAAGTTGGCGCGCAGTCGTTTATGGACGTGAAAGAGAAAGACAAGGACAGCAAGGAGAATGAGGAAGGGCGACCTTCCGGAACCGCATAACGGTTCTCGAGTGAACGCAGTCTTCATACTAATTCAGAGGAGGGAATAACACTATGAGGGTAGCGCAGACGACCAACAAGAAATTGGTGTTTGCCATTCTTCTCTCCGCCCTCACC
>CAZPNQ010000117.1:0-11846 GCA_964587955.1 uncultured Nitrospira sp.
TGAGCACGCCGATCGTGACGCCGCCGGCTGTTTCCGCGAAGATGCCCTCGGTTTGAGCCAGCAGCTGGATGCCTTCAACCACTTCTTCATCCGTCACCATGTCCATGGAACCGTGACTCTCGGCGGCTGCCTTCAGCGCATAGTACCCATCGGCGGGGTTGCCGATGGCAAGGGACTTGGCAATCGTCTGTGGTTTTACAGGCTTGAAGAAGTCGCGTCCTGCTTTGAATGCGGTGGAAATCGGAGAGCAACCTTCCGCTTGGGCGCCGTTGATCTTCGTGCGAACGTGATCGATAAGACCCAACGCTTTCATTTCATGCAGGCCCTTCCAAATCTTAGTCAACAGGGAGCCCGAAGCCATTGGAATGACGGCTTGATCAGGTGTTTTCCACCCCAATTGTTCCACGGTCTCAAAGGCAAGGGTTTTGGAACCTTCCGCATAATAGGGGCGGATATTGATATTCACGAATGCCCAGCCATGTTCACCGGCGATTTCGCTGCACAGCCGGTTGACATCGTCGTAGTGGCCTTCCACCTCGACGACGTGCGGTTTATAGATCAGGTTGCCGAGCACCTTCGCCGCTTCAAGGTCGCCGGGAATGAATACATAGCAGTGCAGATTGGCAGAGGCGGCGTGAGCGGACACGGAGTTGGCCAGATTGCCCGTCGACGCGCAGGCCACTGTTTCGAAGCCAAGCTCACGCGCGCGTGTGAGAGCGACGGCGACGACGCGATCTTTAAACGACAGCGTCGGGTGATTGACGGTGTCGTTTTTAATGTAGAGCTCGTCGAGCCCAAGATACGCGCCAAGGTTCTTCGCTCGTACGAGAGGGGTGAATCCGGCATGCGGCCCTACGAAGTTTGTCCCTTCGACCGGCAGCAGGTCGAGGTAGCGCCACATGCTACGCGGTCCATCCTCGATTTTCTTGCGCGAAATCGTCTTCTTGATCTCGTCGTAGTTGTACTTCACCTCGAGAGGACCGAAGCACATTTCGCAGACATGGATGGCCTTCGTCGGGTATTCTTTACCGCACTCGCGGCATACCAGCGCTTTCATTTTGCTCATGATCGCACCCTTATCAAGCCCTATGCAGATGGACGCATCGTGCATCCGGCATAGGGATCTCCATCGTCGAACAGCTCGGTAATCGTCGGATGTTCCCCACACAGCGCACAATTCGGGTTACGGCGGACTTTGATTTCTCGAAATTGTGTTTTGTTCGCATCGAAGTCGAGCAGTCGGTCTGTCAACGGCCGACCGATACCCAGGATAAGCTTCAAGGCTTCCGTTGCCTGAATCGTTCCGATGATGCCTGCCAAGACTCCTATGACTCCGGCCTCCTGGCAGGAAGCAACTAAGCCAGGCGGTGGAGGTGTTTTGAACACACAACGATAGCAAGCTGATTTCTTCGGGATGATGGTCGTCACACGTCCGTCGAATCGAAGAATGCCGCCATGAATTAACGGCTTGCCGGTGAAAAAACAGGCATCGTTGATCAAAAACTTGGCCGGAAAATTATCGACTCCGTCTATCACGACATCATAGTCACCGAAGATCTTGAGCGCATTTCCGGCGGTGAGCCGTTCCTCATACATTGTGACCGATACGTCGGGATTCAATGCCAGAATCTTTTCTTTCCCGGATAAGACCTTGGGACGACCTATGTCGGACGTATGGTGAAGAATCTGACGCTGGAGATTCGTCAGGTCCACGACATCGCTGTCGATCAACCCGATGGTGCCGACTCCTGCCGCAGCCAAATACAATGCCGCGGGGGAGCCAAGGCCACCGGCACCGACGAGAAGAATCCGGGACTTGGCGATTTTCTTCTGCCCCTTGCCGCCGACCTCGGGCAACAGAATATGCCGACTGTAGCGGTTGATCTGTTCTTCAGTAAATTCCATCGTGTTCAGTTAAAGGTGAAAAGTAAAAGGTGAAAAGGAAGATTTCTTGGTTCCAGAACCTCTCACTTCTTACTTTTTACCTTTCACTAAATATTAAAATATTTCTCGATGCTGATATAGCGCTCGCCGGTGTCACACAGAATCGTCACGACATTCTTGCCGGGTCCCAGTTCATCGGCGATCTGTTGGGCGGCGAACACATTCGCCCCGGCGGAAATGCCGACCAGCATGCCTTCCTTCTTCGAGAGTTGTTTCGCAGTCTGATACGCTTCATCGTCCGTAACGGTGATGACGCGGTCGAGAACTTTTCGGTTGAGGACCTTGGGAATAAAGCCCGCACCGATCCCTTGAATCTTATGAGGTCCCGGATCACCGCCGGATAAGACCGGTGAGGTCGCCGGCTCGACAGCGATCACTTTTATCTGAGGGTTTTTCTCTTTGAAGACTTCTCCGCATCCCGTGATCGTCCCGCCGGTTCCGACCGCGGCCACAAAGGCATCGATTTTCCCTTCGAGCGTATCCCAGATTTCTACGGCCGTCGTCATTTTATGCACCGCAGGGTTGGCCGGGTTCGAGAATTGATCGGGCATAAAGTACGACGGATTTTGAGCCAAGATACTTTCGGCCTCTTTAATGGACCCTTTCATGCCCTCCCAGGCCGGCGTCAACACGAGTTGTGCGCCATACGACGACAGCAAGCTGGCCCGTTCCATGCTCATGCTTTCCGGCATGACGAGGATCAGTTTGTATCCACGCACCGCCGCGACTAACGCCAGCCCGATGCCGGTATTTCCGCTGGTCGGTTCAACGATGGTTCCTCCCGGTTTGAGCTTCCCTTGACGTTCTGCCTCATTGATCATGTTGAGGCAGATCCGATCCTTGACGCTGCCACCGGGGTTGAAAAATTCGACTTTCCCGTAAATCGTCGCCGAGTCAGGTTTTGAAAGACGATTCAATCGAACCAGCGGAGTCTTGCCGATCAGCTCGGTGACGTCTTTATGCAAGGTCGTACTCACCGGCCCCCTCCCATATAAAAGAGGAATTCCACGCGGTCTCCTTCATGGAGATGGGTCGTGGCAAGATGGTCTCGATCCAGCATCTTGTCGTTGATCTCGACGGCGACCATCTGTGGCTCAATGTTCTTAGTTTTTAACAAATCGAGGACGGTTCCGTTCTGAATTTCCTCCGGCTTCCCATTGATCTTGACCTGCACAGATTCTCCCAAGTTGGCTTAGAGATTAAAGAATTTTGAAGCTAGCAAAGGCATGCTCTTCTTGTCAAGGCCACGTCAATCACCCGCCTACGCAAGAGGCCATGCTCGGCGAGGTTGTCGCCGAAGAATCAACCGGCATCACAGCTGTCAAGCCGTGAGACTCCATGTGAGAGACTTCGACGTTCAATAAGATTCAGGCTCAAAGTAGATGGGAGATGGTTATGAGAGGAGTCGCTTGACTTTGATCCGGCTCGCCGCCACTATGCCGCCTGCCAAGATGTGGAAGAAGAACTTTCTCTTTCGAGCTGCTGAATCGACGCCGCTGACCGAGTCCGAGAACGAGTTGTTCCATGATACGGAACCGGCTCTGGACAGTGCCGGCCTTGTTTTGGACAAGTTCCTTTCGGTGTGGGTGCAAGGCGAAGGAACGGAAGAACAGCCCTCCACCTTTACGAATATGTATGTCCGAACCGCTATGCTCGACGTGAAAAAGCACATAAGTTTGCTCCAGCCGCTTCAAGGGCGCTCACATCAGATCAGGCAATTGCTCACCAAGGAGCAGAAACAGTTTCTCCGACAATGGCTTCAGGTGCATGCCCCTCCGGCTTGGGAGTCGTCCGAAGATCACTTCCGCGACCTCTTCGAGTCGGAATGATCAGGCGGTCGCCCTTCTTATTATCCATGCAGCGCTACCGAGGACTCATCATCTGGCTGCTTGCCGCTAGTCTGCTTACGCCAAGCTTGGAGGTGTCTGCAGCATCGGTCGAAGTTTGGTATGGCCCGGAGGATAGGCCGCTCGAACAGCTTGTGCGGATATATGATCGTGCCAAACGATACATTTTTGTCGCCGTATACGGGTTAACGTCGCCGCTCACGGTGAAGGCGCTGGTCGAGGCAAAAAGACGCGGTGTGGATGTGCGTGTCGTGACGGATCGTGAGCGACTGGTGGATGTGAAGCAGCAGACGGCCCTCTCAACGCTCCGCGAAGCCGGGATTCCGATCAAGATCAATCGGCACGATAGTCTGATGCATTTGAAACAGGCAGTGATCGACGACGAGATCAATACCAACGGCTCGATGAATCAGACGACCAGTGGAAACCGCTACAATGATGAGCGGTTGGATATTATCAAGGATCATGCGATTAGCGTCAAAGCGCGGGAAAAGTTTCTTTCGCTCTGGAAAGATCACGAACGATTCCAGGAGTGGAAATAGGATGAAGATCAAGGTTAAGGTTGAGGTTGAGGGTCAGCAATCTCAGCCTCAACCTTGGCCTTAGCCTTTGGAGTGGAGTGCCCCCTATGCAATCGGTCGACTGGACGATAGATGGATTGCCGGATGAGACGCAAAAAATATTAAAGTCATACGTGAAATATGTGACAAAAACGTATGAAACTGAATTAGAAAGCGTGTTGTTATATGGCAGTGCGGTACGAGGAGAGTTCTTGCCGGGCAGCTCTAACCTTAATTTGCTTCTAGTGATGTCGTCCTATAACCTCGCGGTATTGAAAAAATATGACAACATTCATAAGCGCTGGAGCAAGGAGCACGTGGTCGTCCCGTTGTTTCTGACGGCGGACGATCTGCAATCTGCTTCGATCGCATTTCCTCTTGAATATCAAGACATCCACGAATGTCATCGGCTGTTGTGGGGCCAAGATCCCTTTGTGGGCTTTAAGATCGATGCCCGTTATTTAGTCCCGGAAGTTCTGCAGGCGTTACGAGGGAATCTGCTTCGCCTCCGTCAGCGACTCGTGGAAGGACGAAGCACTGAAGAGGCCATGACCATCCTCTTGCCCCTCTCCATTACCGCGCTGTTGCCGGCGCTTCGAGGCGTGCAGCGGCTGCTGTCGCGACCTGTGCTCTCGCATGGTGAAGCGCTGTTGGAAGATCTGGAATCGCACCTGGAAATCGATCTGGCCGGGCTTCGCGATGCGCTCTTGCTCAAGCGCGGGCAGATTTCTGCAGGTCAGAAAGAAATCCCAAGGCTCATGGACCGATACCTTGAAGGTCTGACGAAGCTCGTGACCACCGCTGAAGTGCGGATCACACGATGATGGCTCGTCCAGAGAGACACACCATAGGAATCGTCTTCAGCCTGCTGCTTGTCTGGTACACCGCCGATACGCACGCGTCGCTCTACGATCGGCCGAAAGAACGTGTACCGCTTCCCAATCCCATCGGCTATGTCAGCGATCATGCTCAAGTAGTGGAGCCGGAGTGGAAGGACCGCATCCGTTCGGTTTGCACCGATCTTGAGAAGAAAAGCGGTGTAGAAATGGTGCTGGTCACGGTGCCCAGTATCAAACCCTATCCGTCGGCCAAACACTATGCGGACGCGCTGTATGAAAAATGGCAAATCGGCTCGACGCAGCAGGAGCATGGGCTCATGGTATTGGTGGCCGTGCAAGAGCGGCAAGCCGCGATGGCCTTGGGGCGTCACATGTTCCCGGTCATTACCCCGGCTGTCAGGAACGAAGTCAGTCGCAAGTATCTTCAGCCTGCGATCGAACGCGGGCATTTCGGGGAAGGGCTATACCGAACCGCGGTTGCGCTGGCAACGCCCGCGCAGGAAGTACGGCTCAATACGCCGTCACGGCCTCGCATCAAGGGACTTGGGGTGTGGATTACCCTCGGCACGACCGTCGCGATCATCTCATTTTTCTGGTGGTTGAGCCGGCCGGATTTGAGGCATCCATATCGGCGCATCCAAAGGGGAGAATACTGGGGAACCGGCCAAGGTGGTTTCGGCGGAAACTGGGGTGGGTTTGGCGGCGGCACAAGCGGGGAGGGCTATCGATAGCCGGGTGATTATTGGTGTTATGAAGGGCGGAAGCTGTAGGTCTACTTTCATCACAAGTCCCCTTGAGCTATACTCACGGTATGAAAAAGGAGAGTGTGATGACCAGAGTCGATAGCTCTGAAGCTAAGAAACAATTGGGACAAATTCTTGCGCGCACGGCTCGCACGAAACGTCGGGTAATGGTGACCAACCGAGGCAAAGATATGGCTGCCGTTGTGCCGATCGAAGACGTGCAATTACTCGAAGAGATCGAAGATCGGCTTGATTTAGATGAGGCTCGTGCGGCATTGGCGAGTGTCAACCGAGAAGGCACGGTCTCCTGGAAGAAAATCAAGCGAGACCTTGGTTTATGAGTTGAGTGGTGTCGTATCAGATTGAGTTCTCTCGCCAAGCCGATCGCCAGTTCCGGAACCTGCCATCACAGATTCAACAGCGACTCAAATCACGAATTGATTCCCTTGCCGCAACGCCACGGCCTTATGGATCTGAAAAACTCAGCGGCGCTGATCAGCTCTACCGGATTCGGGTGAGAGACTATCGCATCGTTTATACAGTTAAAGACGATCGGCTGCTTGTTCTCGTGGTAAAGGTTGGCCATCGTCGTGAAGTCTATCGATAGGAGCATCCGATTAGGAGACCCCCATGAATAGAGTTCACTGGAACCGCTTCTCATTCTTGTTGAGCGTCCTTGCCAGCCTGGTCCTGTTTACCTCTGGCTGTGCAACCACGGCCAAGGAGACCAAAGGTATTTCGGTCCTCTCTCAGGAGCCCACCGATGCCGCGATCGAACGCTACATCCGGGCTCATCCTGAAGTGATTCTCCAATCGCTGCAGACGATGGAAGCCACCCGCCAAGCTGAGCTGCAAGAACGTCATAAAGCCGCCCTCGCCACAAAGCAACATGAACTGCTTCATGATCCGGCGTCACCGGTCAGCGGCAATCCCAAAGGTGAGATCACCTTGATTGAATTTTACGACTATCGTTGCGGCTTCTGTAAGAAGGCGGCTGCCGCCGTCACCGAACTCCAGAAGGAAGATCACCGTGTGCGTGTCGTCTACAAGGACTTCCCCATTTTAGGCGAACCGTCGGTGCTCGCAGCCAAGGCCGCCCTCGCGTCCAGAGCCCAAGGCAAGCACCAAGCTTTCCATGAGGCTCTGCTCGCTTCCCACGCCGGCATGACGAAGAAAGATATCTTGAAGATCGCCGTTTCTGTCGGTCTCGATACGAGACGCCTGGAAGCCGACATGGCCAACCCAAAGTGGCAGGCCGTGATTGACAAGAATCGGACACTCGCCCATGAACTCGGCATCTCGGGCACACCCGGCTTCATCGTCGGGAACGAATTGGTGGCCGGGTGGTTGGATTTGAACGGACTGAAGGAATTAATAGCGCGGGCGGGACATGGGAAGTGATGAATCGTTAGTTACACACGCACAGATCGATCAATGAAAATCGCGGAGCTGCAGGCAGAACCAAACTGGGTGCTCTCCATTGTGGCAGACGACGGTCGGATTGGCCGGTTTGACGTGAGCCCATATCTTCAGTATGAAGCATTTGGGGCGCTTCGAGACGAGGCCGATTTTTTGAAGGTTATCAATGGCGGGTATTTTGTCGAATGGAATTGCGGTGCCGACTTGTCAGCGGACACCATTGAGGCACGGTGGCAAATCTTTGGAAACGTTGCCCAACAGAAAACTGCGTAACAATCCTGTTACGCTCAGAACGGCAGAATTGTCGGGTTCTCTGCTATCAAATTCATACCATCAGAATAGCCTCATTGACTTCTTCTTCGTTGGCTTCTAGACTTCGCCGGTCTTCCAGAAAGTCATGGACCAAGAATCACTCGCCCAAATCCAGCAACTCATCGCTGCAGCGACCGATACCCTTCAGGGAGAACTCGCGGACTCCAAACGGCATGCTGGTGTTCTGGCGGAAGGGCTCCGTCATGAACTTCAACTTGTTGCCGAAGGATTTCAGATGCATCTCGACCGGCGGCATGCCGAAGATCGATCCTACCTTGAAGAGCAATTCCGAGAAACACGCGCACTCATTCACCTCTCTTACGGTCAGATTCAGGAACGTGTAGAGCGGTTGGAACAACGTGTCTGAACCATCGAACAGCATCTAGGCCTGACAATTCAGTAGTGCTCACTATCCAGTCCAAATCTATCCGTGTTGAACATGGGTGTGACGTACGTATAATTCGTACGGCTCACTTTTGAGGAAATTCCATGGCAAAGATCATAGAGATCGCTCCAGACCTGTTCCGCATTACGACATTCGTTGAACCGTTCAACATCCAGTTCAGTCAATTCTTGGTGCGCGACGATGAGCCGCTATTGTTCCATACCGGTCCGAGAGCGTTGTTTCCTGACGTCAAAGCCGCCGTGGCATCGCTCATCGACCCGCAGACGTTGCGGTGGATCGGATTCAGCCATTTTGAATCCGATGAATGTGCGACAGTCCCGGAATGGCAGCACCTTGCACCACACTCGGACGCGGTGTGCAGCGTGGTGGGCAAGATGGTCAGTGTGGATGATTGTCTGGCGATTCGTCCTGCCAAGGGGATGATCGATGGCGAGGTACTCCAAACCGGCAAATATCGCTTCCGTTTTCTGGCAACACCCCATGTCCCACATTGCTGGGAGGCGTCACTTCTGTTCGAAGAGACGGAACGGACGCTGCTATGCTCGGATCTCTTTCACCAAGATGGGGACGTCGAAGCGCTGACGGAATCGGATATCATCGACCGGTGTAGGAAGACGCTGGTGGGCTATCAGCAAGGGCCGTTGGCGAATTACGTGCCCTATTGTTCGGTGACGGATACAACGCTGCACCGGCTGGCCATGTTGCAACCGAAGCGGCTCGCCACCATGCACGGCTCGGTCTACGTCGGCGATGGAAGCAAGGCACTGAGCGATCTCGCCATCGTTTGGCGGGAGGTTCTTAGTCCACCGTCGTTGGAAGGGTAGTGAGCACAGCTTGTATTCCAAGCCCCTCGGAAGCCGCTCCCAAGAGGAGGGAGACGAGCAATGACAGATATGGCATCGATACAGCTGCAATCGGTTTCTCCGATTCTTTCGGTACATGATTTGCCGCTGGCACTCGAGTTCTATCAGCGATTGCTCTTACGGCATGCGAGATTTTCGAATCGCAGATCCAAGCGGTAACGAACTGAGTATTGGGCAGGTGCTTGAAGGTGCCAATCGGCACTAACTGCTCATCGTAGACCATCTGGAATCGAAGGTTTTCCTCAACATTTCTCGCCTCTCCACCCTCGCCATAGACCTATCTCTCATGAAAAAGTAGAATATACCTCTCATTCTTTCATGAAAACTAAAACTAGCAGGAACTGAGAACATGAAGATCGCTGTTATCGGAGCCTCGGCTGGAGTGGGACTTCTGGTCACGCGTCTTTCTCTAGAGAAGGGACATGAGGTCATCACGTTATCGCGCCGGGTCGTTCCGCTACCAGATCACGCCAACCTGAGAAGAGTGCAAGGTAGTGCGACAAACTCACATGATGTACGGGCTGCAGTAGAAGGTGCTGACGCCGTTCTCGTCACGCTCGGTGTGAAGAGTCCCTTTGCCACGACTCTGTTTTCTGACTCCGCGCGGGTCTTGTTGCGCGTCCTACAAGAAATCGGTTCCTCTCCAACACTCATCGTGCTCACCGGATTCGGTGCAGGCGATAGCTGGAGCTATAACTCGTTTCCCATGAAACTCTTGTTCACGCTGCTTCTCAAGAAAGTCTATGCGAACAAAAGTAAGCAAGAGCGTATAATTTCAGGGGCGTATGCACGCTGGGAAATTGTGCGGCCGGGGCGCCTAACCAACGGCACAATGATGGGCCGCTATCGTGTCCTGGATGATCTGGTGAAAGGCATGCAAGTTGGCGCCATTTCTCGTTCTGATGTCGCACACTTCATGGTCGCGCAGGCAGAACAACCCATCTACCTTGGTAAATACGTGGCGCTCACGTACTGACATCGATTCGGAGGTCGTGTCATGACGTCAAACACGAAGCGGCGTTGCCTCCTATCTATGATCGTGGCATTGGTGATTGCGGTAGCCGAGATTTCTGTGAAGGCATCGGAAGTCCAACCGATTTTGGAGCACATAACGGTTCTCATGGCCCAAGCGCCGATTACTCCTGAACCTGCACCGTCGATCGGACCGATCTCCGAAAGCTCGCGTGTCTTGCCGGGGCACTGGCGCAAGACCACAATCGTGTTCGACCAGCCCAAAGATGAACATTTGGTCTTACATGCCGACGGGACCATGGAGAACTGGACTGTGACGGTTTCCAGCCGCTCAGCGACAAGGACTGGCCGTTGGAACGTCGAAGGCAAAATCCTTCACCTGCTGCTTGAAGGTGACGAGCGTATCTCTCAGCCATTTACGATCCATGAGGATCAGCTCGTTTTCCCGAACCTTCCAAACCGGCGCCGCTTCTGGGAGAAGATAGAAAGGTGACGCTCTTTTCTTCAAATACAGGGAAGCTTACAGGGTGGACGCGGATTGAGCCTCTGGCTATCGTTTCGGAACGAGCCGCCCTTCTTCTAAATCCTGAAGATCTGACCAAGCGCTAATATCGGTGCGTGATGGATCGATGGCGGCCAGGTATTTTCTGAATTTGGCCGCACTCCCTGCAGAACTCGGCCCGCGCGCCAGCAACTGCTGATTCCATCCTTCCAATTCGACGGGCCGGTGCGGTTTTGCCGTTTGCTCAAGCCATTTCACGACACCCTCGTCGGTCGAATGAGACTGAACCGCAGCGGTGAACTGTTCGTTGGTAATTCCGACGAATTCCATAAGCCGTTCGTCCATCGGGCAAGGGTAGATATATTCTCCTTCCGTCCCCGCAAGCACAGCCCGGCATTTGTCGATCATGCGTGCAAGATGGACATAACCTGCCAGTTTGAATCGCATGCTGCGAGGAAAATCTTTCCGTAGATCCATTTCTTAGAGCAACTTGTGGTTCTTAAATGTCAGATTCTTCACGACAACCTGTCCATCTTCGTAGGTAATGATCCGTCTGGTCGCTGGAAGGTCGGATGAACCGACGCGGACATGGGTGTCGGTGAAGCTTTCGACGTTGGTCAGTTTGCCGTCGGTCGGCGAATAGTAATAGACGGTGTATTTAGTCGTGAGATTCTTTTGGTCCTGTGTGATTGAGCTCTCCTCGACGTTGATCGTAAAGGCGAATGGGTTCATGCCCGGATGGGCCATCTTGCGGTTGATCTGTGTGATGCGGTTGTCCTTGATCCGGTAAAAGGATTGCGAGCCATGAATATTCAGTTTGGTGCCCAACGGATGACCGTCTTCTTCCATCGTCAAGGAATACTTCCCGTCGGACTCTTCGAAGCTCCGCGGGCCCCGATGGACTGCGATCATGCCCAGTTGCTCTTGCGCCCATTTCTGGGTCTCCCCATCGCCCAGCTGCACGGACACCTCGCGAGGACCCTTGACGATGACGGGGCCGCTCGTTTCTTTCCCATTCACATTCACGGCGAGGTCGGCTGTAAACCCCTTAAAGTCTTTTTGCCACCGTGCGGTCCCTTCGAATGCTTTGCGCAGTAGATCTCGTGCGTGAGGGTCATCGGTGACGGGCGAAGTATTTTGTGCGTGCTCCATGATAGATCTCCTCTTAGAAGCGGTTTTTTATAGTTATACCGGTGCGCGCGCTAGCACTCAATAGTGAAATCCCTGGGACGGCGAAGTTCTGTAGGCGATATCCGGACGATTCCTCGCATAGTGACGCAACATTCGATATTCCAAAAATCATCATAATTTGATATACTTCGCCAATTTTTCGGCTGCGGTGTTGGACCGCAGCAATCCTGATCAGCCAATCAGCCTGTGTTGAGGAAGGATGGGCATGGAACGACGAGCTGCTTCGCATACCGAAGAAGAAGAGATGA
>CAZPNQ010000118.1:0-11845 GCA_964587955.1 uncultured Nitrospira sp.
CGGACTTATAAGACCGGAAATTCAGGTCGTCAACTATTTTGAGATAGGTTCTAGTATATGACCATGAGTAACGTACGGGAAGCTGATTTAAAAGCAGATTAAGCCAGCAGCTTCGAAAGGCGCATGCGGGGATATCTATTACTGTTTTTGATAGAAATACGCCGATCGCACGGATCGTTCCTTACGAAGAAGAGTGGCCATTACTGACGATCCGACAACCACTCCCTGAGACACCATCACTCAAGGCGATCTCTCTACCTCCACCACTCAAACTCCATCGAGATGTTGTTGCGTTTCTATTGGAAGAACGCCAAGGCGAACGGTGATCGAGTGCAGACAACGGACTGTTTGCTTCGGATGCACTTTGTCGTTGCCGGTCGTCACGCGTACGATCGATAAGGGTCTAGGTATTCGTTATTCCGTGCCGCAAGCTGTCTCCCACAAGCCTTCATTGAGTGTTCCCGGTTCTATAGAAATCCAGTAGCTTTCACTTGTGTGTCCGCCACCACCGATCACCTGTCCTGTTCCCATGTGACCGTAGAAATCTGTGGCAGCCAGGGTTCGCGCTAGTTTCTCGACGCAATCGAACTGCTTGGTTATCTTGGTAGAATAAAATCGGGTGGGAGACCTGTTGCCTTGCATCCATTTCCAATCAATCAACGCTGATAGGGTCATGAGATCGCCTTCTCGGCGAATGGTGTCGTAATCGACATAGACCGTTTGTAATCCGGGAGATTGATAACGTTGATCCATTGCCACCCACTCCGCATATACAGGCTTCTGGAGCAGAATTGGTAACGCGAGCAAAATCAAGAACCCACGTCGACGTAGGAACATTAGCAAGAAAGAGCTTGATGACCGTTCAACATTTATTGACTCTTGGCCTCGGCTGCACTTTAGACCGGAGTTGATCCATACGGTCGGTAATAAAGCTGAACCGCTTCTTCGGTGGATAGGGGAATCGATACGCAATCGGTTCGGCTTGTGGCGGCAAGTGGTCCATGTCTTTATACACATTGACCGGCGCCGAATCTGCCGCCAGGTGAAACATAGAGCGATAGCCTAGTCCACAGCCGGTGATGTTGAGCAATTCGCCGAACCCATTCTGAGAGGCACGCTGGATCGCCCGCTGTCCGATGGACTTAAATGAATAAAATTGCCCCTTGGCCCACTTATGACCCCAGTATAATTGTTCCACGGTCATCTTGGCCGGCTTATACACGACGTGCTCACCCGTATAGGCAGTCCAATTCTCCGTAAGGATTCGGCCAGCGGCTTTGAGTTCCGCAAACTGCTTCGTGCCGGGGTAGGGGGTCATAATGCGCCAGAGTGCCCCGGCCAGTCCCATCTTAGTGGCCCACTCGGCTGTTCGCTCGAAGTCAAAGACATCTTCATGGTCCAAGCCGCAGATAAATCCCGCATGGATATCGATTCCATGGTCATGAATGCGTTTAATCATCTCCTCGTACAGCTTCGCCTGATTTTGTTTATCAACGGATTTCAGTGAATCTTGATTGATGGATTCGATTCCCATGAACATGGCCGAACAACCGGACTCTTTCAATGTCTTCAGCAACTCGGGATGATGCGCGACATACGTGGCGCTCATCTGGCTCATCCACTTCTTCCCGAGCGGTTTCATGGCCGCGCACAACTCGCGCGTATAGGCGGGATCCGACAACAGGTCATCGTCCCAAAACATCACCATCGGCCCGTTCATTTTCTCGACGAGCTTCACGACATCGGCCGGTGGCTTTTTTCTGAATCCATACTGGCCGCCTCCCAAGGCCAGATGAATCGAGCAGAATGTGCAGCGGTAGTTGCATCCTCTGGTCGCGGTCAACGCGTCCCGAAACATATAACCGGGCGGCAACAGATCCCAGCGGGGAGGCTTTTCGTCCCATTTCTCGACCATGTACGGCATGCGGTACTGCGGTTGCATCTTGCCTTTCTTAAAGTCTTCGAGCAACCGCGGGACGGTCAATTCACCTTCTCCGATCACGACCGCATCGGCGTACTTGACGGCTTCATCAGGCATGGTCGATGGATGGATGCCGCCAAGCACCACCTTCGCTCCGCGCTCTCGGAATAGGCGGGCCACCTCGTAGGCACGAATGGCCACAACGGTGGTCACAGTAATGAACACCAAATCGTAGTCTCGCGTGAAGTCTATGGGGCCGACGATTTCGTCTTGTATTTCGATGTCCCACTCATCCTCCGGTATGAGGGCGGCGAGCGTGGGAAGGTTCAAATTGGGCGTACGGAACAGCTTCCAGACCGAATCCCATTTCTGATCTTCGGGATGCGGAATAATGAGACCGATCTTGTGGTGCCCCATAGCTGCCCTCCTCTGAAGTGTTTAGGCGAGTGATACTCTTAGAAGCCTCCTTGGGTGATCATCCGTACGTTAGCTTGTACCACCTGAACGTATGTGTACATCCTGGTGATTTCCCTAGTGATATGTGGGAGGCGGTAGGCAATTCAGATTGATAATGAAATGAGGCAGTATGGATGGATTAGGGGTAACACTATGTACAGCGACATGATGTTCGCTTTCCGAGAGGATGATCAGAAGCATCGATTCCGACGCTTCGGTGTTCCTATAAACGATGGGTGCAATGTGTGGGATTGGGGTGCAGATGGCGGTAGATAGGAGTCTCATCGCGCATCCACTGTCAGTGGGCGCTAGGTTAGCCCGTTCATTCGAATGGAATCAAGAGCTGATTCAAGGGCAGCGCAGCTGATCGATATTGAGAACGGACTTACTCGATCTCATGGAGTTTAAGCAAGTTCGTGCCGCCTATTTGTGCCGCCATAGTCCCGGATACGATCACCACCTTATCTCCATGACTCACCAGTCCTTCGGCCTTAAGGCGTTGTTCGGCCTCTCGGATGTGCTGATCGGTCTCCCCGATACGCAACATAATGAACGGACGGACTCCCCAATACAGTGCCATGCGCTGTTTGATGGGTTCGGCATGCGTGAATGCCAGGATCGGGGCACTCGGCCGTTGCTTGGAGATGAGCCGACCCGTCGTTCCGCTTTCGCTGAACGCCACGATGGCTACAGCATCGGTTGCTCTCGCCGCAAAAGACGCGGCAGCACAGGTGGATTCCGAGATCGAAAGATGCTCCAAATCGGCTTGACGCTTGAGGATGACTCCGGGTTCGGCACCTTCTTCTGCCGCGCGAATAATTCGATCCATGACTTGAAGCGTTTCGATCGGATGAGCTCCGATAGCGGTTTCTGCCGAGAGCATCAGGGCGTCACTGCCGTCGAAGACGGCGTTGGCAACATCCGACGCTTCTGCCCTTGTCGGACGGAGGGCGTGCGTCATCGATTCCAGCATCTGTGTGGCGGTGATGACAAGGCGCCGCCGCCGATTGGCTTCCACGATGATTCGCTTCTGCAGAACCGGCACGGCCTCCGGCCCCATCTCCACACCCAAATCTCCTCGTGCGATCATCACACCGTCCGCCTGCTCCAAGATTTCATCTAATGCGTCCACGGCTTCGGCCCGTTCGATCTTTGCGATGATCGGCGTGTTGATTCCGTGATCCGCCAGCACAGCTCGTGCCGCGCCGATGTCCTGGGGGCCTCGCACGAAAGAGAGTGCCACATAATCCACCCCGTGTTCGGCGCCGAATCGAATGTCCTCCCGATCCTTTTCAGTGAGGGTAGGCGCGCTCACGGCGGTACCGGGGAGATTGATGCCTTTGTGTGACGTGATCGTGCCGCCGACTATGACGGCACATTCAATCAGATCGCGTTCAATGCGTACGGCTCGCAGCTCGATGAGACCATCGTTGATGAGCACTCGTGATCCTACCTGGAGATCGCGGGTGAGTGAGGCGTACGTGACTGGAATCTCAGGGAGGGAGGCCGAAACGTCGGCTTGGTCGTCTCGCAAGTCACCCGGCTGAGTCGATGTTCGTAACCGCACTAGCTGGCCGGTGTCGACTTCGATCCCTCCCTTTGGCAGCAAGCCGACCCGTATTCTCGGGCCTTGAAGATCTTGGATGATCGCTACTCCTGATCCGCGCTGTGCGGCTGCTTTTCGGATGGCGGTGATGGCTGCAGCATGAGATTCATGAGTGCCGTGGGAGAAATTCAGCCGAGCGGCATCCATGCCGTTCTCAATCAATCGGTTCAAGATGGCCGGAGAATGACTCGCCGGCCCAATGGTGCAGACGATTTTTGCCTTTCGCATGTTCATCTAAAGCGCCTCCATGCACTCAACCGGAAAGGAGAATATCACAGCTGCATTCATTAGATACGGTGCTGGTGATGATTGATGAGCGGATTTCACCGTGAATTGATTTTATCTTGGCCCGGCTTCGTTATAGGATAATCCCGGCTCCGTTGCACTTCTATCTTTTATTCGGAATCGCGCATTTCCTTTTCTTTTGTTACTCAGTCGGTACAATGACTTCATCACAAGAGTCCCCCCTTGAGATTTTGGTCTCGATGGCACGTCCTACGAAAGGAACGACACGGTGGGAACGCTCATTTCAGTGGCATCCGGCAAAGGCGGCGTGGGCAAGAGCGTGGTCTCGTCCAACCTTGCATTGGCACTGGCGAAGGCCGGAAAGCAGGTCATACTGGCCGACCTCGATGTAGGCGGTGCCGATGCGCACATCATGTTCGGAGAATTGAATCCATCGGTGACCTTGACGGATTTTTTGGACAAACGGGTCAACCGGCTGGATGAAGTTGCCATTCCCGTCACGATGCACCCCAACCTCCGCCTCATTGCAGGTACCGGAGATACCTTGGCAACTGCCAATATGGTTTATGCCCGCAAGAAGCGGTTGATGAAACAGTTCCGGGATCTTGAGGTCGACATCGTGGTGATCGATATCGGAGCTGGCACCAACTACCACGCCCTCGACTTTTTTCTGATGGCCGACATTCATCTGGCTGTGGCTACACCCGAGCCCACCTCCGTGCTGGATCTCTACCGATTCATTAAGCTGGCGGCCATCCGCCGTGTATTGGCATGCTTTCTCGCGCGGAGTCCCTTATCGGATGCTCTCTCCAACAGAGATTTTACGAGTGTAGAAGAGGTCATGGCAGTGGCAAGTGCGACCGATGCTGAGGGATGTGACGCCGCTGCGGTCACGCTGCAATCGTTTCGGCCAGGACTGATCATCAATCGAGTGTCGGATAGTTCTCAGGTCAATGTCCTGTATCTTCGTAAGATTCTCCATCAATACGTCGGCGGTGACCTGACGATGCTTGGCGAGATTCCCGACGACCCAGCTGTGAGTCAGGCGGTTCGAAAGTTTCTGCCGGTCATTGAAACGGCACCAGAGTCTCCGGCTGCCAAAGGTCTTTTAACTGTGGCGGCTGCCGTTGAGCAACTCGTCTTGACCTCTGCCGGCGGAAACAAAAAGAAAACGGAACAATCGGAGGAAAAGCAAACACGAGTCTTGCTTTCCAATCCGGCATTAGCCAAAGCTTCTCAAGCCCCTCCTCAGAAGCCGGATGTTACGCCTGCTACGATCGAACCGAGACAACCCCCCAGTGCTGGTACCATCCCAAAATTATTGGATTGATTGTCTACACGGTGAATGGACGAACGGTTAAAAAGACATAGTGGTTCTTTCCTGTTTGTTCATGGCATTGCCCTGGCTCCCCACAGCGTTGTCCAGCCGTCAGCTCGAAATACTCTCCGTTATTCCGGTGCCGCGCTCATCTTCGCGCCTTCTTTTACAGGTGGGTCAATGGTGATATTCGGACCTTGCACTCTGGGAAGCAGTCCTGCTCCAGGTTTTTCCAAGAGACGTTCGTCGTTTTGATTGAATAACAAATTCTGTTTCGAACGCGCATCGTCGAAGATCGCTGCATTGGTCAGAGCTTCATCGATTCTCGCATTCGCTCGGCCCGGATCGTTTGCGAGTGATTGGCCTGTCACCGGATCAAGAGCCTTACCCATCGGATAGCCGGGGTGTTTGGGCAACATGGCTGGATTGGCGAACGTGAGAGATACCGTCAAGAACACAATAGCAGTCGCAAGCGCCATCACGGTTGAGGGTTTCATGGCGAAACCTCCTGGCTAAGGTGGATGAGACAACAAGGCCCTCGCAGGCACAAGACCAACAAGGACGTTCGTGTACGAGCAGATACGAAAATCTAGGATGGCGGCATGGTGGGTCCCCGGTTTCATATATACCTCCGGGATACCTTTTAGCATCGCTCTTCAAATGGTGAGAGTCAAGGTGGCGGGAATCGGCCTCAAGAGGCCCGGTTATAGACGGATCAAATGGAAGATTACACGGAGTGGCGCTAGAACCCGAGTTCTTTTTCGAGATCGGCTTTCTTCTTGTCGAATTGCTTTTGTTCAGCTTCGTTCTTTTGGGTAAACGAATTCTTCATGCTCTGACCGGCCTTTTCCATGGCCTGCTGGGACTCCTCACCTTTCTTCTTGATCTGTGCAGCCATGTCCTTTGCCTTCGGCGAGCCGGAGAATTCGTAATACATCATCGCCTGGCCTTGTGTAAAAGTCGGATCAGGCCGCTTCATGATGACGTCGCCGCGCTGCTCAGCACGATCCTTTGCAGGTTTGTCCCCGCCAGGAAGATATGTCATCCATAGAGAAGCGCTCCTGAGTTTCTGAAGCGATTGTGCTGTGGCAGCGCCTAGCTCGGCAATGTTGCCCGTCAGGCCCCGAGCGTCTTTCTCCTCGGCTTTCATTAACCGGTCGGCATTGGCCGATGCCACCTTCGTCAACTCTTGCCGGAATCCGATCGGGGAGTTATAGGGCTGTCTTGAGCCGGTATTGGCATCGACGGGACCGTACCGGCCGTTATCGATGTTCCAGGCAGTTTCGAAGAGGCGTAGATCCTCGGGTTTGGCTCGAACGGCTTTACTGAGGACTCGGTTGGCCTCCTGATGATCGCCGATGGCTTCGAAGTACTGAAATGCGGAGGTTTGGCCATCTGCTCGTACGGGCTCAGCCGAATAAAGCACCCCTTTCGTCTCGGCCGTTTTAGCGAGATCCCGACCGAGTTTAGGTATGTTGGCCAACGCTTTCTGCAGCGCATTCTTGTCGTAGCGGTCGATGCAATCATTCGCTACAACCTTCATATAGGCGGCGAAGAGCGCGGCAGGCTGTCCGGCTTGCTCTGTCTTTTGCAGCGCCGCAGACAAGGCCAGCGCCGCATTCTTTTCATCGTCGGCCATGCAGGGATCATCTGCACGGACAGCGGGAGTCGTGAGGGCTACGAGTATGAGGGTATAGCCGGCTATTCTTGTCAGGTGCATCGGTCGATCCTCCATTATTTGCCGAAAATCCCCTTCATCATCTTGTCGACATCGACAGCCGGTTCGCCACTCTCTTCCGATCGGGGTTTCTTCATACCACGATTGCGGCCACGGTCCTGCGGTTGATCTTTACCCATCATCATCTGTCCCATCATTGCACCCATGTCGTTCTTGGTATACCCGGGAGGAATTTCGAAGAGGGCAGGGTCTTGTTTTTCGATCTTCAGATTCGTCAGCTCGTTGGCCATACGGATTTTCTTGTCGCCTTCTTTCGACAGCAAATCCATCTTGACGGTGATGCCTTCTTTCGTCGTCCAGAAGAAACCGCCGAACTTTCCCGAGCCGTCTTTCTTGACCGCGACGATCTTTGACTTCGTCGTCTTGATGCCGTTGATCGTTTCCTGGCCGACCTCGCTTTGCTCGACAATGTCAAATCTGTCCATGCCCGAAGCATTGGACGGATCCATCGGCATCTCAATATACATATCTCCCATCAGTTGCCAGACCACCTTCTTGTCCTTCCGAGTGATCGTCGCCATACCATCCGATCCACTCATCTCCATCCGTTCTTTACCCGTCGTATGATGGATGCGGGACTTCATCGTCATGCCGCCTTCCGACTCCATCGTACTGTCGGCCGAGTAATCGACCTGCACTTCAGGCTGAGGCGCCGCACTCACTGTGTAAGGGATGAGCATCACGCATATCAACAGAGCGGCATTGCGCAGCAGTTTCATAAGCAGGCCCTCCTAGAGAAAGGTGTGTTGGGGAAGTGGAGGGTACCGGGAAGCGCTGGAGACGTCAATACGCAGTAGTTCGGAGGACAGGATTTAAGGGAGCGTTAAGCCGATCGGAAATGTCGCAGTATAGCCATCATTCGTTGCAGACGGGTTCAGTATCAATTGGTTGCCGCCATCACGGAAGATGAAATCGTGTTGATTTCGTACTCGCCGTCGTCCCTTCGATGAGTAGGGGAGATCCATGTGAACGCGGTCCGTCAGTTCATCGGGAAAGTACAATTGAGACGTGAACTCAAAGCGTTTCCCAGCGATCGCAGCCGTGCGAATCTTAAAATGAATATGCACGGTTCTGATCGGATACCAGCCAGGATAAATCGTAAGAAATCGTGCTTCCCCCTGCGCATTCGTCATCTGGTACCCACGCAAAAACTTCTGGTCCCGCGTGTTGAAACCCGGATCCTCCACACCAGAATAGACACCTGCGGCATCGCATTGCCAGATATCGACGAGAGCTTCCTGTAAGGGAGAGCAACCACTTGCATCGAGCCGCATGACTTGAAGAGTCAGAGTCAGCGGTGTTCCGGCTATGGCCCGACCATCTTTAGGATCACTCCGAATGTCGGATCGATGCAGTCGTTCGTCGACGAAATAGGGACCTTCGGTCTGTTCAGGCCGGATCACGCAAGGGGGACGAGGTACATCAGCGGCCTGTGCTTTACTTGACCATCGATCGATAAGCCAAAGGGTGCCGGACGCCCCCAGCAATACGAGTGCTTCACGGCGAGAAAAAAGTGGTCGGACAGACGTACCCTCTTCTTTCATTGGTTCGAGCTTTCTACGCCAGCATCACACATATGCTGCTATCTGCCCCGCATTCGTGGATGAACGTTTGCCGGTGGGGGGGGTGGTGGGGAAGGTGAAAATCCTCCACCACCTCCAAAATACGGACCGCCATAAAATCCTCGCCCTCCCCAGCCACCATACGGGCCCCAAAAACCACCGTATGGACTATATGCAGAGTATCCACTCCACCCATAGGGCGGATAATAAGTACCATAATACGGACTTCGATCTCTTCGTCTTTGGGCCGCGATGCTATTCCAATCAATAATATGTTTGACCTCGAGAATTGGATAGGTGTAGTCGCTTTCATCCAGCTGTCTGGTGATCTCACCCTTAACCGTGCCGATTATCGTAACGGGAGTGCCTTGGGGGAGACTGGCTGGATCAAGAAATGATTCTCTAATCGCGAGGAATCGTCCTTCTGACCGAAGACGCTCCTCCGTCAAAGTCCCTTCCTTTTCAGTAGGCAGTTGCAGCACTTCCAATTCGGTTCCCGCTCCGGTCCGTTTGGCCCGAATCACGTTTCCACCGATCATCACCGTTCGGCCGATAAATTCACCGGGGGCTCTCTTCAGATCTGCAAAGCTGACGCTGGTATCGATCTCTTTTTCCAATCCAAGAGGAACGCCGAGCAACTCCGAATCGCGTTGGACTTGATGGATGGATTCCGCACAAGCCGATAACATCACTGTTCCATAGATCAACGGAGCAAGGATGGTCAAACGAGACATGGTCGTTCTCCCTCTAGAAGTGATACGATAGCCCACCAAGGATATGCTGAGCCCGGTAATTGCCGCTAAACCCTCCATCGGGGCCGTATGCTCCTTCGAACTTCAGGGTTGCGCCGGTATACTTATACTCTCCAAAAATAGCGATTTTTGGTGTAATGAATGCCCGCAGCCCTGCGAGTACGTTCCAGGCCGTGGCGACATCCGTGTCGCTTCTCACTGTAGTGGCATTGCCGACATGAGCAATCGCTGCTCCGATACCGACTCCAGCGTACGGTTGCAAAGTCCGACCAGGATAGCGTGCAATAAAGTTGGCACCAACCGTGGTCACTCGAAAGTAGACGCCAGGCTCGGCAGGAACAAATTCTATTTGCTTGAGGTGTGGACTGGTGTGGAAGACCTCGCCTTCGATTCCATACCAGCTGTGTCCGGGAAAGTATCCGACCTTCGCTCCATACGTAATCGAATTTTGGAGGTCAAAGTCAGGATTCGGACTAGGGTCCGAGTCCGGCAATCCAGCCTGCGGTCCTGTTCCTCCAATGCTGTTGATGCGGTCGGCGAAGTTCACTCCTGCTTGACCAGCCACGTACATTTCTGCGGAAGCAGGAGACGGGTTGTTGAAGATAGCCAGTGAAAGCCCAGAGATGAATATACCGGTAATCAACAAGCTGTTCGTTTGCATATGGCTGGCTCCTTTGAGACATCATACCAAAAGTTTGGTTGATGAAAAGCCACCCCACATCGAGCCCGCATGTCAGGCAATATCGACTTCGCCGATTGGACTGGGTCCTGTACATGTGATACACCCCGTAGGGAACGCTCTAAACTGACTTTTGAGGAGGGATCGATCATGGGACTGATGGATCAATTGGGGCAAGCGGCAGGCGGCATGCTGGGAGGACAGGGCGGAAACAATCTTCTATTACAGGCAGTTGCGGGATTACTCGGAAAAGACGGCAGCATCGGTGGACTCGCCGGCCTCGTCCAAGCTTTTCAGAAAAACGGATTGGGTGAAATCGTAAATTCGTGGGTCAGCACAGGCCGGAATCTGCCCGTAACTCCGAGCCAGGTTGAGCAAGGTTTGGGAAGCGATCTGCTGAGCCAATTGGCGAGTACAGCGGGTCTGCCCTCCAGCGCGACTAGTTCACAGCTGGCCGGCCTCCTTCCCGATCTGGTCGACAAGCTGACACCGAACGGCAAGATCGAAGGGGGCGGGCTCGATCAACTCATGAAGCTGATTCAAGGGCAAATAGGTGCCCGATGAGGTGAAAGGCGATAAGCTCCGACTGTCTCGAGACCGGCTCGTAGCCTGGATTGCCATCGGTCTGGTCTTCTTGTCGGTTTTGTGGGCACTTCACGATCCCCGAGTCTCTGGACCAACACCAAACCACACCGCCAATCCCGCGCTCACGCCGGAAGCCATTTCGCTAGTGACGGGCGATGAGTCTCTCGTCGATATCTTCACTCGACCCGGATGTCCTGTTTGCCACAAGATTCCAGGGATACCCGGTGCCGATGGTCAAGTTGGCCCCCCGCTGCTACTGGGAACCACCGGAGAGCAGCGGCTCAAGGACCCGGGATATCATGGGCAGGCCAAGACGGTGCACGATTACATCGTTGAATCGGTTTTGGAGCCGCAGCGGTATGTGGTGCGTGGCTATCCGGAGCACACGATGCCGAATTGGTACGGCTCCCGAATCAGCGCACTGGCTCTTGAGAAGATGGCCTCATATCTTGAGCGCCAAACCGAAGGAAGTTCAGGCCCTTGAGGACTGGGTCGAAGAATTATCGTTTGCGAATCGGAGTGACGTTTCCTGAAGCGCCGCCCTGAATCTTAAAGGCATCTGTCCCGTGTCCTCCCATCTGCTTATCGAGCAAGGCATTCACGGCCTCATCGCCTTTGAGTCCCTCCAGCTTGATCTTCAAGCGTAAATTGTTCGCGCTGTCGGCATTGATAAGGGCTTGCTCCAGCGAGATTTTGTTCTCTTTGTACAACTGAAACAACACGTAATCGAAGGTCTGGCAACCTTCATCCACGCCCTGTTCCATCGCTTCCTTGAGTGTGTCGACCTCGGCCTTCTTGATCAGATCTTTGACGCGCGGCGTGTCCAGCATGATTTCCAAGGCCGGGACGCGTTTACCATCGACCGACGGGATCAATCGTTGGGAGATAATCGCGCGCAGATTCAGGGACAGCTGCAAGTAGATCTGAGCGTGACGCTCGACCGGGAAAAAGTTCATGATGCGTTCGATCGCCTGGTTGGCGT
>CAZPNQ010000119.1:0-5934 GCA_964587955.1 uncultured Nitrospira sp.
CCCGGAAGGGCCGCAATTCGAAAGTCGAGCAGGTGGTATTGGCGGCGGTGGGCTTTTTATCGAAAGCCAGACCCCTCTTCCTGTAGGAACCAGATTGGCGATGGAGTTCTCGCTTGCGGAGAAGTCCGATGAATGGATGCCGGCAAGAGGAACCGTTGCCTGGGTCTGTCCAAAGGCCGACCAATATACGTTCAGTCCTGGAATGGGAGTACGATTTACTGAGATAGCACAGGATGTCCGTGATCGAATCCATGAGTTAGTGAAATCGATCCACAACATTGAGCAAGCAGCCTAATTTCATTCCTGACCCAAGCAACCCGTAAAGGGAAAGTTCCATGACATTTCCTGTCGTTTCTACTGCCGGACATCAAGGGAAATCTCTGATTATTGATTCGGCGCGAGAAACGATCAATGTATGTGACGCCTCGGGTCAATTGTTAGGCAGCATGTCATGGGGTGCCATCATCGAGCGAGTACTTGTCAGCGGAGAAGATGCCCGATTTGCCCATTGTCGTGCGCAACCCCGTGCGCCGCTGGCCCTCAAGATCCGGTATACGACGCCGGAAGGAAAGCAGTTTGATAGTCTGACCGGAGGGATTGGCGGCGGAGGACTCTTTATCGAAAGTGGCGCTCCTCTCAAGCCGGGCACCGAACTCACGGTCGAATTTGCGCTTCCGGATCGGCCGTGGGACAAACTGAAAGCGAAGGCGAAGGTCGCCTGGGTCCGCAACAAACCGGAGCGATACCTTCTGTTTCCAGGCATGGGCATTCAGTTCATGGACTTGGATAAGAAGGTACAGGAACAATTGGTCGGACTGATTGAGGCCTTGAATCGAAGTCGAAACCCCTCCTGAGTAAGAACGAGCTTATCCGGATCATCACGTGACGCCGAGACGATCGGTTCAACCGATCAACCCCCGCTATTTTTGCGACAGGATCCGTACTCCAAGAAGCGAAGCTGGTAAGCCCTAAGATAATGCCCAAGAAGGCTCATATACGTTCAGTTTTGTAGTCATGCGTATCGCTCCCCAGCCCTCGTGAGCTGGTCACGGACTCCGCTGAAGTACGTCGGTAACAGTTACAGCGACTGTCGTGCGAAGGGAGCACAGTCAGTTGGCAGAATTAGAGAGAAATATGGAGAGCCGTGAGGGGAGAATCACGAAGGTTTCTGAGAATCCTCTTGGACCGAGGGTAATTCTTTAGCCGCTTCGATGGATTGCTGGATTTCCTTTTGGGCCGCATCCACTTCAGCCTGAATTGTACACATTTGAGGATCCACGCTATTGCGAACATCAGTCACGGCTTGCCGGAAAGTTCGTACGACCTCTCCGAGCCCTTCACCGAGATGCTGCAGGTCATCGGGTGATACTGTCGTTGCCGATTGCGTTGCTTTGACTTTTAGCGCGGCTTGTTGCGCTTGTACGCGGGCCACCGCATCTTTGTTCACAATGGCGGATGGACGTTTGGCCGCCGGTTTCGCTTGGGAACCGGTCGGCAAAGGCGGATATGAGGCGGCAGTTCTCGGCGGGGGAGCTGCGGCCCGTTCCTCCATCGAAAGCACCGGGCTAGAAGCAGATGTAGCGGCTAGACTTGAGGAAGGAGCCGTCGTTTGCGGAGTCTGAACACTTGCGTTGTAGAGCAACGAGGCAGTGGTACCGGGCGTCAGTTCAGGACCAGGGACATAGGGGGCGTTCGGTTTCGTCGTTGCTTGAGATCCCGTGACCGGGGGTGGAACTGTCGTCGTGATGTTTGCCGACGCCTGCATGACCTGTGGTTGCCCGGTTTCCTGTTGGGCCTGTCCTGGCGTCGGTTGAGGCACTTCGCTGACTTCTTTTCGAAACCCTTTTAGCGCCTTGCCGACACCCTCACCGATCTGCGGCAGACGGCCAGCTCCGAAAATGATCAGCACGATAATTAAAATGATAATGAGTTCCGAGAAACCCATTGTGCCGAACATGCATGGCCTCGCATTTGAGGTGGCATACCCTTGCTGATAAATGAATCTAGCCGCCCCTCTAACAAGGAGTCAAGAAAGGGTCAGACGGGATATTCAGATGTGAAGGTCAGAGAAGAGCTATGATTTCGGTTTGAAGTGGTAAACCATGCACGACGGCTTCTCGATCCGATATGTAAACATCAAGTTCACTTCTGATTCCGAACTCTCCCGGCAAGTAGATCCCCGGCTCGATAGAAAAACAGGTTCTCGGCAGGAGCCGACGACCGTCCTGAGTTTCTAGGTTATCGATGTTGGCCCCATTACCATGGACTTCCTCACCGATCGAGTGGCCGGTTCGATGAATGAAGAAGTCACTGTAGCCGGCAGCTCGAATCCTATTGCGACAGACATCATCAACTTCCCATCCACAAGGAAAACGGCCTGCAGCGACCTGTTCCTGCACATATGACAGTGCCGCATCGCGTCCGTGCCGGACATGTTCAAAGATCATGCGCTGCTTGGCTGGTACTTGTGTGCCAGTATAGCCCGTCCAGGTGATGTCTCCATAAACCGATCCCGGTACGGTTTGTTTCGCCCATAAATCGATCAGAACCAAATTGTCCCGAGTGATGAGCGAAGAACCCGATTCAGTGGGTCCATAATGGGGATCGGCACTATGGGCATCAACAGCTGCAATTGGAGCACTGGAGGTCGTCATGCCCGCATCGTGAATGCGTGATAGCACGAACCGTTGTAAGCCATATTCAGACAACGGACGTTCGTTGGTGAGGCAAGACGCCACATGGGCGAAGGCCTCGTCGACGATGTTCCTGAGAGTCGTCACCGCATATCGATGGGATTCCAGTTGCTCATCCGTCCAAACTGCCTCGAATCGTTGGACGAGATCGGCCGACGTGACCACATCGGGCCCAAAACTTCGAATCAACTCAACGGTACCTGCATCGACTCTGGATACATACGGAACAGCGTTGTATGGTGAGTACTGCATGGCGATTCGACGGCGACCTCGCAGCAGGGAGGCCAGTAACATCCGTTGCTGTTCCCATGAGACGTACTGCTGAATCTGACCGGGCAACTCATCCAGCACATGTGATTCAATCTTGTGAAGCAGTTTGACCGGTTCTCCAGACGTAGGGATCCAATAGTACCAGCGTCGTGTGACATGCCGGGTCGGATCAAGGAGCAAGACGCGATAAGCGAGCGGGTCGCTGTTACGAAAATCGTAGAAAAGCCATCCGTCAACCGTGCCCATCTCTTCGAGTACTTTTTGGATTGTAGCGATCCGTGTTCGGTGGACAATGCCGTTCATGGTTCTCCATCTTATCCCTCAGGTACAGGAGCGTCAATCAAGCTCCAGGTCTCTGCATGAATCATGGTACAATGGCGCCTATGGTTCCAGAATCAACGCAAGCTGCCCAACTTTATCGAGTCACGTTCTTCTTCGGTCCCGAGTCGGTTGATGGAAAATCTGACGTGCTGGCCTGCGTGTTCAACGTAAAGAAACGGAGTTGGAAAGCGGGTATTCAAGTCTCTGTGGAGATAGGCCTCGACCAACTGTCGATCATTCGACAGGAGATGTGCCTTGCTGGTCGACTCGCGAAAAGTTTGGTGACACTCGACCCCCTCGAGCGTCCTCACTATCAAGAACGCATAGTAGATCTTTTTGCACAAGCTGTTTGTTGGTGCAAGCTGGATCTCAGATTGCGGACGGGTGTGACGCAAGAAAATCAGCGCATACAAGCCGATGAGTTGACGATCGAATTGCACCGGGAGACTAGCTGTCGCGCGGACTATATTCTCACCTACATTTTGGAAGAGTTGGATCTGACCTCTGATCGCTCAGTGTCATCATCCTGCTAATTCGAGATCCATAGGGGGTTGCATTCAGCGGCGAATTTGTTATAACGCATGCGAGGTCTGGTGTATGATCGTTTTGCATTCCCATCGTTGTGGGTTTGAAAAAGGAAGGAGGCGTTTCACGTGAAACTCCCAATCGTGGTTCTTATCGTTGTCATGACCTACTGTTCGATACTTGTCGCTCCAGTCTGGAGTCAGTCGTCATCCGTTGAGGCGCAACAAGGGACCTATTCCGGAGCCGGGATGGGAGCTGCCTCGGCCGTCGCCACAATCCTGTATTTCCCGTTTAAAGCGGCATTTGCCATAGGTGGTGGGATAGTCGGTGGTCTCGCCTATGTATTTTCGGGATTCAGTGAGCCAACGGCTAAGAGTATCTGGATCCCCAGCGTTCTCGGAGACTATGCCATTATTCCTGAGCATCTTAGTGGGGATCGTCCAATACGTTTTCTAGGTGTTGCCGCCGAAAATGAGGGAACTGCCGTCACGCCTGCCCCGACGAACCAGCCTGCGTATTGAGTTATGAAACCTGTCATTGGCGTGACCCCTGACTTTAATGCCGGTGACAGGAAAGATATGGGCGGGCACGAGCCAACCTACTTCCTGCGGGCTCGCTACATTCGAGCCGTTGAAGAACTCGGCGGTATTCCTCTGATCCTTCCTCTCGTGGAGGAGCCGTCTGCCCGACGGCGGCTTCTTGACCATGTCGATGGGCTGTTGATCACTGGCAGCGGACCTGACCTTCCGCCGAGTCTCTATGGAGAACGGCAGCGCTACAAATTTTCATTGGTGAGCGAGCGCCGCGCCAACTTTGAGTTGGAGTTAGTTCTTCAGGCCAGTACGCGGGATCTTCCGCTCCTTGGAATCTGTGGAGGAATGCAGACGATGAATGTTGCCTGTGGAGGAAGTCTGTATCAGGACATTCCTGCACAAGTTCCCGGTGCACTGGATCATCGTCAAAAAACCAAGGCTATTCATGTCGCGCACACGGTGACGGTGACACCCAAGAGCCTGTTGGACAAAGTGGTCGCAAGGAGAACGCTCATGGTGAATAGTTCCCATCACCAGTCGGTCAAGACCGTTGCTCCATCGCTCAGGGCAAGTGCCGTGGCACCTGATGGAATTATAGAGGCAATCGAATCCCCTGCACACCGATTTTTACTCGCTATCCAATGGCATCCGGAATTCTTGTTCGAGCGGCATGCGGTCCATCGTCGGCTGTTTGAATCTCTGCTTCACGCGGCCCGTCGAACGCGTAGGTGATCTCCGGACCGTTCAAACAATTACAACCAACCGTTTCCAGTAATCCTGCTATACTTTGCCCTCAGATGGAGCTGTAGCGCCTTGACCACGTCACCGCGAATTCTGGCGCATTGGGCTCGAGTGAGACCGTGATCAGACGACTTCTCCGAACGAAACCCATCGATCAAATACTGGCCGACGCCGACCGTCCGGAGCATCGTCTCAAGAAAACGTTGACGGCGTGGGATCTCACGGCGCTTGGGATCGGCGCGATTATTGGGACCGGCATTTTCGTCCTGGTCGGTACAGCCATAGTCGGTGATGCACACAGGCCAGGAGCGGGACCGGGGATCGTCCTTTCCTTCATTCTTTCTGGCGTCACCTGTGCGCTCGCCGCGCTGTGTTATGCCGAATTTTCAGCGATGATCCCGGTTGCGGGGTCGGCGTACACCTTTTCTTACGCCACACTCGGAGAATTTCTTGCTTGGCTTACAGGATGGAATCTGATCCTTGAATACGGTGTGGCATGCGTGGCAGTTGCCATCGGCTGGTCGGGCTATTTCAACAAGTTACTGAGGCTCGCGGGCTTGGAATTGCCCTATTGGGCTGCCAATCCACCTCATTGGGCAGGAGGTCCGGAGGGAAGCATCGCCAATTTTCCAGCTGCGATCATTGTCTTATTGGTCACGGTTCTCCTCGTGATCGGGATCAAAGAAAGTGCGCGCGCGGCCGGTCTGATCGTACTCCTTAAGCTCGGAGTCGTTCTCTTCTTCATCGCAGTGGGAACTCCCGCTGTCAATGCCGAAAACTGGACACCGTTCATGCCCAACGGCTTTGAAGGGGTAAGGGCCGCGGCAGCGATCATCTTTTTTGCCTATATC
>CAZPNQ010000119.1:5944-11684 GCA_964587955.1 uncultured Nitrospira sp.
AAAGGTGCGTCTCTTGTTTTTTTTGCCTACATTGGGTTTGATGCCGTCTCGACTGCTGCAGAAGAGGCCAGGAACCCTCAACGAGACGTTCCGATCGGTATCATTGGCTCGCTAGCCGTTTGCACAGTGCTCTATATTTCCGTGGCAGCCGTGCTCACCGGCCTGGTCCCCGTCGATCAAATTGACATTCACGCGCCCGTGGCCGAAGCGCTGAGCCTCGTGGGATTCAAATGGGGCTCTGCTATTGTGGCTATCGGGGCTGTAGCCGGTATTACGAGCGTATTGGTCGTGATGATGCTGGGACAAATCCGTGTCTTCTTCGCCATGTCGCGCGATCAACTCCTGAGTCCCAGACTATCCAAGGTTCATCCGACGTTTGGGACCCCGCATCGCGTGACCGTTTTAACCGGAGTCGCCGTCGCGATCCTCGCAGCATTGTTTCAGATAGGGGATGCCGCTGATATGACTAACATTGGGACCTTTTTTGCCTTTGTGCTGGTCTGTATCGGCGTGATGCTACTTCGGTACACAAAGCCGGATTATCCTCGTCCTTTTCGCCTTCCCTTAATGCCTGTCGTGCCTATTTTAAGCATAGGGGCATGTCTTTACCTGATGGCTGGCTTGCCTTGGGCAACATGGATCCGCTTTGGGATATGGACCGTCATTGGCATTCTCGTGTATGTCGCGTATGGGATGAAACACAGCAAACTGGCCTCTCAGGCTCTCAAACAATAGTTCACTGTCACGATGACCAAGAAGCAAATTCGAGGAAGGCTTACTCCGGCTTTCCAGAAGGCTGAGTGGCGGAAATTGATGCTGCGGTGGAAGTCTCTACATCTGGAACTGTGGCAGCTCGAACCGTATTGGCAGCGGGAGCAGCCGGGACAGGAGGTCCGGGGGCAGCCGCTGTTTGCGGGCCTGCGGGCTTGGCAGGAGCAGCGGGTTTAGGAGGGACAGCTGGCTTGGGGGGTGCCGGTCTTTCTGGCTTGATACCTCCTTCCCAAGCCGGACCAGAATACATGTCCGCCGTGAGGCCCTTTGTCTTCCATTTTTCCTCGAAGTCAGCAGCCGCCTTATTCGGTGTTTCACCGACGCCCATGACGTCGTTCCAAGGGTAGACCTTCGGTCCGATCTGGCAGCCCGACTCCGTCCTCCGCAAATACAACGCGATCGGATTACCCCGGTAGGGCCCAAGAAAAATATGGACAGATCCAACGTACTCGAGCAATGAGGCCATAAGGCCCTCCAAGGAACGTTTATGATGCCACAACAGATGAGAAGAGGGCAAGATATTCAGTGGCGAGAAGAAGGTTTCGCTTCCTCATTTCGTTGCATGAGATCGTCCATTTTGGCATCGTTCAGGGATTCTTCGAGACGAATGCTCAACGGTGTCCAGCTGTCGGGTTGAAAGAAAGAAGGCAAAGGTCATAGGTCTGCTTTTTCGAATCGGCCCTGTGTCTGGTCAATGGAGCGTAAGAGCGCTTTATGGCTTCGGCAACCCACCACAAGTTTAGCATCAGAAATCGTCACGGGTCGATGAGGAAGAAGGAACCGTCCTTTCAAGCGGCGGATACGTGCAAGAGACTGGGCCAACCTTCCGGCAGAAATGTCTCCGTTCGCAACAGCCTTGTCAACGGCATTCAGCGCAGTCACGATTCTGCTGCGGTCCTTACAGATCAACGGCATATCGCAACCGGCTTGGATGGCCTGTATCGTCGCGTCACCGATGCCATAATGGTCAATGATGGCATGCATCTCGAGATCATCTGTCAGTACGACACCGTCGTAGTGCAACTCTTCACGAAGGAATCTGCCAATGATCGTCGGGGATAGGGTGGCCGGCCGGTTCTCATCCAATGCCGGATACAAAACGTGGGCCGTCATCATCGTCGCCACACCGTGCGCAACCGCACGCCGGAATGGAGGAAATTCAATGCGTTCGAGTCGTTCGCGCGTCGCCGGTACGATGGGTAATTCCTTGTGCGAATCCGAGGTGGTATCGCCATGGCCAGGAAAGTGCTTCCCACAAGCCACGACAGAATTGTCCTGGAGGCCTCCCACTGTCGCCAACCCCAATTCAGACACGATATCAGGAGTCGCGCCGAATGCCCGATCTCCAATCACCGGATTAGCGGGGTTACTGTTCACATCCAGCACCGGGGACATATTCATATTGATGCCGACAGCCTTGAGTTCCTTCGCGGTGGTCGCTGCTGCGGCGTAGGCCAGCTCGGAGGAGCGGCATCGCCCCAGGACTTCGCACGGTGGGAAAATCGTAAAGTCTTTGGGCAACCGAGAGACCCGTCCGCCTTCTTGATCGATAGAGATGAGGAGAGGAGAGTGCGAGCTGCAGCGTTGAAGGTCGCTTGTCAATTGAACGATCTGTGCGATCGATTCGAGATTTCTGGAAAACAGGATGACACCACCTGGCTTATATTCCCTCATGAACGAGGCAAGTTCAGTTGAAACGGTGGTGCCCTCGAACCCTATCATGAAGAGTTGGCCGATCTGGTCGTACGACATCTTCGAGCGTCTTTCTCTCGCCCTATAGTGAGCGATCGATGAGGAATTGGATCAACAATCTGGTCCCGATGCCGGTAGGGCCTTTGGGGATGTAGGCCCGCTCACGCTCGCTCCAGTCCGTGCTGGCGATGTCAAGATGCACCCACGGAGCATCGCCGACGAACTTGCTCAAGAAGAGAGCAGCCGTGATCATGCCACCCCCCCGTCCACCGATGTTCCGCATGTCGGCTACGTCGCTGCGCAGTTGCTCGAAATATTCTTCCCACAATGGCATTTCCCATACCCGTTCGCCCGCTCGAAGACCGGCCTGACGAATTGCTTCTTTCAACGTCGCATCGGTGCCGAACATGCCGATAGCGAACTGACCCAGCGCGACGACGCAAGCCCCCGTCAGCGTCGCGATGTCGATGAGCGCGGCGGGCTTGAATCGGGTTGCGTAGGCAAGGCCGTCGGACAGGATCAAGCGGCCCTCCGCATCTGTGTTCTGCACTTCCACGGTTTTACCAGAAAGGGTCTTCACCACGTCACCAGGTCGCATTGCCCGTCCTCCCGGCATATTTTCCGCCACCGGCAGGATGCTGATGAGATTGAGAGGGAGCTTCAGACGAGCCGCCGCCCGCATCGCGGCCAACACCTCTGCTCCACCGGTCATGTCGGCTTTCATCTGCTCCATGTTCTCCGCCGGTTTGAGCGAAATCCCACCCGTGTCGAAGGTGATGGTCTTCCCGACGAGCACGACCGGACGGTCTTCTTTTTTCTTGGCTCCGTGGTACTGGAGAACAATGAACTTCGGCGGTTCGTGGCTGCCTTTCGCGACCCCTAGTAACGCGCCCATGCCGAGAGCTTCCATCTCTTTTTGCTCGAGGATTTTGAGATTGACGCCTGTTTCTTTCGCCACGCTCTTCGCTTCATGGGCGATTCTGGTGGGAGTCATTATATTTGACGGATGATTGCAGAGATCCCGAACGAAGACAGTGGCTTCGGCAGTCGCGACACCGCGACGAATCCCTTCAGACAGCTGGCCGAGGTGACCTTTCTGTGGAGCCAGAATGGTCATCGCCGTCACTCCCTTACCCGTCGAGATGTCGCTGCGATAGGTCGTGAATTGATAGCTCCCTAAGATTGCCCCTTCAGCCATTGTCTGACCCATGTCAATCTGCGAGGCCCCATGCGGCACGACGCTCGGCAGCGCAACCATAAAGGCGCCGCACTTGGCTTGGCGAACCCGTTTGACGGCATGCCCCATAGCCTGCCGGATCTGATCCAAACTCAACTCCTGTTTCTTCCCGAGGCCGACAAGAATCAACCGCTTCGCAGGAATTCTCCCATGTGTATGAAATACGACCACCTCACCGGCCTTCCCATCAAACTCCTTTGATTGCAGGAGCTCACGAAGTGCCCCGCCCAATGCTCGGTCCAAGATCGTTCCGTCTTCCTTCGGCAGTCCTTCCCCTTCACAAAACAGGATGACAAGCGCATCTGTGGTCCCCGTGTCGACTCGTCCTTGTTTCACTTCAACCCGCATAATATTCATTCGGTTCTCCTTTGATACGTCAAGCGGTCGACCGAGGATGGTCAACTGGATCTAAGCACCCTTGTGAAAACCTGGAACACACTTCACACTCCCCGCATATCTGCTGCCCAGATGTGCTTGTGGAGTTGCAACTGAAGGCGAACCGGCAGTCGATCCGCCAGGAGCCATTCGGCTAGCTGCTGAGGATTCAGCGCGCCGAATACGGGACTGATGAGGACCGGACAGCGATCAGTCAGCCGGAAGCGATCCAGTATGGTTTTGGCCCATTCGTAATCACCCCGGTCTTGAATGACGAATTTCACTTCATCCTGGGGTCGCAACCGTTCGACATTGGGCCAGTGCATTCGCTCCGTCATGCCGCTTCTCGGGCACTTCACATCCAGGATAATATGGACCGCCGGGTGGACTATGGTGGTATCCATCGCTCCGCTCGTTTCAAGGAGGACGGTGAAGCCCTCTTCACACAAACGGCGCAGCAGCGTAGCCGTATCCGGCTGTGCCAACGGTTCACCTCCCGTCACCTCAACCAACTGACAACCATAGGATCGCACGGTGGCGAGAGTATCATCGATGGACCGGTCTGTTCCGCCGAAAAAGGCATATTCCGTATCACACCACGTGCACCGCAGAGGGCAGCCGGTCAGACGCACAAACACGCAGGGCAGGCCGCTATAGGTCGATTCACCTTGAACGCTATGAAAAATTTCCGTAATGCGCATGAGCAGTGTGTGGGTTCTCGGCTAGTCGAATGTGATGTGCACAGAGACGGTCGATCCGATCACAAACAGCAGGTTATTGCCATTTGACAATTGGCCAGTTTTTGCGTCGGGCGATGGAAGCCATGCCACGAATCGGATTCACTACCGTCGGATGACCTACGGCCCTGAGCAGGTCCAGATCACCGGGGCTGTCTCCGTACGCATAGCATTGTGACAGATCCAGCGTCAGTTCATTGGTCAACCGATCGATAAGTTGACGTTTTCCTTCACCATAAGGAAGGGGAGGCAGAAGAAATCCCGTATAGAGTCCGTTCTGTTGCTCCAACCGACTGGCATAACATCGATCGGCTCGAAGCGCGTCAGCGACGGGGGCGATGAGAAAATCGATGGACCCCGTCACGAAAATGATGGAGTGGCCGGCACGGCGGTGTTCGTCCAGCATCCGCATGGCGGCAGGAGAGACACGAGGGCATAATTCCTCACGGCAAAACTCCTCAGCTAACGGTTGAATCACTTGCGCAGGTTTCCCTGCCAAGTACAGCTTCCGCTGGCGGAGCGGGTGCAACGACAATGGCGGGAAATGTTGCAGGAGCCACGATACACTCTCGCGAGCTTCAGGCCACCCGACGATACCGCGGCGCCATAGCCAGCGGAAAAATCTCACTTCGCTCGCTTCGCCAGGCAAAATAGTATTGTCGACATCAAAAAATGCCGCAATGGTAGAGGAGAGACTTCGTTGGTCTGTTCTTATCACGGAAGTGCGCTTTAAAAAATAGATGCCAATTCTACCGGACGCCCGATTGATTGACAAGAATTTTACCCTCCTCCTATAATGCTCCTCCCTTCAGTCAACGTCCCGAGACGTTTCGCTCATTTGGCGGCCGAAGTGGTGGAATGGCAGACACGCACGTTTGAGGGGCGTGTGGCGAAAGCCGTGCGGGTTCAAGTCCCGCCTTCGGCACCA
>CAZPNQ010000120.1:0-11646 GCA_964587955.1 uncultured Nitrospira sp.
GGCCACTTCATGGGCGAGCTTGAGCAGCCGATCCGTCTCCCCACTCATGGCCGATAACACGACGACGACCTGGTTGCCCTCCCGCTGTGTGTGAGCCACTCTGTCGGCGACGCGATGGATTCGCTCGATCGTTCCAACGGAAGTTCCTCCGTATTTTTGAACGATCAGTGCCATCGCTCTCAGCTTTTGGAGAAGAGCTTGTTCACAAACTTGGTGGCATCACGGGCAGGCATGTTCGTGGCGAGCGCATCGGCCTCGGTGAAACGGCGACTAATTGTCTCAGAGTTTCTTCTTTCGCCGTCGCCAAAAGCATACATTGCCTGACCCTGTTCATCTGTAGCATGGTCGCAGATCACGAGAAAACGATACGGGCCTTGCTTGGCCAGACCTTCGACAAGAGGACCCACCAAATCACGATCAAACTCCTCAATACCGCGAACCTTGGCTTTGACATCTGTCCCGTGTATCACTTCGTCCGTTAATTCTGCGTGCACATACACAAAATCCTTCTTGCTCAATTCTTCCAGTGCCACCGATGCCTTGATGCGGAGATCGCCGTCTGTCAGCCTATCGGAATCCACTGCTTCGAGGCCCGCACTAATCCCTACACCGCGATAGACATCGCTGGTCGCGACGACTGTCCCAACGATGTCGTATTTTTCTGTCAAACTCGGCCACGTCACCGCTCGCCCTTCGCCCCATAGCCAGACACAGTTCGCCGGCTTCTTCCCTGCCGCGACTCGCTCATCGTTGACCGAATGGTCGCGCAGGATAAGATGCGCGGCATCCATCAACTTCCGCAGAATATCCGCGCCATCCCCCGTGGGTAAGGCATCGGCGATGGATTGATTAAGTATCGACTGAGGATCGTTGCAGACGGCTCGCGATTTTCCATTCACCCACACCATCAGATGCCGATGACCAGCTCCCGGATAGAACTGGATGGTTTCGGAGCCCAACTGCTCATTGATCGCCTCGATAAGTTCGCGAGCCTCTTCGGTTTCAATCAACCCGGCCGTTGCATCATCCATGATCACGTGCGGCCCTAATTTCTTGATTTCACCGCCCTTCCCACCTTCCGGTTTCAGGGTGACCATCGTACAGCGATACACGACGTCATGTTCCGTCACGGACACCCCTAAATTTGCCGCTTCCAACGGCCCAGGTCCCTGATAAAATTTCTTCAGGTCATAACCGAGAATCGCCGCACCGATCAAACCGTTCCCATGACGGACCCCGTCCATGGGAATCAGCAGCTGGCCGAGTTCGCCTATTTGTGAGAGGCGATCGAGATGGGGAGTCGCCGCTGCTTGCAACGGTGTACGGCCGCTCAGTTCAGGCTGCGGACGGTCTGCCATTCCTCCGGCGTGCACGATCACATATTTCATGAGATCCACACGCCTCTCACACCTTGAATAGCCGGGCAACATCCTCGCGCGTTGCCTTGACGGTCTGGGGCTGTTTCGACACGCCGATCGCAGTATCGGCATCTTTCAAACCGTGCCCTGTAAGCGTACATACGACGGTCTCTCCTTCTCGTAGAAGCTTGGTTCGATGCAGCTTGGCGACTCCGGCGACGGACGCTGCCGAAGCCGGCTCACAAAAGACTCCTTCGGTCGCCGCGACCGTCGTGTAGGCCTGGAGAATTTCTTCATCCGTCACCATATCGATCGCCCCCGACGATTCTTCGATCGCACACAGCGCAGAGGACCAGCTCGCGGGATTGCCGATTCGAATGGCGGTCGCAATAGTCTGCGGTTGATCGACCACTTTGCCCAACACGATCGGGGCGGCACCGGCGGCTTGGAACCCTACCATGCGAGGCACTCTGGTTGTCTGATTCGCCGCGCGATATTCTTTATACCCCTTCCAGTATGCCGTAATATTTCCGGCATTCCCGACGGGCAATACATGAAGAGTCGGGGCATCGCCGAGTTGATCGCACACCTCAAAGGCAGCGGTCTTCTGTCCCTCGATCCTGAACGGATTGACGGAGTTCACCAACTCGATGTGTAGAGTGGCCGAGAAGTCTTTGACCAGAGATAACGCCTGATCGAAGTTACCTTCGATTTGAATCACCGTCGCCTGATGCATCATCGCCTGTGACAGTTTACCCATGGCGATCTTGCCGGCAGGGATCAATACATACACAGACAAGCCGGCACGAGCCCCATAGGCGGCAGCCGAGGCGGAGGTATTGCCGGTCGACGCACATATGACGGATCGTGCGCCCCCTTCCACCGCCTTCGAGATGGCCAACGTCATACCGCGGTCTTTGAAGGAACCGGTTGGGTTGACACCCTCAAACTTCAGGTAGAGCTCAACTCCGGGCGCAATCGTCTTTGCCAGCCTCGTGGCTCTGATCAGAGGGGTATTGCCTTCTCCCAGACTGATAACCGGTGTCTTCTCGGTTACCGGAAGGAATTTTTGGTATTCCTCAATAACTCCACGCCAACGAGTCATCGGTCACTCATCCTTGCCTTCGACGCGAATGAGCGTAGGCGGCTCGGAGACAAGCGCCTTCCGGTTGATCTCACGAAGCGCCGTTTGCACATCGCGCTCTTTCGCGGTATGTGTTTTAATGACCACCGCCACCGTCTGCCCCTCGCAACGGCCCTGCTGAACCATTGAAGAAATGCTGATTCCACAGCGTCCTAATTCCCCCGCGATCTGGGCCAACACCCCGGGTCGATCGATCACGGTAAACCGCAGGTAATAGAGCGAGCTGATCTCTTCCATCGATCGTAGCCGGAGCGGTCGTCTCTGGTCCTGCTGAAACGACGCCACGGGCACCCGCCCAACGGCGCCTTTGAGTAGATTCCGCCCGATCGCGATGACGTCGCTCACCACCGCACTCCCGGTCGGCATGGATCCTGCGCCCCGACCATACAGCACAACGTCACCGACGGCGTCGCCGACGAGTTGAATGGCATTGTACACATCTTCGACTTGGGCGATGGGCGACTGGGCCGGAAGCATGGTGGGATGAACCCGCGCTTCGACTTCCCCATCTACCAGCTTGGCGATACCGAGCAACTTGATGGTATAGCCAAACTGTTTTGCATAGGCAATATCGGTCGGCGTGATGCTCGTAATCCCTTCCGTGTAGATCTCCTTGAAATTGACAGGTGTTCCATACGCAAGGCTGACGAGAATGGCAAGCTTGTGCGCTGAATCGATCCCAGCAACATCAAACGTCGGATCCGCTTCGGCATACCCGGCCCGCTGCGCATCCTGGAGGACCTCTTGGAAACTGTGCCCTTTATGGGTCATTCCCGACAAAATATAGTTGGAGGTGCCATTGATGATGCCGTAGATGGACTGGATCGTATTTCCGGCGAGCCCTTCGGTCAACGCCCGAATAATGGGGATGCCGCCTCCGACGCTGGCTTCAAACCCCAACTCCACCCCTTGACGTGTAGCGGCTTCAAAAATTTCCTCTCCGTGAAGGGCTAGAAGGGCTTTGTTCGCCGTCACGACATGCTTTCCGGCCGCGATGGCATCCAGAATGACTCGCTTCGCCGTATCGTATCCTCCGATCAATTCAACCACGATATCGACGTTAGGATCGGTCAGGACGTGCTTGATCTGGGTCGTGAGTACCCCTGAGGCCAATGCCACTCCTCGATCCTTGACAATGTCCAGATCCGCCACCCGTACAAGTTCGATCGGCACACCGATGCGGCGGCCGATGAAGGAGGCATTGTTGAGGAGGACCTTGGCTACGCCTGTGCCGACCGTGCCAAACCCGACGATCCCCACTCCAATGCGTGACTTCATTCTTCGCTCCCGTCCAGCTTGAGAGCTTTGCGGATTCCTCTGACGGCTTGCCTGGTACGATGGTCGTTTTCAACCAAACCGAATCGGACATATTCATCGCCGCCTTCTCCGAATCCGATCCCCGGCGAGACCGCGACTTTCGCCTCTTTGAGCAGGAGTTTCGAGAACTCCAGCGAACCCATATGCCGGTAGGGAAGGGGAATGCGCGCCCACACAAACATCGTGGCCAATGGCTTGGCCACTTGCCAGCCGATTCGATTCAGCCCACCCACCAGCGTATCTCTCCGTTTTTGATAGCGCAGAACCGTCTCTTTGACACAGTCTTGGGGGCCGTTCAATGCGATCACGCTGGCGATTTGAAGAGGCTGGAAAATACCATAGTCGAGGTAACTCTTGATCTTCGCCAACGCTCCGACAACCTCTCGATTGCCCACACAAAATCCGACTCGCCAACCCGGCATGTTGTAGGCTTTAGACAACGTGTAGAACTCGACTCCGCAGTCTTTGGCTCCCGGGATCTGAAGAAAGCTCGGCGCCTTATAGCCGTCGAATACAAGGTCGGCATAGGCAAGGTCGTGGATGACGATGACGCTATGCTCCTTGGCAAAAACCACGATCTTCTTAAAAAAATCCAAATTTACCACTGTCGTGGTCGGATTGTGTGGAAAATTGATGACCAGAATCTTCGGTCTCGGGAAAGTCTGCCGATAGACGCGCGTCAGATCTTCGAAAAAATCGCTATCCTGGCGGAGTTCGATGCCACGGACCTCACCACCGGCAATGATGAAGCTGTACATGTGAATGGGATACGTAGGCGTCGGGGTCAAGACCACATCGCCTGGGCCGATCATGGCCAGGGCCAGATGAGCAAGACCCTCTTTCGATCCGATGGTGACAATGGCTTCGGTTTCAGGGTCCAAGTCTACATCATAGTTTCGTTTGTACCACCCACAAATCGCATGCCGCAGTTTTGTGATGCCGCGCGATGCCGAGTAGCGATGATTCTTTCCTTTGCGGGCAGCCTCAATCATCTTGTCAATGATATGAGACGGTGTCGGTTGATCGGGATTCCCCATCCCAAAATCAATAATGTCTTCTCCGCGTTGGCGAGCCTCCAGCTTGAGCGCTTGAACCTGTGCGAAGACGTACGGTGGGAGTCGTTTGATTCGATAAAACCCTTCACCCAAACTCATGAACTTCCTTTGCCGTTCTAAATATTCTCGAAGTAGCTCATCATGATTAATACGCGAGGGTACGCGAGAAGTGCATATTTTAATGGAGGGCTGTGATTGAGTCAATTTCCCTCATTTTCTTATAGGGTTCGAATGTTGCCAAGGAACTGAGGACTTTCCAACTATCTTCGCCCGGCGGTGAACCTGTTCTTGCCCCCTCTCGTTCCTTTCTGCTACTAATATCGCTCGATTGCTGGACATAACCAGTCTCATGCGTTCGCGATCAGACGGACTGGACTAGCGGGAGGGATGGATGGCGCGGCTTGGTGTAAACATCGACCATGTGGCGACGTTGCGGCAGGCACGTGGCGGGACCGATCCAGATCCCTTAGCGGCTGCTGTGCTCGTGGAACTGGCAGGAGCCGATGGCCTGGTCGTTCACCTGCGGGAAGACCGGCGCCATATCCAAGACCGAGATCTTCAGCTCCTTCGTGAAATAACCCGAACAAAACTCGACCTTGAAATGGCGGCCGACGGGGACATGGCGAAGATCGCTCTCAGCATCAAGCCTGACCTTGTCACATTGGTACCGGAAAAACGGCAGGAGCTCACCACCGAAGGGGGCCTCGATATCGCAGGGCAACGTGACCGAATTCAGGGCATTGTCACTCTTCTACATAACGGGGGGATTCCCGTCAGCGTGTTTGTCGAGCCGGATCTGAATCAGATCAGAGCCGCACATAAAATCTCGGCTGATTTTGTGGAACTGCATACCGGCCGTTACGCGAATGCCACACGTTCCAAAGAGGCCGATTCTGAGTTCGAAGCCATTACCCACGCCGCCAAACTGGCTTACAAGCTCGGAATAGGAGTCAATGCCGGACATGGATTGAACTACCGCAATATCAAACGTCTGACGCATATTCCAGAAATCGTCGAGTACAACATCGGGCACAGTATCGTCGCGCGGGCGGTCCTCGTCGGTCTCGCACAAGCCGTGAAAGAAATGAAGGCCTTGCTCGGTTGATCCGATATCGCCGACTCGCTGGGTCCGCCCATTCACCGCCTCCGGTTTACCATGATCAAGATCATCACCACTGCGCAGATGCAGGAGCTCGACCGCCGAACGATTTCAGAGGCTCGTATCCCAGCGACCACGTTGATGGAACGTGCCGGGATGGGCATTGTATCGTGCCTTGAGCAACGGTGGGGACCAGTGCGTGGCAAGACGGTTACTGTTGTTTGCGGTAAGGGTAACAATGGAGGAGATGGATTCGTAGCCGCCCGCCTACTTCGTCGGCGCCATGCAAACGTGCACATTCTCACCATGGTGCCCACCTCCGAACTGAGCCGAGATGCGGCGACGATGTATAAGCAATTCGTTCGCAGCGCTGGGAAATCTTCTGTCTACCTCTATACGTCCAAGACTCAGGCGCAAGCGCTTTTGGGCGACAGTGATCTCCTCGTCGACGCCCTTCTCGGAACAGGACTATCCGATGCCGTAACCGGGCGCTATGCCGAGGTCATTGACGGTATCAACGACACCGGCCGTCCTGTAGTAGCTGTTGATCTTCCTTCAGGCCTCCATGCTGATACCGGCACGATCCTGGGCCGAGCCGTCCGTGCGTCCCTCACCGTAACCTTGGGGCTTCCGAAGTTAGGCCTCTATCAAAGTCATGGCATTGACATGGCTGGAGAAGTGGCCATCGCCGATATCGGAATTCCGCCGGCCTACATTGACGCTGTCGAGAGCCGCACGACCTTGCTCACACGGCAGGTCGTGCGCGCATCTCTGCCGAGACGGGAGCCCTCGAGCCACAAGGGAACATTCGGCCATGCCGGCATCATCGCGGGGTCAGTAGGAAAAACCGGAGCCGCCGCCATGGCCGCTCGCGCAGCTCTGCGTGTCGGTGCGGGCCTCGTGACCGTCGCAATCCCTACCAGTGTCAACGATGTATTGGAAGCAAAGCTGTTGGAAGCCATGACGGCTCCAATGCCTGAAACCAAAGCACGCACCTTTGCACGGACTGCATTGGATCGGCTTGTTGCCTTCATGACCGCTCGAACCGCCATTGCGATCGGTCCGGGATTATCAACTCATCCCGAAACGGTCGAACTGGTCCAAGCTTTAACGAAACACCTCGACCGTCCGGCTGTGCTAGATGCAGATGCACTGAACGCATTGACGGGGCGGACTGCCCTCCTGGCGTCTTGCAAAACACCGCCGATCATCACGCCCCATCCTGGAGAGATGGCCAGGCTGGAGGCCGACGCAACAGCTCAGACCGTCAACAGCGATCGGATCGGTACAGCTGCCCGCTTTGCTCGGGAGCGAGGACTGTTGGTCGTCTTGAAAGGAGCACGGACCGTCATTGCCCGACCGGATGGAGCCGTCGCTGTTTGCCCTACCGGCAATCCGGGGATGGCGACGGGAGGAACGGGCGATGTATTGACCGGCATGATGGTGGGACTCTTGGCCCAAGGCATGCCCTCTTGGGAAGCTGCCTGTGCCGCGACTTACCTGCATGGAGTCGCCGGCGATCTGGCTGCAGTCAAAAAGGGGCACGTCGGTTTGATCGCTGGAGACATGATCGAGGAAATTCCTTATGCTCTCAAACTCGTCTATCAAACTCCGTCAAGCGTGACCAATGAAAAAACGTGGGGCGATCACGGGTGAGGCCGCGATATGGCTACATCCGTCACCTCTTTCGACCGTATTCTCTCATCTCTCAGCGAGACCGAGTCGTTTGGATATGCTATTGGCCGACTGCTTCGTGGAGGAGAGGTGCTCGCGTTGATCGGTGAATTGGGTGTAGGCAAAACGACACTGGTCCGCGGAATTGCTGCCGGGCTTGGAGTACCGGCTGTTTCTGTCACGAGTCCGACGTTCCTGCTTGTCCAAGAATATCGGGGCCGGCTTCCCGTCATTCATATCGACCTGTACCGGTTGCAGAGACCCGAAGAAATCGAGTCGATTGGACTATCGGATTATTTTACCGATGAGGTAGCCGTTGCCATTGAATGGGCTGACCGGTTTCCCCAGCTGCTTCCAGACGACCGGCTTGAAGTGAGATTGACTCATCGGTCCAGGACGACTCGAACAGTGCTGGTGGAAGCACGCGGCACAGGCTCTCGCTCACTCTTCGCTCGCATCCGGAAAGTCTGCCGTCCTACCCTTCAATCGTTCAAGCCAAGGCCTCAAGCCGGTAGAAAGACTTCGCCGCGATGACTCGATTGATGCTGATCGGCATTCTTTTACTCCTTTCGTTGGCCTTCTTTCTTCAAAACCAAGAACAGGAAGTCACACTCCGTTATTTCTTTGGATTGCTCGAAGCCTCGACTCCTATTTACAAGCCCATCATGGCCGGATTTCTCGTCGGCCTTTTGGTTGCGGCTATCTTGCTGTTTCCTCCCTGGGTACGAGGACGTATCGATCTCCGGCGAAAGACAAAGGCCTTACAAGAAGCCGAGGTGAACTTAGAGCGACTTCGGCAATCTCTTGAGAAGATGGCCGGACGAACCCAAGCTCCCACACAAATGGAATCTTCGAGAGATCTTGCCGATGAGTGACTCGACCCTGAGCCCGCTCATGCGGCAGTATCGGGACATCAAACAGGGATACCCCGAGGCGATACTGTTTTTTCGGGTCGGCGATTTTTATGAGATGTTTTTTGAGGACGCACACGATGCCTCTCGACTCTTATCGATCGCACTCACGTCGCGTGACAAGAACAGCGCCCATCCCGTTCCCCTCTGCGGCGTCCCCTATCATGCTGCGATGGGCTATATCGCAAAATTATTGAAGGCCGGCCGGATCGTGGCCTTATGCGAACAAGTTGAAGACCCCAAGACCGCCAAGGGTCTCGTTCGTCGTGAAGTCGTCAGGCTCTACACTCCCGGTACGCTCGTCGATTCAGAGTTTCTGACCCCTAGCGAGCACAACTATCTCGCCGCAATCGGTCTGCTTCCGGATTCATCCCGAGAAGAGCTCATCGGCCTGGCCGTTCTTGAGGTATCGACCGGCGAATTTTGGGGGATGGAGTTTCACGGTCCCCACGCGGTGGCGCAACTGTTGAACGAGGTCTCGCGACTGGATCCTCGAGAAATTCTGTTTCCCGCAGACCTTGATCGGCGACGCTCAGATTGGATCGATCGGCTCACAGGAGCGCGCCTGTGTGAACGACCGCCAGCTTCCTTCAGCCGACAGTCCGGAACCCGTATCTTGCTCGAACATTTCCGCGTGCAGACGCTTGAGGCTTTGGGTTGCGATAGCTTCATGGCTGCTATCGGCGCAGCCGGAGCGGTCTTGTCGTACTTTCGAGAGACTCAACCGACCGTTCCTCTCAATCACATCCGGCGTTTCAGTGCCCGCGGCAATGACGAGATCATGCACCTGGATGGAACAACCATCCGCACCCTGGAACTTCTGAAACCATTGGTGGGGAGCGAGAGCGTGGCTGATTGGAAACCCGCTACGCTCTTGAGTGTTCTGGATCGGACCATGACGGCTATGGGGGGTCGACTGCTTCGCAAGTGGCTAGTGAGCCCGTTGCTCCGCTGCGATCAGATCCGCTCGCGACTGGATGCGGTGGAGGAACTGAAAAACCACATGCAGGTCCGAACTGCATTGCGTACGGCCTTGAGAGAAATTCAGGATATCGCGCGGCTTGGCAGTCGCATCGTACTCGGCTTGGCCGGTCCACGAGAGCTTCTGGCCTTAAAACAGTCTCTCTCAGTTTTACCGGAGATTTTGGTCCAACTCACACCGCTCCAGAGTCAACTGCTCTGCGAGGCACGAGCCTCATGGGATACCGGCCAAGATCTGTACGACCTCATCGAGCAAGCAATCCGGCCTGATGCTCCGCTTTCCCTACGCGATGGGGGCATCTTCAATGATGGCTATGACCCAATCATTGACGAGTGGCGCAAAACCAGCAAGGAAGGGAAAAGTTGGATCGCCGCAATCGAGACTCAGGAACGTGACCGAACGGGCATTGAATCCTTGAAGGTCCGTTACAATCAAGTTTTTGGGTACTATATCGAGATCACCAAAGCCAATCTCTCGCGTGTCCCTGCTGATTACATTCGTAAGCAAACCCTGGTCAATGCGGAACGATTCATGACCGCGGAGTTGAAAGAATTGGAAGAACGCGTGGTTGGAGCAGACGTCAAACTACTGGCTTGCGAGCAGGAAGCTTTTGCTCAGCTTCGCTCACGGTTGGCCAAAGAAGCGCATCGACTGGACGGCATGGCGAACTCTCTTTCATTGATCGATGTCCTGTCCGGATTGGCGGAAGTCGCGGCTCTGCACCGATATACGAAACCAACGGTGACAGATGAGGGCGGCATCTCCATACGGGAAGGTCGCCACCCCGTTGTCGAACGACTTTGTACCGATTCGGTCTTCGTACCGAATGATACCGCACTGGATCTTGAAATGAATCGGCTGCTGATCATTACCGGCCCAAACATGGCAGGAAAGAGTACGTATCTTCGGCAGGTTGCCTTGATTGTCTTGATGGCCCAAATCGGCAGTTTTGTCCCGGCAACAGAAGCGCATATCGGATTGGCCGATCGCATTTTCACAAGAGTTGGGGCTTCGGACAATCTGGCCGGAGGCCAGAGTACGTTTATGGTTGAAATGGTCGAAACGGCAAATATTCTCCAAAGCGCTACTCGTCGCAGCCTGATTCTGTTGGATGAAATCGGTCGTGGCACAAGCACCTACGATGGCCTGAGCATCGCCTGGGCGATCGCAGAGCACATCCATGACCGGTCACGATTAGGCGCCCGCACGTTGTTTGCCACCCATTACCATGAGATGACACAGCTGGAGCAACAACGGACCGGAATCAAGAATTATCGCGTAGCGGTTCAGGAGCGCGGCGATGATGTCGTGTTTCTCAGAAAAATCGTTGCGGGCAAGGCCGATCGGAGCTACGGCATCCACGTTGCCAAACTTGCAGGCCTCCCTCCCGATGTGGTGTGTCGTGCGCAAGCGGTGTTGTCTCAGCTTGAACTGCCGGAATCGGCTCACTCTGGGTCGATTCAGGAACAGCCTCTCTCGAAATCTGAGCCCCTTCCCCAACCTCACCCAATTATCGAAGAGGTAAAGCAAATCGACTTATTCTCAATGACACCGCTTGATGCATTGAATCGTCTTGCCGAGTTGCAGCGCATGGTAAGTTCGGAGAGCAACGATCCAGCCGGTCGATAACACTTATCGATTCAAAAGAAAATAAAAAGGGCGGCCTTCCACTTGGGAACGCCGCCCTTTTCCGCTATAGGAACGACTTTCAATGCGCCAGGTTATATTGGGCAGTCCATGGAATCAAGCCACCGACGGTTTTTCCACCCGGCAGCATGACATCGTATTGCATCCCCACATTACTTCCATCCGGACTCACCGGCGAAGTGTTAAGGCCTTGCTTGGCTTTTGCACAACCTGTCTCAATTTCACTCTTCCCTGCACACTCCTTGAGGCGAAGCGCGGACATGCTCAAAGGCTTACCCATCGAACCTGTGACCTCAGGAATCTTCTTCACTGATGAAATCACCCGATGATTCTGTTCGGTTTCTGTGACCACGAATTCGATCAAGTCCGTCGTGCTGCCTGGGGGAATTTCCTTCGCCGCTGCGGGTCCGGCATGAGGCCGACCCATTTTCTTCAGCTCTTGCCAGGCTGACTTATCGG
>CAZPNQ010000121.1:0-11227 GCA_964587955.1 uncultured Nitrospira sp.
TGGGTGTCGAGCTCTACAACAAGGTGCTCGGCATCATCGGCGCCGGACAGATCGGCAGCCACCTGACCAAGATGGCGCAAGGGATCGGCATGAGCGTCGTCGCGTTTGACCCGTACCTGGCGCCCGAGCGGGCAGAGCGAATGGGCGTGACGATGCTGGACCTCGAAGAACTATTCAGGCGAGCCGACGTGATTTCGGTCCATACGCCGCTCACACCGGAGACACGCGGGATTATCAACGCCCAGGCGATCGCCAAAATGAAACCAGGCGTGCTCATCGCCAATTGCGCGCGGGGCGGTATCATCAACGAACAGGATTTGTGCGAAGCCCTGAAAACAAAGCGCGTCGCCGCCGCGGCCTTCGACGTGTTTGAAGAAGAGCCGGTCAAGCCGGACAATCCGCTGCTCACCTTGGATAACTTCATTTGTACCCCGCATATCGGAGCCCAGACGACAGAAGCTCAGGAAAACGTCGCGATCGGAATCGCGGAGCAGATCGTCGACTACTTTACCAAGGGAGTGGCGAAGGGTGCCGTCAACATTCCGTCGGTGGCTCCGGAGTTGTTACCCCGTTTGCAACCTTTTCTGACGCTGGCCGAGAAACTCGGCACGCTTCAAACTCAACTCGTTCAAGGGGGAATCGAACGGGTCACGGTGGAATACAGCGGGGAAGTCTCTACGCTCTCGACCGCTCCCATGACCATCGCCGTATTAAAGGGTTTGCTGACCCCCATCATGGAACACCCGGTGAACTACGTAAACGCTCCCATCGTGGCAAAAGAGCGAGGTATTGAAGTCAAGGAAATCAAGAGTACGGATGCCGGAGATTTCACGAGCCTGATCCGGGTTCGAGTCGAAGCAGGCAAAGCGTCTCACCAAGTCGCAGGGTCGCTGTATCACAAGAAAGAAGCCCGTGTCACAGAGATCGACCAATTTAAAGTTGAAGTCGTACCGGAAGGACACATGCTATTGATTCACAATGTCGATCGGCCAGGAGTCATCGGAATGGTCGGAAAGGTACTGGGAGATCAAGGAATCAATATCGTGCGAATGCAGTGTGCTTTGGAGAAACGGGGAGGGGATGCCTTGCTGATCATCGGTTCCGATACGAAATTCCCATCTGCGGTCCTGGATCAGATCCGTTCCAGCTCGAATATTCTATCCGTCAAGGTCGCCAACCTTTCATAACGACTCTCGCGACCAGGTTATTATGGCCTCTGCTCCTCCGATGCGTAGGACTTTTTCGGGGGAAGTCCCTCCTTTGCGTGAGCACTCGCTGGTTCCTGTCGGAATGGCCACGATCCTGCCGGAGGCCGCCCGCCACGTTCGGCACCTGGAAGCAGAATTGCTGGCATACTTCGATCGTTTTGGTTACGACGAGATCATTCTTCCCACGTTCGAGTATCTCGATGTACTCGCGCCCGGCCTTGAACCGACGCTGTCCGAGAACTCCTATAAGATCGTAGACCGGACGACCGGCCGTGTCCTGTTGTTGCGGCCCGACGTCACGGCGCAGATCGCCCGCACGGTGGCGATGGGCATGGTGGGCGATCACTTTCCGTTGCGTTTATCGTATCGGGCGACCGTCTTTCGATATGAACCCGAACATGCCGGTCGGGATCGAGAAATCTTTCAAGTGGGTGCCGAACTGATCGGGGCTGATGACGCGGCCGCCGACAGTGAAATCGTCATGCTGCTGATCGAGTGCCTCCGGCACGTTGGATTGCGTTCGTTCAAGATTTCACTGGGGCATGTCGGGTTTTTCAAGGAACTTCTTGTCCGTGCGGGACTGTCGCCGGACGGTCGGACGCGGGCCGAACGAGCAGCGGCAAGAAAAGATGTACCGAAGCTTGAGGAGGTTCTGTCGCAAGAGCGTGTCACCAAACGGTCGGCTCACAGGATCTTGGATGCGCTGGAGCTTTGCGGACAAGCTGAAGTGCTCTCCAAAGGTCGCGCGTTGGCGAAGGGCGAGAAGCCGCTGATCCAAGCGTTGGACCGACTGGCGAACGTGTATCAATCGCTCTGTGCGAGCGGCTTTCAAGATGCCGTCTTGCTGGACCTGGGAGAATTCAGAGGGTTCGATTACTATGATGGTATCGTCTTTGACGTCTTTACCGACGGTATCGGAGTGGAGATAGGCGGCGGTGGGCGTTATGACCATTTGATCGGAAGATTCGGTCGGAACCTTCCATCGACGGGATTCGCTCTGAGCGTAGAGCGGCTCTTCCGAGGACTGAATCCTTCCGATAGGGCCAAACCCCTAGAGCCGGCGGTTTTGGTCATTGCTCCCTTGAAAGAATCGACGCAACTGGCATCGGTCGCTCAACAACTCCGCCGGGCTGGAATACGAACGGTTCAACGGGTTGTGGATCCATCGGGGCAAGACTTGCACGACGTTGCGGCCAAAGCCGGCCTGGAAGCAGAAATCGGAACCATTATCGTCGTCAGTGCAGACGGTCGCAAATCCGAGGAGGTCGTTGTGCTTCATCAGCAAGACCTCCGGCGAAGCGCAGGATCAACCCGCCGCCCTCATGTTCGCAAGACGGCGGTGTCGATCGCAGGCCTCATCGCAAGTCTGCGTGCCGGCCTCGTCAAAGGGACGATATGAAATCCATTGGGACGGTAGATCTCTCACAACCGAAACTCCCTCCGCAGAATCTAGAGGCAGAGCAGTCAGTGCTCGGCGCCATTCTTCTCGATAATGCCGCCATGCCGAAGGCGATGGAACTGCTGGTCGAGGAGGATTTCTATCGGACGGCGCACAAAAAAGTGTATCAAGCCATGCTTGAGCTGTCCGACACCGGGGAAGTGATCGATCAGATCACTTTGACAGAGCGATTGAAATCTCGCGGCGACCTGGAGACGATCGGAGGAGCGACCTATCTCGCCGAACTCGTCCAGATCGTTCCCAGTTCTGCCAATATTCGGTATCACTGTAAGATCGTCCGGGATAAGGCGGTGGCCCGCCAATTGATCAGCACCTCGACCGAGGTGTTGACCAGAGGGTATGAAGGGACCGCCTCAATCGACGACCTGCTCGATTTTGCCGAGCGATCGGTCTTCAGTATTGCGCAAGGCAAATTGGAACGGTCGTTCAGTCCCATCAGTCAAGTCATCAAGGAAAGCCTCGACGTCATCGATAGACTGTCCAAGCGAAAGGAACACGTTACGGGAGTGCCCACCGGATACTACGACCTCGACGATATTACCGCAGGGCTTCAAGCCTCAGACTTAGTGGTGGTGGCGGGACGGCCCAGCATGGGGAAGACGAGCCTCGCCTTGGGATTTGCCACACATGCGGCCATCCACGCCAATACGGTGGTGGGAGTCTTCAGCTTGGAAATGTCCAAGCCCCAGATCGTCCTTCGTATGCTCAGTTCTGAAGCGCGAGTCGATTCTCACGCGTTGAGGACGGGGAAACTGCAAAAGGAGGATTGGTGGCGATTGGCGGAGGCAGCGGGCCGATTGGAGCAAGCACCGATCTATATCGATGACACGGGCGGCATTACTGTCCAACAAATGCGCGGGAAGGCCCGCCGGCTCAAGGCTGAGAAAGGCCTCGATCTCCTTATCGTGGATTACCTACAGCTTATGCAAGGACGGAGTGATTCGGAGTCTCGTCAGCAGGAGATCTCCGATATTTCCCGCTCATTAAAGGCCTTGGCGAAAGAACTGAATGTGCCGGTGGTCGCGTTGTCTCAGCTGAGCCGCGCGGTAGAGGCACGGAAGCCGCCGATTCCCATGCTGGCCGACTTGCGAGAGAGCGGAGCGATCGAACAGGATGCCGATGTGGTGATGTTCATTTACCGGGAAGATGTGTACGATCCGAATTCCGAGCGCAAAGGGATTGCCGACATTATCGTCAGTAAGCATCGCAATGGACCCATTGGAAAAAAAGAGTTGTTTTTCCAGGACCGGTTCGCAAAATTCGAAAGCCTCGATCTTCGCGAAGCATAGCTACTTGTTGATAAATATCTCAACATCGTCCCCAGGATGTTTAAAGAGGCCTTCCGAAAGGCCGCAGCGAGGCGCACGGCGCGATGAATAAGGAGCCTCACGTTTGCGGACGGGCGCCCTCGGCTTCGCCGCCCGCATCGACGAATCTGCGAGGCGTGCGAGGCGAGCGAGTTGGTGAGCGCCCAGTGTGATGATCGGGCTGCTGCGTCCCGCGAGAACGAAGCTGAAGGACGTTTTTCAACATTCTGGAGAGTCGTTTGCGCATCGCCCGAACACTCGGTATAATCTTCCAAACACCTACCTTCAATTTGTCCTGAAGATAAAGTTATGCGGAACACACGAATGGTTTTGCAGAATCGGTCGCTCAGACAATCCGATATGTCGGTGTTGAGAACCTCGCTCTCTCTGTTCTTCTCCTGTGTCATTGCCGCCTGTGCTGCTACACCTCAGCCGCAGGCAACGCTTTCTCCACCCGCTGTCGTATCGCAGCCTCAACCGCCGGCTCCGGAGTCGGATGCTACATACCATTTTATGATGGGACATCAAGCGGAACTCGCGCAGGATCTCGATACCGCGTTAAAGGAATATCAAACCGCCCTGAAAGTGGACCCCAGATCTCGCGAGGTCAAATCTCGTTTGGCCGCGCTGTATTTTGCGCTGGGTGATTTGACGAAATCGGTGCAGTATGCAGACGAAGTGGGAGAAGGGACGGGGCAAGAGCCACAAATGCTGACGCATATGGCCGGGATCTTGGCCAGTGCGGGGAAGCCGGAGCGCGCCTTGGAATTATTGGACAAGGCCATCGAGAGCAATCCGGAACGAGGAGAATCTTACTTTCCGAAGGGACTCATTCTGTTGAACCAAAAACGAATTGCCGAGGCGGAACAAGCCGTCAAGAAAGGGTTGCAGTATACGTCGGATTCCCCGATCGGCTACTACTATCTGGGCCGCGTTTCGATAGAAGCGGGAAATACCGAACAAGCCGTGGCCAACTTCGATCGAGCTATTGCCGTGAACCAGGCGTTCGAGCCCGCTTATTTGGCGCAAGCGTCAGTCTATGAGTCTCGCCAAGAGAAGGGCAAGGCAATCGCGATCCTCCAAAAGTATCTCCAGCAGGTGAATCCTCGGAACAGGGATATTCGACAACATCTCGTCCAGTTGTATATCGCGAACAAAGACTATGCCGGAGGTCTAGCGGAGTTGGAAAAGCTACTGGAAGACAACCCAGGGGACCTTGATGCGCAGCTACGCATGGCGCTGATCTATGGCGAGAAAAAAGAATTTACGAAGGCGATCGGCCAATTGAACGAGATCCTGAAGGCCAAACCGGCTGAACTTAAAGTGAGGGATTACCTTGGGTACTTGTACGAAGAAGCCAAGGACATCCCAAAGGCGTTGGAGACCTATCGCTATAATGTCCATCTGGATCCGAAATTTGCCGACAGTCATGTTCATTTGGGCGTGCTTCTCTATCGGCTCAAACAATTTCCGGAAGCCGTGACCCATCTCGATGAGGCCGTCCGGCTCATGCCGAAGCAGCCTGAGCCTCACATCGTCCTAGGGCTGGCCCATTTCCAGAACGAGCAATTCGAAAAAGCCTCACGGGCGTTTGAAGAGGGGATTCGGCACAATCCTAAAAGCGCCGATTTGCATTTCAACCTCGGGACGGCCTACGACAAGCTGAATCGGTTTGACGAAGTAGAGCGTGCCATGGAAACTGCGCTCTCCATAGACCCTCACCATGCCGATGCCTTGAACTATCTCGGCTACAGCTATGCGGAGCGAGGCATCAAGATCGATCAAGCCTTGTCCCTGACGAAACGTGCTGTGGCCCTCAAGCCGGAAAACGGATATTACGTCGATAGTCTGGGGTGGGCTTTTTACAAATCAGGTATGCTGGCCGAAGCGCTCATGGAGATCAAAAAAGCCGTGGCGTTGGTCGGCGACGATCCCGTCATCTACGAGCATCTAGGGGAAATTTATTTGAAGCAGCAGAAAGTATCCGATGCGCGTGAAGCCTGGCTTCATTCGCTGGAGATCGATCCTTCCAATGAGAAGCTGCTCCAACGCTTCCGCGAACAGGGCCTGGCCAACCCAACCTACGAAGACCGCATTCAACAGGCCAAACGCCGCGTCTCAGAGAAAACGCAGACTCAGCAAGCCACGCCATAGACGACTTCCCGACGAAGCAATAGCCAGACGAGCAACGGAGCAGGCCTTGTAGCTTGTGGATCGTTAGGCTTGTGCAAATTCTATTATTGCATCCCTACATCCGCTACAATGGCGGCATTGTGAGACTGACGAGCTTCGAGGCTATTGATCGAGCGCTGAACGATGCCAGTGTCCGATACCTGATTGCCGGTGGGCTTGCGGTGAATGCCCCGCCGGACTTCGTGCTCGCCCTCGAAACCCCACCACTTCCAACTTCTCCGTTTTGTCTTCCTTCAATGTCGGCCGGTTCTCGTGCTGGAAGCCGGTAAGACAGGGCGAAAAAAGTGCCAATTCTTGTCTATCCGGAGCAGATTACGGAACGAGAGCCGCCGCTTTCGCGATCACCCTCGCGCCGATTTTTCATAAGTTGTTGCATCATCAAGGATCAATGCTACGCTGGGCCTTGTCATTGATCGGCACCAAACCTGCTAGAGCACCCGGTAGGCGGCAACAGAGGCGCCGCAGGTTATGAACCGGGCCGTCAGTGAACCATCAACAAGGAGGCAGGACGATGTTGAAGGCAATGCGGAAACAAGGGGGTTTTACCCTCATTGAGTTGATGATCGTCGTAGCGATCATCGGGATCTTGGCGGCCATCGCCATTCCCAACTTCATTCAGTATCAGATGCGGTCGCGCACGTCGGAGGCCAAAACCAATTTGGCAGCAGTCAAAACGTCACAATTGGCGTTTCAGGCTGAACAGCGTTGTTTTCTCCAAATCACCGCGGCACCAGCAGCCGTTCCGGCTAATGGATCCTTGGTGGCATGGCCTGGCGCCGCTGGTCAGATTGCTGCGCCAACAGCTCCTGCTGCCCCTTGGTGCTTTAACAACGCAGGAGTCGTAGCAACGATTGCAGGGCAGTACGGCGATATCGGATTTGCACCGGCTGGAAACGTCCGATACCAGTATCAGAATACGGCTCAAGCGGTCGCGACGGTTCTTCCTGGACCGCAGAAAGGCTTGTGTGCAGGTGCAATCGCTGCAAATGGTGCCGGCGCTGCTGGAACCCAAGGTACGATGGCCATGGCGGTTGGCGACCTGGATGGTGACGCGGTTCTGTCTGACTTCAAGGTTACTGAAAACAGTAACGTCGTGAACTGTCTCGCGAACGAAAGCATATTCTAAGCGAGATGGGTTCGTTGCTCTAGCCAGCCAGGTCTTATCAGATCTGGCTGGCTTCTTCTTTTTATCCGATATTTGATGTCAGCTTCCAAGTTAAAACCGTTGAGTTGCTCGATCAGTGACCCTCATGGATGGCCTCAATCGACACCAAGCACAATTAATTATTATCTATGCAGCACTTGTTCTTCTGCTGGTCTCAGCCTTCTTGCTACAAACCCAGCTTGAGCAACGAGACGCCGGTCGCAGTGCAAAGCTTGAACAGCTTCGCTTGTTACCTAGGGGAGAGGTCCTGCGCCCGATTCTACTCGGTTATCACCATCTCGGGGCTGATACACTTTGGCTCCGTGTGGTACAGGTTCTCGGAGATCGTGTTGTTCGTGACAAGGATTATGAGTGGCTCTACCACGCGTTGGACGTCATTACTACTCTGGATCCCCAGTATGAATATGCATACGAGGCAGGGGGGACTGTGTTGGCTGAACTGGCATTGAGAGTGGATCTTAGCAATCAGCTCCTAGAAAAAGGTGTAGCCCCAAATCCCAACTCATGGCGCATCCCGTTCCGGCTGGGCTTTAATCACTTCTTTTATTTAGACGACCATGTAACTGCTGCAAAATATATGGCTCAAGCAGCCAAGGTGCCAGGGGAATTTCCGGTGGGACCACCAGCCTATACGGCGCGGCTGGCGTCCAGACTGTATGTGCAAGGAAGAAGCCCTGAAACGGCGCTAGAGTTTCTGGAAGCGATGCTAGATCAGACAACTGATGAGCGGATACGGGATCAATTACAGCGCCGGATCAAACGAGTCAATTTGGAGCGGGAACTCCAGCAGCTCGAACATGCGGTTGGAGCTTATACGAAGGTAAAAGGACAGGGCCCTGCATCCTTGTCCGACCTTGTCACCAGTGGGATCCTGGGTGGAATTCCAGAGGAACCGTATGGAGGAGAATTTCGACTTGATCCTACTACTGGAACCGTGACGAGCAGTACCCACGATGAACGTATGCGTCTTTATCGACCGGGTGATAATCATCCGAATACAGGAGATCTCGAATAGGTGTCCAATGATGGCATCGACGGTAATCTTGAAAACCGAAGCGCTTCGCAAGACCTTCAAGGTTGGGTTTTGGGGTCGTCAGGTGACGGCGCTTGAGGGACTCGACCTTGAGGTCAAGCAAGGAGAAGTTTTCGGATTCTTAGGACCCAATGGAGCAGGCAAGACGACGACTATCAAAATGCTGATGGGGTTGATCTACCCTTCAAGCGGACAAGGCTGGATCTTCGGTCGCCCCATAGGTGACAAAGAGTCAAAGGCCAGGCTTGGATTTTTGCCGGAATCTCCTTACTTTTATGATTATCTCACCGGTCTGGAGTTCCTCCAATTCTATGGTCATCTCTTTGGACTACACGGAATGGCATTAGCGAAACGCATTGATGAGCTGTTGGAGTTGGTCGGAATGTCTCATGCCCGTCATCTCCAACTGCGAAAGTTTTCCAAAGGAATGTTGCAACGGGTGGGGATTGCCCAGGCGCTCATCAACGACCCGGAATTGGTGGTACTGGATGAGCCGATGTCGGGTCTTGACCCGGTCGGGCGCAAAGAGATTAGGGACTTGATATTGCGTCTGAAAGAATCCGGGAAGACCATCTTCTTCAGTTCCCACATCCTGCACGATGCCGAGCTTCTCTGCGACCGGGTTGCCATTATTCTCAAAGGACGGCAAGTGGCGTGCGGACGCGTCAGCGACCTGATTGATGAAGGCGCGGCGCACTCGGTGGAAGTCGTGGCCGATGGACTTGGCCCTGAGGGGTTGGCGCGGCTACGTCAACTGGCTGATCGTGTCATCGTTCAAGGAACTCAGGTCTTGGCAGTGCTGCCAAACCGGCAGCAAGTAAGTACGGCTCTTGAAATCATTCGGGGAGCCAAGGCGACTCTAGTCTCGCTGACCCCACAAAAGGGGTCGCTGGAAGACCTCTTCATTCGGGAGGTCAAGAGCAAACAGCCGGAGTTGAGGGAAGCCGTATGAGAATTCTCTCTATCGCGATGAACACATTTCGAGAAAATCTGCGCGATAAGCTGCTCTATAACTTGCTCTTTTTCGCGCTCCTCATGATCGGGAGTTCGATCCTTCTCTCCAGAATTACGCTGGGAGATCATCATCGGTTGATTTTGGATCTTGGCCTTGCCAGCATCAACTTGTTTGGCGTTCTCATTGCGATTTTCGTCGGGATCGGACTCGTCAGCAAAGAAGTCGACCGCAAGACGATCTATACGATCGTGTCGAAACCCATTCCCCGATATGCGTTCCTAGTAGGCAAGTATTGCGGATTGGTCATTACCTTATTGGCGAATACCGTCGTGATGGTGGCTGGGTTATTGATCGTGCTGCACGTCATGGACGTGCCGATTACGGGTCTCGTGTTCAAATCCCTTGCGCTCATATTTTTGGAGTTGATGGTCATCACCGCCGTCGCCATTCTGTTCTCGACGTTTACGAGTGCAACGTTGAGCGCCATTTTTACCCTTGCCGTGTATGTGATCGGTCACTTGTCCGGTGACCTCAAGGAATTCGCCAAGAAGCTGGATGACGTCAGCCAAATGGTCGTCAATGCCATTTACTATACGCTTCCGAACCTTGAGCGCTTCAATCTCAAAGGACACGTCATTCATCATCTCGACTTCGGCATGACTGACATGGCCCTCACCCTGGCCTATGGGTTGACCTACGCGGCGTTTCTATTGCTCCTGGCGAGTGTGATCTTCCAACGACGAGATTTTCAATAGCGGGGATCAGTTCGCTCTCTTCCGCTGGCTAGGTGCAAATAGGCCAACCGGAAGAGAGCCACGGCCGTCGCTAGGCTAAAGTGGAAAGGCTTTTGTCGAATCTAGCTCGTGATGGCGCCTTCGGACGCGGATGAGACGTGTCTGGCATATTTCCCCATCACTCCAGACGTGTAGCGTGGCACCGGTAGTTTAACCTTCTTGAGGCGTGCGGCGATTTCCTTCTGCGAGAGGGCCACATCCAAACGGCGTTTGGGAATATCGAACGTAATCGTATCACCGTTCTTCACCGACGCAATAGGACCGCCCCTTACCGCTTCCGGGGCTACGTGCCCGGCCATCAATCCATGGGTCGCTCCAGAGAATCGGCCGTCGGTGAGAAGGGCCACGGAATCACCGAGTCCGGCACCCACGATGGCGGCGGTCACGCCTAACATCTCGCGCATGCCCGGTCCACCAGCCGGACCTTCATAGCGAATGACGACGACATCACCAGGTTTGACCTGTCCCGCCTTGACCGCCACGAACGCGTCTTCTTCCCGATCGTAGACTTTTGCCGGTCCCTGAAACTTCGTCATCGAATGACCGGCGACTTTCACCACACAGCCTTCCGGCGCCAAATTACCCTTCAGAATAACCAGACCGCCTGTCGCTTTGATGGGGTGGGAGAGGGGACGCAAGACTTGTTGTCCGGATGTCTCGCGAGCACTTGAGGCTTCTTCACCGATCGTTCGACCTGTGACGGTCGGCTGACTTCCGTGAAGGAGCCCTGCATCCAGCAATCGCTTGGCCACTAAAGTTGTGCCGCCTGCGGCATAGAGGTCGGCTGCAGCAAAGCGGCCTCCTGGCTTGAGGTCAGCCAATAAGGGCACCTTGCGATTGATCTTGTCGAAGTCGTCGATGCTCAGCTTGATTCCGGATTCACGAGCGATGGCGAGGAGATGCAACACGGCGTTCGTCGAGCCCCCCGTCGTGGCGACGGCAGCGATGGCGTTCTCCAACGATTTTCGGGTGATGATCCGGCGAGGGCGCAGATCCTGCTTCACGAGCTCCATCACCATCTTCCCGCACTCAAAGGCCACATCGTCTTTCCGGCCGTCCATGGCGGGAACCCCGTTGCGGCCCATCGGGGAAATACCGAGGAATTCAAACGCA
>CAZPNQ010000122.1:0-11124 GCA_964587955.1 uncultured Nitrospira sp.
TCCCTGTCACCATGTAGATGTGCGATCTGGCGATGTCGATCGTCTCGCCCGCCAACGCGCTGACGGCATCGAGCACGAACACACGATTCTGATTATCGACGATCTCGGCGATCTCATGGACAGGGTTGAGGAGTCCGGTCGTGGTCTCGTGGTGCACCATACCCACGACGTGCACTTCCTGATGCTGTCGTAAGGCGAGAAGGAGTTTTTCCGGATCAGGACGAACCGTCCACTCATACTTCAACTCGCTCACCCCCAGGCGATGGAGCCCGATGATCTGGGACATCCGCTCACCATAAACGCCGTTGTTGAGGATGAGCATACGGCGGCCGTGAGGAAGCGACGACATCAAAGCGGCTTCGACGGCGGCGGTCCCTGACCCCGTCATCAGAACCGCCACGTACTCCGATTCGGCTCCAGGGACAAATGCTTTGAGCAGCTTGGTTTGGATGCGGTGAAGCAGTTCTGAAAATTCATCTTCTCGGTGACAGATATCGGGCTTCAGCAGTGCCTGCCGTACCCTTTCGGAAACGTTCACCGGCCCAGGATTGAGAAGAATCATGGAAATACCGCCCCTTACTCCTAACCCCTAACCTATTCAATCGCTTTCATGAATCGGCGGGTGATGTCCGGCGGATCGTGCAGGACGCGGCCGGCATCTTCCACAAATTCGTTCACTTTGATAAGCAGCATGCTTGGCCCATCCTTCTTCAGCATGTCTTTGAACTCGTAGACAAGATCGTCGCGATCGAGGACCCGCTCCACATTCACGTAGCCCGCCGACTTTGCCACTTTCTCCAGCGGCACCACGTTGGAGATCGTGGGCTGGTTCCCCGTCGTTCCATACACTTCATTGTCGAATACGATGTGGATGAAATTTTTCGGTTTCAACGCCCCGATCGTCGCAAGCGTGCCCATTCCCATCAACACGTTTCCATCGCCATCGAAGGTAATCACCTGCTTATTCGGTTTTGCGAGTGCGACGCCGAGTGCGATAGCCGGAGCATTGCCCATGGAACCGATCATGTAGAAATGAGTAGGCCGATCCGCGATCTTGTGAGCCTCGCGCGAGGGAAACCCGTTGCAGATAACGACAGGCTGATCGGTCAGCAGCTCCAGCAGGGCCGCCATGGCTTGCGCTCGACTGATCAATGTACCTTGTTCTGGCCTCATTTCTCGCACCTCGTCGCTCGTATCTCGTCACTCGCCATCGGCAGAACGACCCGTGTCTTGTCCCGCGAGATACGCTCGCCTGGCACGCCTCGCAGACTCGTCGATGCGGGCAGACTCGTCGATGCAGGCGGAGTCTCGCCTCGCCACGTCGGCGGAGCGGGCGGCGAAGCTGGCTTCATATACAGCGGTTCACGCCTTATCACGGATGCAACCCCTTCACGACGCCTTTGGTGATGAACAACGCGACAGGAACCTGTTGTTTCATGAAAGCCTGGGCTACCCATCTAAAATCTTCGATGGCCGTTTTTTCGGTCAGCGTACGATGCGGAATCTTGACGGTATCGAGCAATTGCGGCATCACTTCTCCCATCACCAAATGTTCAGGTGCGTCCTTTCCCCCTTGACCCCGCCATGAAACGATCAGGATGCACGGTTGTTTATAAATCATATTCAGAGAAATGAGCGTATTGAGAGAGGTACCGAGTCCTGAATTCTGCATGAGCACGGCGGGGGTCTTCCCTGCCATATAGGCGCCGGCAGCCATGCCGACTGCTTCATCCTCCCGAACCGCGGGGGTATAGAGCCGGCGGTTCATGAGTTCCGCAATGATCCCGCCAAGGATCGAATCCGGAACGCCGGTGAAAAAATTGACCCCCATGTCCTGCATGGCTTGCACAAACACATCGCTTTCAATCACAGCGCGTTCCCTCTGAAATATTGATCCACATCCGCCGAAAGCCGGCGCATTATAAGATACGCCCTGCCGGGTTCTCAAGAAAGATCCGCGGTTGAGTTGACTTCACTCGCATGCTAGCGTGAGTGGCAGGACAGGGGTTGCCCGATCCGCCGGAAGAGATGAAGGAACCAACTCAGCCAATACCACATACTTGGCCGCTGGTGCTGATGACCACAGCTGTGATCGGTGTCGGCTCAGTGTGGGCTGTTCCCATGACAAATGATCCGAAAGGATTTCACGATATTCCATGGGGAACTTCCTTATCTTCACGTCGGGACTTGGAACCGATGCAGACAGATCCGCATATCGCCGAATATCTCCACAAGGCAGAGCCGTCGTCATTTGCGGGAACCCAGATGACCAGGGTGCTCTATGTATCGATAGACGACCAATTTGCGCGTGTCATCATTCAGTATCAAGGAGATCATGTCCATCGGCAGGTGCTGGGTTTCTTGGAGAATCGCTTCGGCCGGCTTGAGCGCGTTCCCGGACAAATGGCGCGAGGGCTCACTCAGCAATACAATTGGCGCGGGCCGGACACCGAAATCAATCTGACCTATCAAGCGGGAACGGAGCATGGCTACGTCTTCATCGATAGTCGCACGCTCGCGCCACGATTCAACGACTATCTTACCGATTCCGCAGAGTAGTTCGATGAATGCGTCTTTCTCTGGGTCGGTCACGCGAGCAGCGATCGTCATGCTGTGCCTCTTCGACTCGTCCACATTCGGCGTTCCCATTGTGAACGACTCAAATGGATTCGAAGACATTCCTTGGGGAACCACGTTGTCTGAAGAAACACGCTTTGCAAAAATTGAGGAGGCCGGCCGCTTACAGATTTATCAACGGAATGGACAAGCGCCTATGCTTGGCACGACATCGGTCGATTCTGTCCGGTTCACGGCGTTTGAAAAGAAGTTCGGCCGGGTGACTGTACGTTACAGCGGAAAACACACCCATGAAGAAATCCTGATGCATCTTCAGTCGACATACGGCCCACTCGATCAAACACCGGGACAAATCGCAGTCGGCCCGACCAAAGTCTATGCCTGGCACGGTGTTCATACGGAAGTGACATTACGATTCGAAACGGGGCTCGATCGGGGCATCATATTTTTTGAAAGCCGGACGCTCCCGGAAAAACTTGCCGATGAGACCTCCACCACGGCCTTTTGATCCCCCTATTCCAAGGACGGGGCAAAATTTTCCATTGACAACCGCCGCACGCTTTCGCATCATGTTCCCCTTATGACCAACGCTGCAAAACTCCGAGCTGCTTTGAAAAGACCGGGGGCCTTGAAAATAGTCGGGGCTCACGATGCACTCAGCGCCCGTCTCATCGAACGCGGCGGGTTCGATGGTGTCTGGGCAAGCGGCTTCGCCATTTCGGCCTCTCTCAAATGTATCCCCGACGCCAGCTTCATCACCTCGAGCGAGCAGCTCGAGGTCGAACGGAATATCGTCGAGGCGGTGAATATTCCTGTGATCGCTGATTGCGATACAGGATATGGCAACGCGCTGAACGTCATGCGGACCGTCGCCGACCGCGAGCGGGCCGGCGTGGCTGCTATTTGTATTGAAGACAACGTCTATCCAAAACGCTGCAGTTTCTATGCGGGCGTTCGACGGGAATTGATTCCCATCGAAGAGCACTGCGGCAAAATTCGAGCGGCAAAAGCGGCTCAGATGTCCCCGGAATTTCTGCTCATCGCCAGAACCGAGGCTCTCATCGCCGGGTGGGGACAGGAAGAAGCGCTGAAACGGGCTGAAGCGTATGCAGATGCGGGCGCGGATGCGGTCCTGATTCATTCGAAATCGAAAAAGTTCGATGAACTGAAGGCCGTGTACAAATTGTGGTCGGGGCGCGTTCCGCTGGTAGTAGTCCCCACGATTTTTGACCAGACCACCGCGGCGGAAATGGAAGAAGCCGGGGCAAAGATCATCATCTATGCCAACCAACCGGTACGGGCGGCCATTCGTGCGATGACCGACACGTTGGATCTCATCAAGAAAGACACCCGCCCCGGTGCCGCGAACGACCGAATCGTCACGCTGCCGGAAGTGTACGACATTGTGGGTGTCCCACAAATGGAGCACGACGAGAAGCAGTTCCTGCCGGTGGGAAGCGAACGAATCACCGCCCTTATTGCCGCCGCCGGATTCGAAAAACAACTCCTGCCGTTGATCGAGGATAAACCCAAGTGCTTGCTCGACATCAAAGGGAAAACCATTCTCGATCGCCAGGTCAGTGCACTCAACGAATGCGACATCAAAGAAATTGCGCTGGTTCGCGGGTATAAAAAAGAAGCGATCTCGCTCCCGAATATCCGCTACTACGACAACGATCGCTACGAGGAAACGGGCGAGCTCGTTTCGCTCTTCTGTGCCGAAAATGAGTTAAAAGGGCGAACCATCGTCTTGTACGGCGATATCATCTTTGACACCTCGATTCTTGAAAAGTTGCTCAAGAGTCCAGCCGACATTGCTTTGGCTGTCGATCTCGCCTGGTTTGATCAGGAACAACGCAATGCCCAGCCGACCCATCTCAATCCGGATCTCGTCACACTGGCCGCCCCGCCCGGCAAGAGCTATTTATCCCGATTCGTGATGCCGGAAGGCGAGCACCAGGTGGTGAAGGTCGGCCAACAACTTCCGCACGAACAGGCGCATGGCGAATTCATCGGCATGGCCATGTTCTCGGAGAAAGGCACTCAGGCCCTTCGCGAGTGCTACCACGCAGCCCAGAAACGGCATCAGTCATCCCCGTTCCACGAGTCGGCAAGCCTTACCAAAGCTTCATTCACCGATATGTTGCAAGAATTGATCGATCGGGGCCATCAGATTCAAGCCGTACCGATTTTCAAGGGGTGGATGGAAGTCGATTCCTTCGAAGAGTACCAAAAAGCTTGGGCAAAGATCCGGCAGTAATTCCCACCGTCGCACGGTATCCGATTTTTCTCGCATCAAACCATTCTTTGCTTCGTTAAGTTGCGTATCATGCCGCTTTTCAAACCACATTGCCGAATTGATTAGGACAATATTCGATACGAAGCTATGATGGCGGAACCGACGATGAGTGTCCGGAAATCTTATGTGCCGATGGATAACCGCTATGCCGAACGTGTAGCCGTCACGTGTCGCGTACGCTATGTCGGTGAAATTTCGACGCAGCCTCACCAGGGGGAAGGACACACAATAAACATATCTCTTTCCGGTTGCCGCGTCATCAGCGACCGACCGGTGACGCGTGGAACGTTATTGACCCTTAGCATCGCACTTCCCGATGGATTACCTCAACTTTTATTGAAGTCGGTCCATGTGATGTGGGTGTCAGGCTGTCAGTTCTCCGTCCGATTCATGGATCTGGACCGAGACCATCGAAAACGGATCCAGTCTTTCATTTGGAAGAGCATTTCTCATCAAACCGTGAGCGATCAACGGATCCGCTTCCGGCTTAGGTAATCGGCCACCCCTCCTTCTACTGCCTCAGCAATTTTCGTGAACAAGCGTAGACGCTCCTCTCTCTAGGCCTCCGCTTACTGCCTTCAAAGCGTCCCGCTCTACAATCAGTTACATAAATATTGATGAATCGTCGATTCTTGAGCCCCTCTTCAGGATTGGGCTTCACCCCTCATCTAGTGGGAAGGCAACGTTGATACTCAGCGCTAGCCTTCATTCATACGATCAACCGATTCTGAATAAGCGGACAACCAGGGAGGTATAGCGATGAGGCAGATGAAGCACCCAGGACGGTCAGAAACACCTTACTCTGTTCATTCAATCGAACGCCGCAGAATGAGAAGAACATGTGCATCCTTTGGCCTTATGTACTCAGGACTCAATGAAGACGACGTTCTCATCGGTGATGGGAGCGCTGTCGACCTGTCCGAAGGCGGGCTAGGCATTCGTGGAAATTGTCCCGTAAAGGTCGGTATGGAGTTGACCTTGTTTTTGTATCTCTCGGATAACGAGGAGCCGCTGTTCATTTCCGAATCGACGGTCACCTGGACCGCGGGAACTCTGTTTGGTGTGGAATTGAAGGAAGTGAGCCACCGGGATGACGATCGGATACTATCGTTTCTCCGCGCTCAACCAGTTGGCCCAGCCCAGTCGATTCCATGACTTTGGGCCGGTGGGGACGCCAGAACTTAGTTGCCTAAGACCATGTCGCCGAAATGCGCTAATCCTCACGATTGGCCCAATCTGTGAGTTCAGGACGTAATCCCTCTGAATTCAATAAATCGATTCCCACCTTGTCCCGCATAGAGTCATCATGCTAGCTTTAGGTGAGTGACTACTTACTCACCATGAACAAAGCAAGAACTCCCCTCCGTCAACAGCATCAATCGCCGCGAACCCCAGGTCCTGAGCGACAAGCCAGCCTGATCAGCGCCGCGGCATCGCTGTTTGCCGCCAATGGCTTTACCGGAACGACCACCAAGGAAATCGCGAAAGCAGCCGGCGTCAGTGAGGCACTGCTTTTCAAACACTTTCCGACCAAGCATGCACTGTACACCGCCATTCTCGCGGAGAAAGCCCAATATTCCGGGCTACGAGAAGCCGTCGAGGAAGCGGCGAACAATCAAGATGATACGCGGCTCTTTACGTTGCTTGCCAGTTATCGGATCAGAAAGGGCGCCGATCCGACATTGCTTCGCCTGCTCCTTTTCAGCGCCTTGGAAGGGCATGAATTGTCCGATATGTTTTTCCGTCAACAATATCGAGCCTTTCATGATCTCCTTGCCGGCTACATCCGCCGACGTATTGAGGACGGCGCGTTCCGTCCGGTCGATCCAGTGCTTGCCGCCAGAGCCTTCTTCGGTGTCATTCTCCACCATCGGCTACTGCACGACATCTTCGGGCTACCCATGCACGTGTCTCATGAAGCAACCGTGGTCGAGTATGTTTCTCTTTTCCTCGGCGGGCTCGTCCGGCTACCGCCGGACGCCTAAGCGACAAGCATTGCCATGAGTCAACTATCCCGATTTCCATTTTTGGCCCTGGGGATCGTTATTGTTCTTGCCGTCATGGCTCTTGTCGTCTTTCGCCTCAACACAGGCGCTAAAACCGACATCAATAAGAGTCGGCTCATCACCGTGGGAGTGGTATCTCCACTGAGACAGGATCTTGATATTCGCCTGGCCTATACGGCGGACATCTCACCGAATCAAGTCGTCAATATCTTTTCACGGGTTGACGGCTATATCGCCAAGCTGCACGTCGATAAAGGGGATTTTGTAAAAGCGACCCAGTTGCTCGTTGAAATCGACCATACGGACTATCGACATGCCGTCAACCAGGCACACGCCAACCTTTCAGCGGCAAAGGCAAAGGTCGCGCAACAGGATGCGGCCGTCCGCAACACCAAACTCACGCTCGATCGAATGCAGGCCCTCATCAAAGATCAATTTGTTTCACAGCAAGACCTGGACAACGCGCAGGTCAATTTTGATGCGGCCATGGCAGCGCAGGAGTCCCTGAAAGCACAAGTCAAACAAATGGACGTTGCCTTGGCCCAAGCGGAAACCAATCTGGCGTACTCCTATATCCGCGCCCCGTTTGCCGGCTATATCGCGGAACGAAATCTGGATACCGGCGCCTATGTGACCGGAGCCACCGCGAGCACATCCACCATGTCGCGGGGCATCATGAGCCTGCACGACATCCACACCGTCCGGATTCTGATCGAAGTCGTCGAGAAAGAGATTCCGCTGGTGAAGATCGGACAAAGGGCTGAGCTTCGGGCCGAAGCATACCCGGATCACGTGTTCGAGGGAACCGTCACGCGTATCGTTCAGGCCTTGAATCGTGCGACGCGTACGATGACGGTGGAGGTCGATTTGCCCAACAGGGATCTCCGATTAAAAGGCGGCATGTTCGCCCGGGTCGAGGTGATGGTAGGAACCCATCCCCAGGCGTTGCAGATTCCTATCGATGCCGTCAGTCGACTGGAAGATACGCAGTACGTCTATGTCGTTCGAGAAGGGAAGGCACGGAAGGTCGACATCGAGATCGGTGCCCGTCGCAATAACCGTGTTGAAATTCTCAACGGTCTGAACGGAGATGAACAGGTTGTCGTCTCCGGTAAGGATCTCGTGCATGACGGGACGCCCGTCCAAACTCAATCTCTTCAACCGGTAAGGGGTAAGGAGTAAGGAGTAAGGGGTGAACGTATCAGTCGGAATACTTGCGTTTCTTGTGCTCGCCTTCAACCTTTCACCCTTCACCCCTAACTCCTCACCTATCTAGCCATGTGGCTGACCTTACTCGCATTGCGCAATCGCATCGGCATTTTGATGCTCTCGCTTGCGATGGTCGTATTGGGGCTCACGTCACTGCAACGATTACCGGTCGATCTCTTCCCGCAAATCCAAGTCCCCGTTGCCTTTGTCGGCGTAATCTACAAGGGCGCCCCCCCGCTCGACATCGAGCAGAGCGTCGTCTACCCGATCGAAAAAGCCGTCAGTTCCGCCTCCAATGTCGAGCATGTCGAATCATTCAGCAAGCAGGGGCTTGGAGCCGTTCAGATTTGGTTCAATTGGGGAGCGGACATCAACGTCGGGCAAATGGAGGTGATGCAACGCATCACGCAAATTCTGAACAGTCTTCCACCGGGCATTCTGCAGCCGTTTATCGTCAAGTTTGACGTCTCCAACATTCCCGTTTCCATCGTGTCGGTGTCAAGCAACGAGTTGGATGAGCGTTCGCTCTACGATTTGGCATACAACACCATCGCCCCCCAGATCGAACAAATCGCCAATGTCGCGGCGGCAACCGTCGAGGGCGGCAAGATCCGTCAGATCAATATCAACCTTGATCCGGCGCTGCTCAGTGCCCGTGGGCTTTCGATTCTCGACGTCGTGAATTCTGTCAAGGTCGCCAACCTGATTATGCCTTCCGGCGATATCAAAGCAGGCAACCTGGACTACAACGTCTTCACCAACAATCAGTTTCGAACGGTCGAGCCGATCCAAGACGTCATCGTGAAAGTCAATCCGCTGGGCAACCCGGTTCGCGTGCGCGATGTGGGAACCGTGACGGATTCGTCCGATATTCAAACGAACATCGTGCATGCCGATGGGGCTAAATCGGTATTTCTTCGAGTGAACAAGCAACCGATCGCCAATACGGTCGGAGTCGTGGACGCCCTGCGCGCTGCACTCCCCAAGATGTTCGGCATTCCCGAAGGAGTGAAGCTCGGCATTTCGTTCGATCAATCCCTCTACATTCGGCAATCCATCAACAATCTCGTTGAACAGGCCCTCCACGGCTCATTGTTGGCCGCGGCTATGATTCTTCTCTTCCTGCGCAACCTCACCAGTACCCTGATCGTTTCGGTTGCAATCCCCCTCTCCATGCTCGTCACTTTTATCGTGCTCTATTTCACCGGACAGACCCTCAATGTTTTCACGCTCGGGGGACTCGCACTCGGTATCGGCCGCCTTGTCGATGATTCCATCGTTGAACTGGAAAATATCCAGCGCCATCTCAATGTCAATCCTAACCGATGGACCGGCATTCTGGACGCCGCACGGGAGGTGGCGATGCCGATCTTTGCCTCCACCGTCACGACAGTGGTGGTCTTCCTTCCGATGTTTTTTGTCGTCGGCGTCGCGCGTCTACTGCTGATTCCATTAACCGTCACGATCGCCATTGCGCTCTTCACGTCCTTTTTGGTGTCCCGCACGGTCACACCGGCGCTTTGTTACAAATTTCTCAAACCTGAACAAGAGGCCTGGCGGTCAATGCCCACTTGGTTTGTTAACCTGATGGAGTGGAGCCGCAACCGGTATGACTCTCTCGATAGAAGTTACGAGGACTCGCTGCGGTGGGTCCTTGGACATCGCCGAATCTTCATCGTCGCGGTCGTGCTGATCTTCGTCGGATCGCTGACTTTGGTGCCGATGATCGGAACGGAATTCCTGCCGGTGTCCGATGAGAGCCAATTCCGCATCGTCCTACGGGCTCCCGTCGGTCAACGAGTTGAAAAGACGGAGCAGCAGGTCTCGGAAGTCGAGCGCGTCCTTCGAGCGAATATTCCCGCTAGCGAACTGGAGACAATCGTCTCCAGCACGGGTATTTTGTCGCAAGGCCGTTCGTCTCTCTTCAATCCCAATACAGGCCCCCACACCTCTTCGATTCAAGTGTACCTCGCCGAGCCGTCGAAGCGGACCAGAAATCAGGTCGAGATCATGAACGATGTGCGTCCCAAGATCGTCAAACTCTTCCCCGGCGTCTCGATGTATTTCGATCCCGGAGGTCTCGTCAAACGTGTCACCAGCTTCGGCTCGCAAAAGGCCGTGGACGTGGAAATCTATGGATATGACTTCGACAAAGCAAGGGACGTCATCGCCCGTGTCAAGGGGATCATGGAGCAGATTCCCGGCCTGGCTGATATTGAGCCGAGCCGCGAAGAGAACTACCCGGAGGTCAACGTTACGGTCGATCGAGAGAAAGCGGCCTTACTCGGTATCAGCGAAGCCGACGTCGCTAAGACCGTTCTCTTTTCATTGAACGGAAACGGTCAAACCGATCCGATCATTTACACAGATCCGCAAAGCGGTAACGAATATTTCATCAGCGCCTGGCTCGCCGAGGAACACCGAAACAATCTCACCGACTTGGAGAATATTCTGCTCACGACCAAGGTGGGCGAGCCTGTCTTGCTGAAGAATGTGGCTTCGCTCAAGTTGAATGCGGGTCCCGTGAAAGTCGATCGGAAGTATTTCCAGCGTGTGGTCCACATTACGGCGAATCCGGTCAATCGGCCCCTCGGCGAGATCGCCGACGATCTCGAATCGGCGTTCGCCGATCTTCAGCTTCCGGCCGGGTTCACCATCAAGCTGGCGGGGCAAATTCAGCAGCAGCGCGAAACCTTCCAAGGACTGCAGTTTGCGATCATCCTGGCGCTCATGTTGGTCTACATGGTGATGGCCGCACAATTTAAGTCGCTCATCGATCCCTTCATCATCATGTTTTCAGTGCCGATGGGCTTTCCAGGAGTCATTTTGATCCTGTTTCTGACGAATACGACGCTGTCCACTACATCGATGATGGGGATCATCATGATGTTCGGAATAGTCGTCTCGAATGGGGTCCTCCTGGTCGATTACACCAACGTCCTACGCCGCAGGGGTGAATCGCTTTATCAGGCGGTCGTAACGGCCTCCCGAACCAGACTGCGCCCGATTCTCATGACCTCGCTTGCCACGGTC
>CAZPNQ010000123.1:0-10942 GCA_964587955.1 uncultured Nitrospira sp.
CACGAACGATATCAACGGAGGACATAACGCCGGCATTCGCGTCTGTGCGGTCGGGTATGGCATGGGAAATCGAGCGAAGATGGAAGCGTGTCAGCCCGATTGGTTCATCGAAAAGCCGGAACAACTCATGGAGATTTTTATATGAAATCCAGGTTGAGTGAAGAATTGCCTGAGGTTGGAGGTGGGATGTTGGAAAGTCGAAGCATTTGCTTCAGAGGTCAAACCTCACACCTCAAACCTCGTGCCGCCGATCTTTGGCGCCTCGCTTTGCTTATCGCGGCCTTCAGCCTTAGCCTCAACCTCGGCCTTCTCTATGCGGCCACGCCGAATCTTGCCGAACGGGTGATCGAGCATCGGCTGGCAAACGGGCTGACGGTTCTCATGGTCGAACGACATCAAACACCGGTTGTCTCCATCAACATTACGTTCGCGGTGGGGGGGATCAATGAGCAGGTCGGCCAAACGGGTCTCGCGCACCTCTATGAGCATATGGCCTTTAAAGGCACACGTGTGGTCGGCACGACCAGCTATGCGAAGGAAAAACCGATTTTAGACGAGCTCGCGCTGGTCGGGACCGAGCTCGACCGACGGCAGCGCGACCTGGCGACCAAGGGGAGGAGTGCGACAGCCGACGAGCGAGCTTCGATCGAGTCACTTCAGAAGCGTTTCCTGGATCTTCAAGCTCAGGCCTCGCAGTACGTCGTTGGGAATGAAATGGCTCTGTTGTACCAGCGGCATGGTGGCGTGGGACTCAATGCAACGACAGGCAAAGATGTGACACGGTACATGATCAGTTTGCCGTCCAATCGGTTGCCTTTGTGGGCAGCTATCGAGTCTGATCGGATGGCCAATCCGGTGTTGCGCGAGTTCTACAAGGAACGCGGCGTCGTGATGGAAGAACGGCGCTTGCGGAACGACGACAGCCCGAACGGCTTATTGTTTGAAACCTTTACATCAGCGGCATTCCGAGCCCATGGTTATGGGGTCCCGACCATCGGATGGGGATCCGATATCCTGTCCTTGACACCGGCTGATACCGAAGCCTTCTTCAAGGCCCATTATGGTCCGGATCGCGCCACGATTGCACTCGTCGGCGATATCAATCCGAAGGAAACGATCGCCTTGATCGAGCAGACGTTTGGAAAGATTCCCGCCGCGCCGTCAGCGCCTCCTCTAGTGACGGTCGAGCCGGAACAGCGGGGTGAGCGACGAGTCGAGGTGGAATTTGATGCGGAACCGGCTCTCGCCATTGGGTACCACAAACCGGGGCTAGGGCATCCGGATGACGATGTGTTTGACGTGGTCGATGCGGTACTCAGCGACGGGCTCACGTCACGTTTGCATCAGACCTTGGTACGGGAAAAACGGCTGGCTGCTTCAGTCGGATCGGATGCGAATCATCCGGGCGTGCGTGCGCCGAACCTGTTCATTCTCACGGCGACGCCCTTGGCCCCACATACGACAGCGGAAGTGGAAGCTGCCATTTATGAAGAAATCGAGCGGCTGAAGCGTGAGCCGGTCTCGTCCAAGGAGCTGGAAAAGGTGCTCAACAACATAGATGCCGATTTGGTGCGAGGTCTGCGATCGAATAGCGGTCTGGCTTCTCAACTGGCGTTGTATCAGGCGGTAGCCGGCGATTGGCGCTATATCCTGAAATCCCGTGACAAGGTGGCTGCGGTCACAGCCGGAGATGTGCAGCGGGTGGCGACGCAGTACTTTACCAAGTCTAATCGTACCGTTGCGGTTTTGGTAAAGAAGGGAATCGCTCACACCATCGCGGCTATTCCGGTCAGTGAGGTGAGACCATGATGAAGGTGAGGGGGAAAAGGTTAGGCGTGAAGGGAAGCGGAATACTTAGTTTATTCGGCATGGTCGTGATTCTGGCCTCAGTCGTCATGGTGTACGGGGGTGAGCCAACATTCGGTGATCCCAGAACGATGACATTTAAGCCGGTGGAATTCTTACCGCCTGAGCCCGAGCGGGTCGTTCTGGATAACGGCATGGTCCTCTATCTGCTGGAAGACCACGAATTACCGTTGGTGGCGATCACGGCTACGATGCGAACAGGTAGTTGGCTTGATCCGGCCGATAAGGTCGGAGTGGCGGCCATGACGGGGGCGGTGATGAGGACCGGCGGTGGCGGGGATCTTTCCGCAGAGCAGGTTGATGCCGAACTAGAGCAATTCGCGGCTAACGTGAGCATCGGGATCGGGAGACAGTCAGGATCGGCATCTCTTGATGTTCTGAACAAGGATGTGAAGCGGGGGTTGGAGATCTTCGGCGGTCTCATACGGACCCCCACGTTCGACCCTGCCCGTGTCGAATTGGCCAGGTTACAGGCTATCGAGGGCATCCGCCGCCGCCAGGATAATCCCGGCTCAATTGTCGGGCGGGAATTTGCGAAGATGCTCTATGGGGCCGACCATCCGAGCGCGCGAGAAAGCTCGTTGGATTCGGTCAAACGCATCACGAGAGATGATCTCATTGCGTTCCATCGCAACACGATTCACCCGAACGGGATGATCCTCGGTGTGACGGGGGACTTCAACAAAGCGGAGATGATGGCATCGCTGCGCAAGATCTTCGGAGATTGGAAAAAGGGAATGGTGCCGGAGCTGAAAATTTCCGATGTGCCGGACGCGGAATTGTCCAGACCGGTCGTGAGATTCGTCGGTAAAGATACCTCACAGACTCATCTCCGAGTGGGACATCTCTCGATCAAGGAGAATGATCCCGACTATGTCGCATTGGCCATCGCGAACGATATTTTAGGTGGGAGTTCGTTTCGCAGCCGTCTATTCAATGATGTACGGACGAAACGGGGACTGGCGTATTCCGTCGGTAGCCGCCTCAACACCGGGATGCACGATCAAGGTGTCTGGCTGATGAGGGCCGAAACCAAGTTGACATCCACCCAGGAAGTAATCGAGCGCTTTGTGGAGAATATCGAACGCATGCGCGCCCACCCGGTGAGCGACGCAGAGCTCGCGGAAGCGAAAGAAGCCTACGTGAATTCGTTCGTGTTTTCTTTTTCCAGTCCTTCCGCGATCGTCAGCCGGTTGGTCGAATTGGAATACGATGGATTGCCGAAGGACTTTCTCCAACAGCTACGGGCTAAGGTCGTGCGACTGACCAAGGAAGACGTCTTAGCTGCGGCCAAGAAACATCTGGGCTCTGATCGCTTGAAGATCCTCGCAGTCGGCTCGGGTGAAGCGTTGCCAAAAACCCTCTCGACGTTTGGAGAGGTGAAAGAGATCAAACTGTCGCCGGAGGGATAAGAGGTCGCTCGGCTGACGAAGCGCGGCTAGCTCCGGCGTCGCCATAATGCGATGTGGACGTATGACAACCGAGACCATATTTCGTTTGATCGCGCACTTCTCTGAGGCCGTGACGCAACGTCACAATTTCGTCGTGCGCTATCCATTCAAGCTGTCGATATAGGCGTGACGCTATGGCGAACGCCTCCGTATCCATCGCTTCCAGCCTAGAGACACAAAAGGCTAGACTAGCTATTTGGCCCCGCGTGTTTCTAGTTGAACCCGAATAAGTAACATGATGTCAGATCTTACATCAGATCGTGAAATCCTGGGTCAGATCGAAGACCTTTTCGCTAAGAAAGGGATACGCCAATTGACGAAAGCTATGACTGTTTAATCTGGCTGGTGGAGTTTTTGTCTACGCTACAGCCACCTGCTCGAGAGCGCTGAACTCGGAATATCGGTTATGATGTAGATGTTGCCATGCCATTAGAAGATGATTTTTCAGACATCCTGAAAAAAACACGCACCGGACAGGGCCTATCGGTCGGCGATGTTGCCAGGATGACAGGATTGCCAGGAGGGGACATTACGGCGCTGGAACGAGGCGATCAGCCTCGGGATCGTGCGGAAGTTCGCGCACTGGCAAATGCCCTGGGTCTGCGAGCTGAGTCGCTCGTGCAGATCGCGATCGATAAGTGGGAGCCGGTTGCGCAGCGCATGCCGCAGTGGGTGGAGATCGTTCAGGGGTCCATTAACGGGTATGGTGTACAGGGGTACATCGTGCATGATGAAGGCGAGGCGCTGTTGGTCGATACGGCCTATAACGCACCGGCAATGCTTGATCTTCTTCGCCGATACCGATTGCACCTCATCGGCATTTGCCTGACACATGGCCACGCGGACCATGCAGAAGGGATCGAGCAGATTCTGAACCAACATGAGGTTCCGGTCTATCTGGGACCGGAGGATCTGGGCCTATTGAGTTGGCGACCACGCCACGACTTGTTGGTGGTGCCGGGCGATGATTCTTCTATTCAGGTCGGACACCGCGCCGTCCGATGTGTATTAACGCCTGGTCATACACCGGGTGGCGTCTGTTATCGTGTCGATGATGCACGACACCCTGTTTGCTTCGTCGGCGATACTCTCTTTGCAGGATCAATCGGCCGGTCCAATCCGAAAGAACTGTACTCGACTCATCTCAATTCCGTTCGCCGCCGTGTGTTGGCTCTCGCACCCGATTATCGCCTCTTGCCCGGACATGGCCCTGCCACGACTGTCGAGGAAGAACTCGATCATAATCCGTTTGGAGCAATTCAATAGTCAGGGAAGACATGGATGGATCGGGACGGCATGAACATCGCGATCTCGATAGGGGGCTCGTCCTAGATGCCGACGAAGAGCAAGTTCCACCGCCGTCGAACCAAATAGAGAACGATATTGACGAAGAACCGTCATTTTTTTCCAAATGGACTTTACCGATTGTCCTCTTTCTCTTGACGATGTTTACGACCTTGTGGGCAGGGGCCTACCAAGCCTACAACGGTCCGGCGCGGGGTCCTTTGGATTTTCTCTTGAGCTCTCCGGAGACGCTGTGGCGGGGACTTCCGTTTGCCGGCGCGCTGCTCTTTATTCTCACGACGCACGAATTCGGACATTATCTCTTATCTAAAATACACCGGGTTCCCGCTTCCTTGCCGCTGTTCATTCCCGGCCCTCCGCACTTCATCGGGACGTTCGGCGCTATCATCCGCATGCGGGGTCCTATTCTGAGTCGTCGCGCCTTGTTCGACGTCGGAGTCGCCGGTCCCTTGGCGGGGTTTGTGGTCGCCGTCATTGCGCTGATCATCGGCCTCAATCTCTCTACCGTCGTGGATCGAACGGCCACGTATGGACTGCACCTTGGCGAGCCCTTGTTGCTGCAATTTATATCATGGATAGTGATCGGGCCATTGCCCCCGGAGGCTGACGTCGTGCTCCATCCGATCGGCTTTGCCGCCTGGTTCGGACTCTTCGTGACGTCGCTCAATCTCCTTCCGATCGGCCAGCTCGACGGCGGCCATGTTGCCTATGCCTTGTGGGGCCCGCGGCAACGGACCATGGCGCTGGCCTGTCTTCCAATCTTATTGGCCTTGGGGTTCTTCGGCTGGTCGGGCTGGTTTCTATGGGCGTTCATGGCGGGGCTCTGGGGAGTCGGGCATCCCCCTGTTCTGGATCCGCATGTACCCTTAGGCCGAAACCGGACGATTGTCGGATGGATTGCGCTTGCCGTGTTTGTCGTCACCTTTGCACCGGTGCCGTTTTCCTTCCATTAAAGGCTTCGTTGTCTTCATCGTTCCACGTTGCACCAGCTCATACCTGACTAACGTCGCAGACACGTTTATGAGTCGGCGTAGAAATATGGGTGCAAATCAGCTTCTGGAATAAATCAGCCGGCCTCGCGAGCGATGGTGCGAAGTGTTCCGTGTCAAGCTCTGTATGAAGTGGAATGGTTAACACCTGACGACTCGGTTGTGTGAAGCAAGCATTGCCCGCAATTCAGTACATCTTTCTCGATGCAGCGTGTGAAGCCCTTGGATCGGGGATCGAGATCGGGGTCGGATGCCATTGTTTCTTTTGGCGCTCGGTATCAGACCACTTCAATGAGAGTTTCTCCAGCAGCAAGGCGCTGGACAATCTCAGGGAAAATCGGTTCGAGCCACTTTCGCAACTCTACGTTCGTCGCATTGCCGAACCGCACCCATACGACCGAAGCCGGCCCGTCACTAAGCGCCGAGAGAGTCGCAAAGTCTTCATCTTTGGTGAAGATGATGAACCCATTCTGTCGGGCAAATTTGAAGATGCCACGATCGTCGAACGCTAAGCCCGGCTGACCGTTGACGTGCATTGCCTCGTGGTCGCGCTCCTGGAGCCAAGCAGCAAGCCCTGCAAGGAGGTTCGCGTCCACGAGAAATTTCATCTGGTCTGGGCCGGCACGATCGTGTGGCTCAGATAGGCAGCGGCGTAGGTGATTGCGGCTCGGATATCGTCACGCTCTAAGTAGGGGTAATCTCGCAGGATTTCTTCTTCAGACGTACCTGCCGCCAGCATGTCCAGGAAGTCTTGGACACGGATACGCATGCCGCGAATACAGGGGCGCCCCCCACATTTACCAGGCTCGATGGTGATGCGTTGGAGAAGTTCCGTCTTCATATAAAGGAGGTCAAATTTCCCCGTGCACTGGACATCGCTGAAAACACTATAGCACTGGCCTTGAGGCTGAGCAATGAGGATAGGGAAGTTGCACGGCGCTGCACGTCTGTCTACTCATTATTCGAGGATGACTCCAGCAGGATTTCCATTCATTGCGGATTCTGGAGACACACTAGAAGATCGAGTCATCTTCTAAGTCATGGTCTTTTTCATTTGTCCTGCCCCATTCTTTCGATTTTCTTGTCCGATTCCACGCGCGATCCTACAGTAGAGAAATGCGTACAACGGGTGAACCCGCGATCTGCTGTCCGAAGTGTGAGGCGCCACGGTCGGATGAGGCGGAGGAGTGTGTGCGGTGCGGCATCATCTTTGCCAAATACCGATCGAGTATCGTACCGGCTCGCCGCTCGTCAGTCCCGTCGTCTCGAAAAAAGTCTGAATGGCTGACAACGGCCAAACAATGGTTGGTCGAATTGGACACGGCGGCCGATTCGATGACGTTCTACGGTCGGGCTGCTGTGTTTGCAGCCATGATGTGGTGGGGGTGGAAGTTTATCACCACGCCCCTCGAAACGAATTACACCGGCGAGTCATTCCTTCATCTCATCAATCTTCCCTTTCATGAAGCCGGACATGTGATCTTTATTCCGTTCGGTCGTTTCATGACCATTCTTGGAGGAAGCCTAGGGCAAATTCTCATGCCGATCATCTGTCTTGGCACGTTTCTCGTGAAGACGCGCGATCCGTTTGGCGCCTCGGTGGCCATGTGGTGGACGGCGGAGAGCCTGATGGATATCGCGCCGTACATCAACGATGCGCGAGCGCTCGACCTCATGCTCATCGGTGGAGTGACCGGAAAAGAAACAGACGGACACGACTGGAACAACATTCTGACGATGTTGAATGTATTGGAATGGGATCATGGTCTGGCTCACCTCACGTACAACGTCGGGATTCTCCTCATGCTGGGATCATTCTTCTGGGGAGGTGCCATCTTGTTCCGTCACTATCGCCGCCTGTCCACCTAACGTATCTTTGTCATCACGCACCTCTTTCCTTCGATTTAATCCTTCCTTGACGGCGCAGCCGAACATTTTGACACGATTTTTATAGGGAATTTTGTAAGGTACTTGCCAGAGAGGCACTTTCCTATGGAGATCATCACCATCGCACTGTCGGTCGCGTTCTTTCTGCTCTCCGGCCGGCTGATTTTTTGGTTGGATCGTCTACAGGGAAAATAACAATGGATGCGATATATGGGCTTGGTGGGATGGTGTCGGTTGGCCTCCTGATCTATCTGCTGGTCGCTTTGCTGAAAGCAGAGTGGTTCTGATGACGACGAATGCCGTTTCCCAAGTGCTCATGTTCTTTGCCTTGCTACTGGCACTCGTGAAGCCGCTAGGCTGGTATATGGCAAGAGTTTATGAGGGCAAGCCCTGCGGCTTGGACCGTTTCCTCGGTCCCGTTGAACGGGCCATGTATCGACTCAGCGGCGTTCGATCAGCCGATGAGATGGATTGGAAACGCTACGGGATGGCCATGCTGCTTTTCAATGCAGCCGGGTTCTTCTTTCTCTACGGTTTGCAGCGACTCCAAAATGTGTTGCCCCTCAATCCAGCCAGCCTGAGTGGTCTCGCACCCGACCTGGCCTTCAACACGGCCGCGAGCTTCACGACTAATACCAACTGGCAGGCGTATGGAGGAGAAACCACCCTCAGTTACTTGACTCAGATGCTCGGCCTGACCGTGCAAAACTTCGTCTCCGCGGCGACGGGAATGGCCGTGCTCGTTGCGTTGATCCGGGGCTTGAGCCGGAGCACGTCAACGACGCTTGGAAATTTTTGGAGCGACCTGGTTCGCAGCACACTCTATATCCTCTTGCCTCTGGCTCTCATCTTATCTTTCCTCCTGGTTTCTCAGGGTGTGGTTCAGACCGTTACGTCTTATCACAAGGTGACAGCGGTACAACAAGACAAGACTGGCACCACTCCCGCCATGGAAATCGAGCAGATTCTCGCGGTGGGTCCGGCTGCTTCTCAGATCGCCATCAAGCAACTCGGCACGAACGGCGGTGGTTTTTTCAACGCCAATTCCGCGCATCCGTTCGAAAACCCAACACCCCTGTCTAATTTCCTCGCGGTCTTGGCCATTCTCCTTATTCCTGCGTCGCTTTGCCACACGTTTGGACTGATGGCGGGAGACTCTCGCCAGGGGTGGGTTATTTTCGCTGCTATGACCATTATTCTGGTCGTGTTTATTCCGCTGGGGATGTGGGCCGAACAAAGCGGCAATCCGCTTCTGGCCGATATCGGTGTGGATCAGCAGTCTCACATCGTCCAAGCCGGTGGCAACATGGAGGGAAAGGAAACGCGATTTGGCATCACCGATTCGGTCCTGTGGTCTGCCGTGACCACCGCCGCATCCAATGGCTCGGTGAACTCGATGCACGATTCGTATACTCCACTGGGTGGACTCGTTCCGCTGTTCCTCATGCAATTCGGCGAGGTGGTCTTTGGCGGAGTCGGGTCGGGACTGTATGGCATGATCGTCTTCGCCATTATTGCCGTATTTGTTTCCGGCCTCATGGTCGGACGGACACCGGAGTATCTGGGGAAAAAGATCGAGCCTTATGAGATGAAGATGGCCGCGCTGCTCATCCTTGTCATGCCCATCGTCGTCTTGAGTTTCACTGCCCTCGCGATCAGCACAGAGACAGGCCGATCGTCTATCTTGAATCCTGGCTCTCATGGGTTCAGTGAGGTTCTCTATGCGTATACATCCCAGGGCAACAACAACGGCAGCGCGTTCGCCGGTCTCAACGTCAATACGCCCTTCTACAATTTGACGGGCGGCCTTGCGATGCTGGTATCGCGTTTCTGGCTGGCCATTCCGACCCTGGCACTCGCAGGGGCTCTCGCTCGCAAGAAGCTGATGCCGGCCGGACCCGGAACGTTACCGACCCACACTCCACTGTTCGCGGTTCTCTTGATCGGCGTGGTCGTGATGGTGGGGGCGCTCACATTTCTTCCCGCGCTAGCCTTGGGGCCCGTCGTCGAAGAGCTGATGATGAGAGGACAGTAGGGAGTCGTCCACGATGAGCATGCCGATACACTCACACAAGTCCCAGCCCCTGTTCGGCATCGCCGCGATACGCCATGCGTGGCGCGATGCCGTTTCCAAGCTCGACCCGCGCCACCAAGTCAAGAATCCAGTCATGTTTATCGTTTGGATTGGAAGTGTCTTGACGACCCTCTTATTCGTGCAGGCGCTGGTGGGGACTGGGGAGGCTCCCGCCTGGTTCATTCTCGCTATCACCTCCTGGCTCTGGTTCACCGTGCTGTTTGCAAACTTTGCGGAGGCGATGGCGGAAGGCCGGGGCAAAGCACAGGCCGACTCGCTGAGGCAGGCACGCCGGGAACTCACGGCCAAGAAGCTCAGCGCGGTCGATCCCGGCAGCGAACACTATGCAGCGTGGAACCGTCAGTTCCAGCGGTGCGATACGTTCACCCTGCAGTCCGCGAATCAGCTCAAGAAGGGAGATGTGGTTCTCGTGGAGGCAGGTGATTTCATTCCGGCCGACGGCGAAGTTGTCGACGGCGTGGCGTCAGTGAACGAGAGCGCGATCACCGGCGAGAGCGCGCCGGTCATCCGTGAAAGTGGCGGCGATCGCAGCGCCGTCACAGGAGGAACGAAGATCCTGTCCGACTGGCTCATCGTTCGCGTCACGTCCGGTCCGGGAGCAAGCTTCCTGGACCGGATGATCGCCATGGTGGAAGGTGCCAAGCGCCAGAAAACACCGAATGAGATCGCATTGACGATTCTGCTCGCAGCCCTGACCATCATCTTCCTTTTGGCCACGGTGACGTTGTTGCCCTTCTCGCTGTACAGCGTACAGGCCATGGTGCAAGGGGAGCCGGTCACTGTCACGGTGCTGGTGGCACTCTTGGTCTGCCTGATTCCGACGACCATCGGAGCTCTCATCTCGGCAATCGGGATTGCCGGAATGGATCGCATGGTGCAGGCCAACGTCATCGCGATGTCGGGAAAGGCCGTTGAAGCAGCCGGAGATGTGGATGTCCTCCTGCTGGATAAGACCGGGACCATCACGCTAGGGAACCGTCAGGCGACGGCCTTCCTTGCGGCGAATGAAGTCGATGCCCAGACTCTGGCCGATGCGGCACAGCTCTCCTCGTTGGTCGACGAGACGCCGGAAGGCCGCAGCATCGTCATCCTGGCTAAGGAGAAGTATGGGTTACGTGCACGAGACATCCATGAGATGGGCGCCACATTTATGCCCTTCACGGCTCAGACACGAATGAGCGGGGTTAACTTTGACGGGCGGGAGATCCGCAAAGGATCCGCGGATGCCATCGAGGCCTATGTGATGTCACGGGGAGGGCGTTTTTCTGAATATGTCCGGTCAAACGTCGAGACGATCGCCAAACAAGGCGGAACGCCGCTCGTGGTCGCTGAGAAAGCGAAGGTGCTCG
>CAZPNQ010000124.1:0-10780 GCA_964587955.1 uncultured Nitrospira sp.
ATTCGGATATTGATTTCTTGATCGAACAAATCTTCCCGGGATAGGCTGGGAAGACGGTGCTGTTGAGCCACGGCATTGGCGGTGGCAGGCATGACTTGCATCAATCCGATCGCCCCGACACGCGAGACGGCTCGCCAATCATATTGACTTTCTTCCCGAATGATCGCTGCAACAAGAAACGGATCAATCCCGTTGGCCCCCGACATTTTAATTTTAGGAATCAAGCCGGTGGGATACGCCGCTCTCCACAGTCCATCGGCAACCACTCCGCCGGTTCGCTCCAACTTCTCACGGAATCGAGATCGCACCAAGCGCAGGGCATGGTGGTAGGCACCGACGTCGTTCAACATCATCGACAATGCCGCCAAGACCTCGGGGTCCCGACTGTACCGATCCGTCAACGCGCCGAGCTCTCTGGCGGCATCTTGTTCGAGACCAAGCGTCCTGAGTTCCACCGCCCGCCGGTAAGCAGGCTGGAACTCGATCTGCATTCGGCTGCTTGTCTGACTGTCCTGAGCCGACGTCTGCGTGACCTCGGAGGCAGGCGGAGTGGCGGACGCAGCGACGATGGCCCCTTCCTGTTTTGTCTGCCCGGCGACCGATAGGTCTGCGTGCTCCCGCGCCAATTGACAGTAGTAGGTGTACGGAAATCGTTGGCAAAGCAACGTGAACGTCTCTTTTGCTTTCGCATCTTCCACATGGCCGTAGGAACGGGCAATCCAGTAGAGCGCCTGAGGTTCAAAGTCATTGTCTTTCTGATCGGCGATCTGCCGCCACACGCTGATCGCTTCCCGATAACGAGCCGTTCGGTAGAGCACCCATCCTTCCCGCCATTGTGCTTCCACTCGTTGAGAAGCCGGTTCTCCGAACTTCGCCACCTGTCGGTACCTCACGATCGCCTCATCGAACCGGGCCTCATCCTCAAGCCAGATCCCGGCAAAGAAATTGATCTGTCCTTTCTGTTCCGAGGTTACCGTCCGCTTCGAGAGTGTCCGACAGAGGTCCAATAACTTCTCCCCGAGTCCCTGCCGGAGATACACCCTTCCCAACCATACCGCCGCTTCATCCGCCCGAAATCCTTGCTCAGCCGCCAGCGCAAGAAAGGTGTCGCGTGCCTGATCGTAGGTCTTTAACCGAACTTGGGCGATTCCCAATTTGAGCTTGGCATCCATACGTTGTGGAGAAGACGGGTCTCGCGCCAAGAACTTTTTCAACTCCTCGATCGCCTCCGCGTGGAGCGACTGCCCGAGGAAAGCCTGCGCGCGCTCATAATGCATGTCGGGCGCCACGGTCCCCATTCCCCCAATACTCCCAAGGAGAGCTTCGGCGTCCTTAGCCTCTTTTGTTTGCGGAAACTTCATCCAGAGCTGTTTCAGTGTTTCTCGTGCCTCAACCGATTGATTCTCCCGGAGATAGCAAGACGCCAACCGCAACCAGGCTTGAGCCATCTGCGGATCCTTATCATTGGCATTCACGGCCTTGACGTACCAGGACATGGCCTGAGGACAGTTCGAGGCCTGGTACCACGCCTCCCCGGCACGGAGCGCTACCTGATTGAGAAGATTGGAATCGGGAACCGCTTGCGGAACTCCCTCAAACATGCCGGCCGCCTCTTTTGCATCCCCCAAGCGCAGCAAGGCCTCTCCGATCCAGAATCGAATATAATCGTCGAGCACGAGAAAATCCCGCTGGGCTACCCGAAGATATGGTAGGGCACCTGCAGGATTCCGATCGATCAAGATGACTCCGGACAGTAACCCGGCGCGTTTAGCCCACAGCGTGGCAGGAAATCCCTCCATCACTTTCCGCAGACGTTCCAACTTGAGAGCGACGACTTGATCTTTCGTTAACGTGTGGCCAAATCGCTCCTTCGGCCAGGCCGCTGAAGCAAAACAATCCTCGGCGGTCGTACAACCATTGTCCGTCGGCTGTTCGGACGTCTCGACTTGCGCCGCATGCCCGTCCCTGGTGACACAAACACCCGCCGCGAGCATCAGGGCGGCCACGACCGCCAGTCTGCACGCGCCGATGGAACGGTACTTGTTATCAATCTTCATGACACCATACCGACGTTCGTTCGCATTCATTATATACAGTGTCGTCCGCAATGGAAGTAGTTTCAGGACCCGATAATAGACCCGGCCATATGCGACATGACTTCCGCTATGATAGGCTCTTAGCTTTGAAGGTGATAGTGCCCGGTTGCCAATGAACCCTTCCGATACCATGATCACGCTCTTGGGACTCACCGAAGTTCAAATGGTGAAGCTTGTTCGCGCGCGGCGATGGCCGGACTATCGTGCGAAGCAAATCTTGCGCTGGATCTATCAACGACGCCTACGAACCATCACCGAGATGACCGATCTGCCCATGCACGATCGCGAGACGCTGTCCCAATCCGCCACGATCGGACGTTCGGCTCATGTCACTGTCTTGCAGTCCCATGACGGCACGCGCAAATTGCTATGGACCCTCGACGACGGGATGTCGATTGAAGCCGTACTGATCCCGGATGAGGATCGGCTGACGCTTTGCGTGTCAACGCAGGTCGGTTGCATGTTGGATTGTGGTTTTTGCCTGACAGGACGAATGGGGCTTAAACGCAACCTCAAGCTTCATGAAATCGTCGATCAAATCCTGAGTGCGCAAGACTTGCTGAGCGCTGATGAACGCATAACGAATCTCGTGTTCATGGGGATGGGAGAGCCCCTGGCCAACCTGGATGGTCTCAAAGCTGCCGTGACAGCGTTGACCAATAAGCCATGGGGTCTTGGATGGTCGCCCAGACGTGTGACGGTGTCGACGGCGGGGCTGGCATCTCGTCTCCCGGAAGTCGCCGCCCTTGGTGTGAATCTCGCGATCTCGCTCAATGCCACGACCGAAGAACTGCGGCGAGAGCTGATGCCCGCTGCCAGCGAGATCGCTTCACTACAATCTCTCCTGGCTGCCTGTCGCCGCTATCCGCTCGCCTCTCACCAGCGGCTAACCTTCGAATATGTATTGCTCGCAGGTGTCAACGATCATGCCGCCGATGCGCGCCGGTTGGTACAATTGTTGGGAGCGATGCGGTGCAAAATCAATTTGATTCCGTTCAATGAATTTCCAAACAGCCCTTTTCATCGCCCGTCCGAACAGGCGGTTCTTCATTTTCAAACCCTTCTCCGCGACGCCGGGCTTGATGTGTTCGTTCGAAAGAGCCGCGGGCGGGACGTGCTCGGGGCGTGCGGACAACTTGGAGAACTCTCCGGCAATCGCACCGCTCTCGCCTTGACACCTATCGAAACTCGTTGCTAGCATCGTTATCCCGATTATGCAAACCAAGCAATATCCCCGGCGCATCCACTTCTTCACGCTCCTCATGGCGCTTCTCGTTTCCGCCTCCACCTCGATTTCGCTGGGCGCGGAGACGAACGAGTACGTCCTTTCAAATGGCATGAAAGTGCTGCTCGCAGAGGTTCCGAAGGCTCCGGTGGCCACCGTGCAGGTATGGTACAGAGTCGGTTCGCGAAACGAGGTCATGGGACGGGCCGGACTTTCACACATGCTTGAGCACATGATGTTCAAAGGCACGGCGCGCTATCCGAAAGGCTCATTTTCCAGGATCGTCAGGAAAAACGGGGGAATCGACAACGCGTTTACCGGACAAGACTTTACCGCCTATTTCGAGAATGTGGCGGCGGATCGTGTCGGACTGGCTCTCGAGCTGGAGGCCGACCGAATGCAGGGCCTCATTCTGGATCACAACGAATTTCAGACCGAACGCGACGTCGTGAAAGAAGAACGCCGTCTCAGATCCGAGGATGATCCTCAGGGTGCGTTGGTTGAAGCGCTGTTCGCCCACGCTTTCCTCAGCCATCCTTATCATTGGCCCGTCATCGGGTGGTTCGCCGATCTTGACGCGATGTCTCTCGAAGACTTGCAACGCCACTACGACACTTTTTACTCTCCCAACAATGCGACGTTAGTGGTCGTGGGCGATATCAAGGCTGAAACTCTGCTTCCGACGATCAAACGTCTGTTTGAGCCGATTCCTAGAGGTCCCTCACCCAAGCAAACCTTACCGTCTGAACCGGACCAGCGAGGCGAACGCCGTTTTCTCCTGAAGCGCGAAGCGCAGGTGCCGTTCGTCATGATGGGGTTTCGCGTGCCGAACTATTCGAGCGAGGACTCGTCTGCGCTCGACATCCTCGAATCGATCCTGTCTCATGGGAAAAGTTCTCGCCTCTACCAGAGCTTGGTCTATGACCAGAAGAACTCGTTGGCGGTCGGTGCCGAGTATAGTGTGTTGCAGACGGATCCCGGCCTATTCTATTTTTACTCGGTGGTGAATCCCAGTGCGAAGGTTGAAGGGGTCGAAGAAGCCATCCAACGTGAGATCGTGCGACTTCAGAATGAGCCACCGTCCGAGCTGGAACTCCAGCGGGCCAAGAATCAGGTTGAGGCGGCGCGCATCTTCGAGCAAGATTCGAATTTTCGCCACGCCATGTTGATGGGACAGGCGGAAACCGTCGGTGCCGGCTGGCGGCGGATCGACCAATTCGTGGAACGTATCCGTGCGGTGACGGCGAAGGACATCCAGCGTGTCGCCAAGCAATATCTCACCCAAGACAATCGGACGGTCGGAATTCTCATTCCTTTGCCTTTTCCTCCTCCGGACTCGGCTCCCCCAACCGTCCATGATGGAAAGTCATAGAAGAACCATGATGACGCATCCGGTAGACCAGAGACACCATTCTCCTGCCCCTCGATTCGTTCGACGGTGGTCGGTCGCCTGCAGGGTGATGCTCCTGTGCTGGATGTGCGTCGCGGCTCCGGGGCATGCCGCGGACATTTCACCCACACGATTCATCACTCCGAATGGGATGACCGTTCTCATACTTGAACAGCATTTCCTTCCCATCGTTGAAATACATGCCCTCCTTAAGACCGGCTCAGCACAGGATCCTCCAGAAAAGGCCGGGCTGGCGAACCTAGTCGCCAGTCTCCTCGATGAAGGCACCACGACCAGATCCTCCAGACAGCTGGCCGAACAGATCGACTTCGTCGGTGGTTCGTTGGGAGCCCAAGGGAGCGAAGATTTTACGACCGCGTCGGTGCGCATATTGAAGAAAGACATCGACCTCGGGTTCACGCTTCTCGCCGATATTCTTCAGCGGCCCTCTTTTCCCAAGCAAGAGTTTGAACGAGTCCGATCACAGATTCTTGGGGAAATTGCGAGCGACAATGACAATCCAGGGCATGTCGCGATGAAGGCCTTCAATCAGTTGGTCTTTCAGAACCATCCCTATCGGTGGCCGGTGAATGGGACAGAGGACACGTTGGGCAAAATCACCTTGGCGGATGTGCAGAATTTTTACGCCAAAGAATATCTTCCCAACCAAGTCATCCTCTCGATCGTCGGTGACATCACGGTGGAACAAGCGACGGCGCTCGTCCAGACACATTTCGGATCCTGGAAGAAGGGGGCGGCTCAACCCAGAACGGTCAAGAAGCCGGCTGCCATTGAGAAAAAGATCGTGCAGCTCATCGAAAGGGATCTTACGCAATCCACCATTGTGATCGGTCACCCCGGAATCAGTCGGATGAACCCCGACTTTTACGCTGTCACCGTCATGAATCATGTCTTAGGGGCCGGGGGATTTTCATCACGGCTCATGGATACCATTCGCGACAAGCAAGGGCTGGCCTATGGCATTACCAGCCATTATGACGCCCGATCGATGCCGGGTTCTTTCTGGATCAACCTCCAGACTCGAACCGAAACCACCAGTCAGGCCATCAACGGCGTCTTGGCTGAAATGAAAACGATTCGGGAGGCCCCCATCAGCGATCAGGAATTGGCTGAGGCCAAAGCGTTTTTGATGGGCAGCTTCCCTCTACGGCTGGACTCGACGGCAAAGCTGGCGCAAGTCTTGGCGCAGGTGGAGTTTTTTGGGTTGGGGTTCGACTACTTCAGTCAATACCCAAAATGGATCGAACGAGTGACGAAAGAAGATGTGCAGCGCGTGGCAAAACAATACTTGGATCCTCAGCGTTACGCGATTGTCGTGGTCGGCAATATTGCGAAGGCGAAGATTCGCCACTAGCAGGATGCTGAAAAAGTCGGCCAGCGGCGTTCTCGCAGGACACGGGGCGCTCACCATCTCGCTCGCCTCGCGGCGAAGCCGAGGGCGCCCGTCCGCAACATGACGCTCCTTATTCGTCGCGTCGCGGACCTCGCTGCGGCCTAGCTGGACGGCCTTTTTGAACAGCCTGAAGTTATTTGCCGTTCACACTCGTACGGAACATTTCAGTCATATTGTTGGTATTCAACGTCGTTTTTCCGTACCCTGCTGTGCTAGCGAAAAGCACATTCCATGCAAACGCTGCTCGTTCAACAAAAACTCGATCGGCTCCGAACTCTCCTGACGGAGATGGCCTCTGTCATGGTGGCCTATTCCGGTGGTATCGACAGCGCCTTCGTTCTCAAAGTTGCGCACGACCAACTTCAAGAGAAGGCGGTCGGCATCACGGCCATTTCACCTACATTTCCATCCATTGAGCTGGAAACTGCCGAGCGGGTTGCTCGGGAGATCGGCGCCCGTCATGAAGTTGTAGAGACGGATCAGTTGGCCATTGACGACTTCGTGCGGAATGACGCGAATCGTTGTTTTCATTGTAAAACAGATCTGTATCAGCTTCTTGGGAATTTGCGGCAATCAAAGGCTGTCGCGTATGTCGTAGACGGAACCAACTTGGACGATCTGGGTGACGATCGTCCCGGCATTCAAGCCGCTCGGGAATGGGGTGTGCGCAGCCCCCTTGTTGAGGCCGAACTGTCGAAAGCCGACATCCGCATCCTTGCCAAGGAACTTGGGCTGTCCAATTGGGACAAGCCGGCCGCAGCTTGTCTTTCATCGCGAATCCCGCGTGGGATCGTGATCACCAGCGAACAATTACGCCGCGTCGAAAGAGCGGAAGCCGTCCTCCATCGTGATGGGTTTCGGCATTTTCGAGTACGTCATCACGGTGAGATCGCGCGCATTGAACTGGCCCAGGACGAACTTCCTCGGCTCATGGAGTCGGACCGCCGCGCAAAGATCTGCGCGAGACTGAAAGCGCTGGGGTTCAAATTCGTGACGGTGGATTTGGAAGGATATCGTCCGGGTGGAGTCACCCTGAGCTGACTCCACCGGAGATCACGATACGTCAGCGTGGATGTGACTTGGAAAGAGCTTCAAGCGCTTCGTCTGCAAATTTTTTCTGATCAGCCTCTGTCAGGCTTCGCTGAACCACTTTCTCAGCCACCATAAGGGCAAGTTCCGTCGTCTGCGTTCGAATATCTTGTAGCGCTTTACGACGCTCTTGCTCGATCTCGCGCGTCGCATCACCCTTGATGCGCTCTGCCTCGGCGGTCAACCGTTGTTCGTTTTCATCGAGCAAGCGTTGAGCACGCTCTTTTGCCGCCGCGAGGATGGCTTCGGTTTCTTTTCCCGCCGCAGCGAGCTTGGCTTCATATTCTTTGAGTCGTCGCTCGGCCTCGGATCGATGCTGCTCGGCTTGATCGAGGCTGTCCTTAATTTTCTTTTCACGCTCTTCCAAGGCGCTCAAGATACCGGGAAATGCATACTTGTAGAGCACGAACAAGAGAATCCCGAACGAGATGATCTCCCAGAAAATCAACGAGGAAAAAAAGTCAGGTTCAAACTGTGGCATATGTCTTTATCAGGCTGAGGCTGAGGCTCAGGTTGAGCGAAGAATCTCTCAACCTTAACCTTGACCTGAGCCTCTCTCCTATTTCCTGAAGCCCATAATGATGAAGGCGATGACCAAGCCGTACAACGCGATGGCTTCCACCAACGCAAATCCGATCCACATATACTTCGTGACACGAGCTTCTGCTTCAGGCTGGCGCGCCACCACTTCGATCATCTTCCCGAAGATGTAGCCGATCCCCACGCCGGCCCCGGCAAAACCCGCCGCGGCACATCCCATACCGATCAACCCTGCTGCTGCTGAATCCATTATGTCTTACTCCTCCCTTGGCTAACCCGCATGCGCTAATGCGCGTGCTCCTCATGGCCATGTAAATGAAACGCGTCTCCCAAGTAGACACAGGTCAGAATCGTAAAAATATAGGCTTGAATGAATGCGATACCAAACTCCAGTCCGTATATCGCCACCGTAAATACAAAGGGCAACCATCCGATCAACAATCCGCCCCCGATCGTGAGGCTGAACAGCACCGCAAGCATCACATGGCCTGCCGTCATATTCGCGAAGAGCCGAACAGCCAGCGAAATAGGCCGGGCCAATTGACTGATGATTTCGATCGGGATCATCAGTGGCAGCAGCCATCCGGGTGTGCCAGGCGGAACGAGAATCCCCAGAAACTTTGCTCCATGCAAATAGAATCCGACGACTAAGCTCAGCCCGTACACCAGGCAGGAGAAGACGGCCGTCACGATGATCTGACTCGTGACCGTGTAGGTGCCGGGAATCAATCCGACATAGTTCGAAAAAAGGATAAACACAAAAAGCGTGGCGACGAGCGGAAAAAACCGCATGCCGTCTTTTCCCATCGTATCCATGATCATGTTACGAATGAAATCCACCATCATCTCCGCCAGGCTCTGTAACTTACCGGGCACCAGCTTGCGGGACGACCCTGCCATCACCATGACCACCGACGCGAGGGCGACGACGATCCACATGAAGACCACGGCCTTATTGATGGAAACATCCAATCCACCCACCGAAATCGGAATCCAGTTATGAAGTTCGAATTGATGAAGCGGACTTTCTTCCATAGCTATCCCTGTTTATTCACATTGTCCGACGGGGTTTGCCACCGCTGGGCGGATCGATAGGCATTCCTCATTCCAGCCGCCAAACCGAAAACCAACCCGATGACCAGTCCCCACGGAGTTGTTCCGAGAAGATACGTATCAACAACCCATCCAAGCCCACCTCCGACAATTAGCGCAGCCAGCAGTTCCGTTCCAATTCGAACGGCCTGGCCGAGCCCCGCGTATAAGGGATCTTGTTGAGGGGGCATCCCAAATCCCACGGAAGGCGAGAGCACGTGAGCAGAACTCTGCACCTGATGGGTTTGCAATTTAAGCAAAACCCTGCCTGGAATGTCAAGCGGTTAGAGGTCTATGCGCGCAGAAATCGCTGCGGTATAGTGATCGCTCTTCGTGGTGAAGCCCCCACGGATTGACAGCCGTGGTTCCTAGTGATTCTTTGGCAACACCTCGCCGAGGTGTGCCTCCTTGGCCAAGACTTCGGAGGCGGGTGGAACGTACGGACCATGTCGAGAACCTTACCCTCCTCGATTCCATTTTTGCATGGCATTCCCTCGCCTCTCATCCTGACACGCCCCTCTCCTTTGGCAACTCCATTTGAACTGTACACGAAAATCGCCTCAGCTCGGCACCCTTCGTTTCTCTTTGAGAGCGGTAACGGTGATGGATCCATGGGCCGGTATTCGTACTTTGCCAGCGATCCCTATCAAACATTTCAAGGGAAGGCAGGCCAGTTCGCGCACCGATCGGTCCAAGGGCATACGGAGTCAGGCACATCTCCGTTTCAACGTTTGGCCCAGCTCCTGATCCGTCAACGAATCGTTCGTCCTCCCGATGTCCCGCCGTTTTTCGGCGGCGCGGTGGGCTATTTGAGCTACGATCTCGCGCGCCAGTTCGAGAGGTTGCCGTCCTTGGCTTCCAATGATCTTGCCGGCCCTGATCTCGAGTTCGCATTTTTCGATCTTGTCGCGGCCATCGACCATGAGCTGAATCACCTGGTGCTCATGTTCTGTCCGCCACTTGAACGATTTTTGGGCGAGCCGAGGGAAAAGCTGTTTCGCGAGGGAAGAGATCGACTGGCTGAATTCGAGGCCAGATTGACCAGGCCTGACCCGACTGACTCGCACCGGGGCAATCTCGGTCGCCTTACGTTTTCACCGGAGCAGGAACAAGCCGTGTACAGTCAAAGCGTACGCCGCTGCCAGGACTACATCGCAGCCGGTGACATCTATCAAGTCAACCTCTCCCACCGCTTCACCGTGACCTGTTCTCCGGAGCACCTTCCAACCGATCTGGCTGCCTATGGTCGCTTGCGCGCATTGAACCCGTCACCCTTCTCAGGGGTACTCCGGTTCGATGCAGTTCGTCTCATCAGTTCTTCACCTGAACGGCTCGTTCGGTTGGAAGGGCGCCGAGCCGATACGAGACCGATCGCGGGAACCCGGCCACGCGGAAGAAGCGCGTTCGACAATCGACAGCTGATCGAGGAACTACTCGCTAGCGAAAAGGAGCGCGCGGAGCATGTCATGTTAGTCGATCTTGAGCGGAACGATCTTGGTCGAGTCTGCCGTTTCGGCAGTGTCCATGTGGATGAGTTGATGACCGTTGAGCAATACTCTCATGTCAGCCACCTAGTCTCGCATGTGGCCGGCACTCTCAAGGATCACACGACGGGTTTCGACCTCTTAAAAGCCATGTTCCCTGGTGGAACGATTACCGGCGTACCCAAAATCCGCTGCATGGAGATCATCGAGGAGTTGGAGCCCATACGCCGCGGTCCATACACCGGCTCAATGGGCTATCTCAGCTGGAGCGGAGATCTCGACTTCAATATCCTGATCCGCACGCTCGTTATGAGGAACGACGTGGGCCATCTTCAGGTCGGAGCGGGAATTGTGGCCGATTCAGATCCGACACGGGAATATGAGGAAACGATCCATAAAGCCCAGGCTTTCTTCAGCGCATTTTCTTAGCCCGCATTATTCATGAACGCT
>CAZPNQ010000125.1:0-10730 GCA_964587955.1 uncultured Nitrospira sp.
GCCATCGGCATTCCCTTGGGCTATGCGTTTCTCTGGCTGATTCAAACGTTTTGGACATTCGACCCGTCGGTGTACTACATCTCGACCATTCCGGTTCACGTGCTGGCCGAAGATGTGCTCCTCGTAGCCGGGTCCGCCATCCTCATCAGCTTTTTGGCGACGGTTTATCCGGCCAATCAGGCAGCGAAGCTGGAACCGGTCGCTGCGTTGCGATATGAATAGATTTCTAGGATTGAGGATTGAGGGCCGAGAACTGAGTCGTCATTTCCGTCCAATATTCCAAGTCACAGTCCTCAGTCCTCACAACTAATCACCTGAGCATGATTAAGGCCACAAACCTCCATAAATCTTTCTCGATGGGATCCTATGAAGTGCCTGTGCTCAAAGGGATCAATCTTGAGATTCAGCGAGGCGAGCTGGTAGCGATCGTGGGAGCTTCGGGAGCCGGCAAGAGTACCCTGCTCCATATTATCGGGACCCTCGACAAACCGACCGGCGGTACCGTTACGTTCGATGGGCACGATATCTTTCGGATGACGGATACACAACAGGCAGAATTCCGGAATCGGCGGATAGGATTTGTGTTTCAGTTCCATCACCTGCTTGCCGAATTTACGGCCTTGGAAAATGCCTGCATGCCGGCATTGGTACAACGTCGAGAACCCGCTTCCGTCCATGCCGACGCAACAACCCTCCTCACGGAAGTAGGATTGGGGCATCGCCTACATCACAAGCCCGGAGAACTGTCGGGCGGTGAGCAGCAACGCGTTGCGATGGCACGCGCGTTGATGCAAAATCCTGACTTGGTTTTGGCCGATGAACCAACCGGGAATCTCGACACACACAGTGGGGAAGGGCTGTTCGGCCTGATGCGCACCTTGAACAAAACGCGTGGAACCACCTTCGTGATCGTCACTCACAACGACAAACTTTCTGCCCAGTCCGACCGCATCATTCACATGCAGGATGGCCAAATTGTCTGATCGATCCGAATACCCTTCATTGCCGTCCTCTCGCCCCTATTCGACTCCGGTGTTTCGTAACCGGTGACAAGTATTCGCCACCTGTCGTGTAGACCAGTTGCCTTTTCTTGACGAACTACCGTTCCTTCTCTAGACTCGCCAAGGTGTCCATCACTCAAGGATTTGAGATGCGTTGCTCCCCACTGCTGCGCCTAGGCGTGTTGCTGGCCATCTCAGCATTGCCGTCTCATGCATCGGCAGCCGAATTTGTCATCGCAGGCCCTCGCGCCATGGGTATGGGCGGAGCCGGCGTCGCCGTCACAACCAATGCGCTCGCTACCTATTGGAACCCCGCCGGTTTGGCCATGACCCAAACCGTAGATATTCGAGTCCAGGGGGGAGGAATGGCATTCGATCGACTCGGCTTGGGCGATGCACTCAATGACCTTGAAAAATTCAATACCAGCGATACATCTCCGACCAATCTGGCAAGGGCTCAGTCCATCGCCGATCGTGTGAACCAATCAGGTGCCACAATTTCCGTCAATGGGTCCGCCGGGCTCTATCTGAAGGGACACCTTGGCGAACATGCGTTCGGATTCAATGTGTCTGATGTCGCAACCGGTGGCGGATTCGTCTCGACACCTGTTCAGGCGTCTCAACCGGGCGGACCGGGAACATCGATAACGGTAGCGGGCCAGATGGCCCTTCGTGGCCTCGAAGCCAGACAGTTGGCCTTCTCTTATGCCTATGCCTTTTCCGACAAGACCTTTTCAATCGGGATTACCGCAAAGGTGATCCAAGGCGCCGCGTACCGTGGTTCGACCGATCTCCAAGGGGGGAGCGGTGTCAGCACAACCGATCACTTCGGCAAACCGAACATTTCAACGACCTATGGAATTGACATAGGAGCGATCTATCGGCCATCCTCGTGGATCCGGTTTGGGATCGTTGCGAAGGACATCAATACACCTACGTTCGATGCAGCAGAGGGCGGGGAATTGAAATTGGAACCACAGGTTCGTGCCGGCCTGGCAATCAATCCGTACTCCACTCTGACGTTGACGGCGGATGTGGATGCGACTTCCAACAAGACGTTCGTCCCGGGAGTGAAAAGTCAGCTCCTGAGCTTGGGTCTCGAACAAACGATCTTGTCCGAGTTTCTGTCGTTCAGAATCGGCACGTTCAAAAACATGCAGGATGCGTCCACCCCCTTCGTTCCTACCGCAGGGTTAGGCCTGCGGTGGTTCTCCTTCCGTGCAGATGCCGGGGGGGGGTATGACTTCCGGGAAAAGGGCGCCCTGGTTTCCGCGTCTATTTCATTCACGTTCTAATGGTATACTAAACCCATGCAATCTCGATCATTCGTCCATATGGTATTCATGATGGCGATCGTCGCACTGCTCGGAGGCTGCGGTGGCTTGCAGGAAGTGTGGGAAGGCCCAGGCGCCAGGGTATTTCGACCTCAGAGCATCGCTGTGTTGCCGCCGATGGCAAGCCAGTACGACAGCGCTCGCGAAGACATTCAAGACGTCCTAGTTGGAGCACTCAACCGTCAGGGAAACATCGAACGGGTCGTCTCGCCTGAGAACGTGACCGATATCTTCCAGGGCTCGAAAGAGGCGTTTGATTCGCTCGTGTTTTATTTCTCTCGCCTGGAGATGACCGGTCAATCCGACAAAGAGTCAGCCATCAAGCTCGGGAAAGCGCTCAATGTCGATTCCTTCCTCGTCGTCCGGGTGAATTCGTGGGAATACGTGCGGAAGGAAGGAGACAACGTCGGGCGCGTCGGGTTAAGCCTGCGACTGATCGATGCCGCGACCGGCACAACGGTCTGGAAAGCGCGCCATGAACGTTCCAACAGCTACATGTTCATCAAGCCCAGCCTGAAAGATATCGCCAAAGAACTCGCCGACGAGATGATCAAATACATGCCTCCGCAAGCGAAGCGGTAGTCAAGAATTTAGAACCTTTCACCCGGCCTTCGACCATAGCCAACACATACTCGTAAACTTCGCCGGCGTGCCGCCCAAGATTAGCCCTCTCGACGCGTTGATGATTCACAAGCGTTATGGAGAACGAGGGCATGGTGGTGCACAGAACACGACGGGCCCCCTGGCGCTTCCCTTCATAGCCCTTGACCACGATTCTTTATCCATGTACATTTGTGATGTACATAAGAGGAGACCATGGGACCTATCAACGTCAAAGACACGCGGCGTCAGCTGAAGATCCTCCTTGATCGGGTAGAGGCTGGTGAAACCATTGCCATTGCGCGTCGGGGAGCCGTCATTGCGAAATTGGTTCCCCCTGACACACGACCAAAACGCCTCCCGTCACTGGCAACCCTTCGCCATACTATCAGGACTAAAGGTCGTCCATTGAGCACCTTGGTTCAGGAAGCGCGTGCGGAAGACCGCGCGTGACCACATACGTCGATACCAGCGTGCTGGCTGCCTATTATTGTCCTGAACCACTCAGCATCCTGGCGGAACGAACCTTGCGGCGGCTCTCGTCTCCCATGATCAGTGACTTGACACTCGTCGAACTGACCTCCGCCATTTCACGCAAGATACGGGAGCAGACCCTGACCCGAGAAGAAGGCACCCGCATCCTTACTAAGATTGATGTCCATGTGGAAGAAGGGTATTACCGTGTCATACCAGTGCGGCCAGGCGACTATCGCATAGCACGAGCATGGCTCGGTCAACTACAAGGGACTCTCCGAACATTGGATGCAGTGCATCTCGCTGTCGCCGAGTCAGCCGAGGCATCAACACTGACAGCAGACAAGCGATTGGCCTCGGAAGCGCGAGCGCTGGGACTCCCCGTGAAACTGCTGAGCGTTCATCGCTCTCAATAATCAGGTAGATCGGTCTGCCAATTCGTTTCTCTAAGCCGGCGTGCCTATTCGGCTAAAGTCTCTCGACTCAAGCAAGCACTTATCGCGTCGACTCCTTCCTCGTCGTCCGTGTCTTGGTCTGCTTATCCCATGAAATATTGTACTGAGGACACACTAAAAAGTTTTCTTTTGTCGCCAGATGCAACATCACGATGGACTCCCAAGGCATGTGATCTCCCTTCATCCGTGCCAAAAGGAATGTACCGTTCCTATGGCGATGGATGTCGAATAACGTCGACTCTGAGGGGAATGAATCTTTGCTTTGGACAGCGAAGATTCTGATCTCTGTGCCCTCTTGATGTGGCCGAACTGCTATTTAGGCCGGTAGCATTGCAGCTTTGAGTGATCGCACGAACTCGGCAACGTGTCCGACCATGGCGTGATCCTGTTGGTGAGACCCGGTGCGTTTCACGATGACACTGCCGACAATCACCCCCTCCATCATATGCACATGATGGTGTCCCTTGCCTCGTGAAGAGAGCAGTGTTCGTGAATAACAGGCTGAGGCCGAACAGTACAGCGTCGAACTAGGCAGCGGACTTTTTGGTCACGTCCCAGCCTGGAAATACCAGGACGGCGGGGTGGCACTGCAGGATACGCGCCAGGGTCTTGGCCCGCTCGACGCCCAAATTGATGGTATCAGTTTCAATGGCTGAGATGGTGGACTGAGGAATCTTCGTCCGTCGAGCTAACTCGCTCTGCGTGACCCCTTGAAGTTCACGGATAATTCGAACTGATTCTCCCACCGACACGGTCACTCGTGTTTTTGCCTGATGAATGTCTTTGCGTCTCATCATTGCCTTCGATAATCGTGCGCGGTCACGTCCATGACTATCACTAGGGCATGTGTGGCAGGTGACTAGCTAAGCCGGCGCCATCGCGGCTTTGAGCGAACGGACGAACTCAGCAACGTGTCCAATCATGGCGGGATCCTGTTGGTGGGACGCGATGCGCTTGACGATGGTGCTGCCGACGATCACTCCATCCGCCATCTTCGACACTCGCGCAGCATCTTCCGGAGTCGCCACGCCGAATCCGACGGCGACAGGAGCGGCGGATACCTTTCGCAATTTTCCGATATTGTGTTGGATGTCTTCAGCGTTGGTGAGCTTCGCGCCTGTAATACCCGTCAACGAGACATAGTAGACGAATCCGTGCGACTCTTTCGCCACAAGTTTTCGCCGATTGGTCGTGCTGGTCGGCGCAAGCAGGAAGATAAGCGACAATCCGGCGGCGTCTGCCGGAGCCTTGAGCGGCTTCGATTCATCAGGCGGCATATCGGGTACGATCAGCCCATCCACCCCGGCGGCTTTCGCAGCCCGGCAAAATTGCTCGCAACCCATCGCGTGAATGGAATTGTAGTACAGCATCAGGATGATCGGGATATTGGTGCGCTGCCTGAGCGATGTCACAGAGGCCAGGATTTGCCGAAGAGTTGTGCCGCTCCGCAATGCGCGCTCCGCAGCCTGCTGTATCACCGGTCCGTCCGCAATTGGATCGGAAAAGGGTACGCCCAGCTCGATGATATCGGCGCCGGCCTGTTCCAATGCCAAGACCAGTTGTTCTGTTTCAGTCAACCCGGGATCGCCCGCCATCAGGTAGGCAATCAGCGCTTTCTGTCCCTTCTCACGCAAACCATTGAACGTGGTTTCCAGTCGACTGCTCATCATAATGTCACGCCTCGCATTTTCGCGATTTGCTGCACATCCTTGTCTCCACGGCCGGAAAGGTTGGCGATGATGAGTTGTGACTTCTTCAGAGTAGGTGCCAGCTTGACGACCTGGGCGATGGCATGAGCACTTTCGAGCGCGGGAACGATACCTTCCTCACGCGCGAGAAGGTCGAAGGCCGCGAGGGCCTCGGCGTCCGTGGCATAGGTATATTCGATACGGCCCTGATCATGGTACAGACTATGCTCCGGTCCGACAGCCGCATAATCGAGACCGGCCGATACCGAATGGGTCAAATTAATTTGACCATTTTCGTCCTGAAGCAGGTACGTCATGGTGCCTTGTAACACTCCCGGCTTCCCGCCCGAAAACCGTGCCGCATGGTTTCCACTCGCGATCCCAAGGCCACCGGCTTCCACGCCGATCATCTTGACCTTGGGGTCGCGGAGAAAAGCGTGAAAAAGACCGATTGAGTTGCTTCCTCCACCCACACAAGCCACGAGATAATTCGGCAACCGTTTTTCCGCCGAAAGAATCTGCTTTCGAGCTTCTTGCCCGATAATCGCCTGAAAATCGCGGATCATCATCGGATACGGATGTGCCCCCAGGACCGACCCCAACACATAGTGTGTGGTTTGCACGTTAGTCGTCCAATCTCGCATCGCCTCGCTGATGGCATCTTTGAGGGTACGGCTGCCGGCATCGACGCCGGTCACCGTTGCACCCAACAAACGCATGCGGAAGACATTCAGCGCCTGCCGTTGCATGTCCTCCGTGCCCATGTAGATCTCGCATTGCAGCCCAAACATGGCGGCCGCCGTGGCAGTTGCCACACCGTGCTGGCCGGCGCCGGTTTCGGCAATGATGCGCCGTTTCTTCATTCGCAAGGCCAGGAGGACTTGGCCGATGGCATTGTTGATCTTATGCGCACCGGTATGGCAGAGGTCTTCGCGCTTCAAATAAATCTTGGCGCCACTCAGTTTCTTGGTCAGCCGATCGGCACGATACAGACTCGTTGGCCGCCCGACATATTGTTTGAGGTAGTACGCAAGATTCGCCTGGAATCGGCGGTCCTTCTTCGCTTTGGCATACTCCTCTTCCAGCTCCAAAAGCGCCGGCATCAGAGTTTCAGGTACATACCGGCCACCATAGGAACCGAACCGGCCGTGGCTGTCTGGGAGCATGGGCATCTGATCAACCCCTTCCGTAGCGGATTTTCGCGAGTATAGCCATGGCGATTAGACTGGTACAAGCCTCGCCGCTTCAATGAATGCCTTTATCTTGTCCGGATCCTTCTTGCCCGCGCTCTTTTCCACTCCACTACTGACATCAACTCCATACGGCCGCACCTTCTGGATGGCACCGGTCACGTTTGCGGGGTTCAACCCGCCCGCCAAGATGATGGCGGTAGAGCGTGCCGCTTCCTCGGCTAACGTCCAATCGACTGTCTGTCCCGTCCCACCATATGCCTGGTCAGAAAATGCATCGATGAGAATCCCGCGCACGTTCGCACGTCCTTGGAATTCTGCCAATTGGAGAAATGTACGCCGATCCTTCAACCGAATGGCCTTAAGAATCGGGCGGCCAAGGTTCTGGCAATACACTGCAGATTCATCTCCATGAAGCTGGGCCAATGCAAAACCACACTCATCCATGAGTGTTCGAACCCTCTCGGCTTCTTCGTTGACGAACACGCCAACCGGCAACACAAATGGGGGAAGCCCAACGATGATAGATTTCGCGACTGCCGGCTCTACCCAGCGTGGGCTGTTGCGGTACATGACAAAACCCAATGCATCTGCCCCCGCAGCCACCGCGACTTTTGCATCCTCTGTGTTGGTGATCCCGCAGATTTTTATTTTCATGACGATGCTCTACTGAGCTTGAGTATGGCGCGATGAGAGACCGAGCAATTCTCGAACTTTATCCCCGGTGTGCTCGGCGCGAATGAGCGACTCTCCGATCAACATGGCGTGAACGCCGGCCTCGGTCAGCCTTGTCACGGCATTGCGATCGTGAATCCCGCTTTCACTGATGATCAGCTTGTCGGAAGGGATTCTTTTTGCCAATCGGAAAGTCACATTGAGGTCTGTCGTGAACGTCTTCAAATCTCGATTGTTGATCCCGATCATTCTCGCCGTCGGGATCCATTCCAGAACGGTATCCAACTCTCTCTCGTGATGGGTCTCGAACAAGCTATCCATCCCAAGCTCGGTGGCCAACGCGTGGAAATCCATCAGCTGCCGCCGCTCCAACGCCGCCACAATCAATAACACGGCATCGGCACCGTGGGCACGCGCTTCATAGAACTGCACGTCGCCGACCATGAATTCCTTATTGAGCGCCGGGATCGGAAATGTGCGTTTGATCTCTTCAAGGTACCGAAGATCGCCTTGAAAAAATTCCTGGTCGGTCAGGACGGAAACGGCCGATGCCCCATGCTCATGGTACGTGCGGGCCAGGCCAAGATAATCGAACTTTTCAGAAAACTCTTCCCGCAGAATCCCCAGACTTGGCGATGCTTTCTTGATTTCTGCGATCAAAGCCGGGCTGGTAGGAGGTCTGGTCGCATCCAGGGTGACGGCAAATCCAAGAGTCGGCGGGGCATCACGGATTGCTGCCTTGAGGTCGGCCAAATAGGAACGGCTCTGTTTGTGCCTGAGTTCAGCTCGCTTGTGCTCGAGGATGCGATCGAGAATCATGAATCAATCATGCCTGCTTAGACGCTTTTTTGGTAAACGCAATAAGTCCATCCAGCTTCTCTGCTGCGGCCCCGGAATCGATCGTTTGTTGTGCAAGGCGGAATCCGTCCTGAAGTGTTTTCGCTTTTTGCCCGACGACCATCGCAGGTGCGGCATTCAAACATACGATGTCCCGTCTCGGGCCCTTCCTCCCCTGCAGAATTTCTTTCGTTATCCGCGCGTTTTCCTCCGGCGAGCCGCCGACGAGTTCTTTGTGCGCCGTACGCCGGATCTCGAATTCCTCCGGCGAGATGAAATAACTCGATACCACTCCACCCTTCCCCTCGGACACTTTCGTCCGGTCCGACAATGTGATCTCATCCAGGCCGTCCAGGCCGTGAACCACGAAGCAATGTTGCGATCCTAATTCCAGGAGAACGCGCCCCAGAATATCCGTCCACTTCGCATCATAGACTCCAAGCACTTGGTGCGTGGCACCCGCCGGATTCGCCAACGGGCCAAGGACATTCAGGATCGTCCGGATTCCCATCTCGTGCCGAACCCCGGCACAATGTTTCATCGCGCCGTGATAGAGGGGCGCAAACAAGAACCCGATGCCGACTTCGTCGATGCAATCGGCCACGTGGCTCGGATCGAGGTCGATCTTCACCCCGAGCAGGTTCAGCACATCCGCGCTGCCGGATCTGGAGGACACGGAGCGATTCCCATGTTTGGCCACCGTAATACCGGCTCCTGCGACCACGAATGCCGAGGTCGTGGAGATATTGAACGTATCGGCCCCATCCCCGCCTGTTCCGCAGGTATCCACAACGATCGGCGAGCCGACCCGGATACGGGTCGCTCGTGACCGCATGGCGTTGACCGAACCGACGACTTCAGCGACTGTTTCACCTTTTTGCCTGAGCCCCATCAGATAGGCCGCCATCTGAGCCGAAGTCGCGGATCCATCCATGATCTCCAGCATGACTGTCTCGGCCTCATGTGCGGAAAGATCGGTTCGGTCAGCCAATTTGGCAAGCGCGTCTTTGATCATGGTTACACAGTGCAGGAGCCGGCTAGAGTTTCAAGAAGTTTCGGAGCAGATCTTTTCCGGCGGTCGTTAGAATCGATTCCGGATGGAATTGAACCCCTTCGACACCGAGTGTTTTATGGCGAAGTCCCATGATCTCGCCCTCGGCGGTCTCGGCGGAAATCTCACAACAATCGGGAAGATTGGCCCGATTTACGATGAGAGAATGATAGCGCGTCGCTTCAAACGGATTGGGTAACGATTGAAAGATGGTCTTGCCGTCGTGCTTGATCTGCGACGTCTTCCCATGCATCAATCGGGGAGCGCGAACGACCTCCCCGCCGTACGCGACGGCCATCGACTGATGCCCCAAACAGACACCGAGGATGGGCAGCTTCCCTCCAACCCGACGGATCGCTTCGACCGAAATACCGGCTTCCCTTGGTGTGCATGGTCCGGGTGAAATCACAAGGCGGCTCGGATGCAGCTCTTCAATCTGATCAAGCGTCATCTTATCGTTTCGAGAGACTTGCACCTCCTCACCCAATTCTCCGAAATACTGGACGAGGTTGTAGGTGAAGGAGTCGTAGTTATCGATGACAAGCAGCATAATCGCAGTAGGAGCTTATAGCTGATAGCTGATGGCACAAGCGGAAGAAACGACAGGGCGCTCTCTTGCTATTGGCCGTATGCCATTCGCCATACGCTCTTCTATTCCAATCCCTGTTCCGCCAGTTCAATCGCTTTCATCATGGCACGAGCCTTATTACACGTTTCTTCATACTCATGTTCGGGCTTAGAGTCAGCCACAATGCCGGCGCCGGCCTGGATGAATGCGCGATGGCGGGAGACGACAACGGTGCGGATATTGATGCACATGTCCATATTACCGGAAAAACTGATGTAGCCGACGGCGCCGGCATAGGGCCCGCGTCTGGTCGGCTCAAGTTCCTCGATGATCTCCATCGCTCTGATCTTCGGAGCACCGGACACGGTCCCGGCTGGAAAACACGCCTTCAGCACATCATACACGGTCTTGTCCGGACACAGCTTGCCCGTGACGTTGGAGACCATATGCATGACGTGAGAGTACCGTTCGACATTCATCAACGATTCAACATGGACGGATCCCCGATCCGCCACACGACCGACATCGTTTCGTCCGAGGTCCACCAGCATGATATGCTCGGCCCGTTCTTTAGCATCGGCAAGAAGACGGCGCTCCAATTCCACGTCCTCATCGATCGTCGCGCCACGCCGTCTCGTTCCCGCAATCGGACGTACGGAGACAAGTCCGTCCTCACACCGCACAAGGATTTCTGGAGACGAGCCGACAAGTTCAACCCCTGCAATCCGGAGGTAATACATGTACGGAGACGGATTGACGAGGCGCAAGGCCCTATACAGTTGAAACGGAGGAGCCTGAAGATTCGTTTCCCATCGTTGCGACAAGACACACTGAAAGATGTCTCCGGCCTTGATGTA
>CAZPNQ010000126.1:0-10650 GCA_964587955.1 uncultured Nitrospira sp.
ATGGAAGGGTTGAATGGAAGGTAAAGATCGAATGGTCTTTTGCCATCATTCCATGGACGGCATGTCCGAGTTCATGAGCCATGGTGGCGATATCTCGGGCTTCTCCGGTGAAGTTCAACATGACATAGGGGGTGAGGCCAGGCGCTATGCTGTAGCAATACGCACCACCCAGTTTGCCAGGATGTGTCGGCCCATCGACGTGGTGTTCGCTCAAGACCTGTTCGGCAAGATCTGCAAGCCCTGGAGAAAATCCTCGATAGGCGCCCAGCACCATCTTGACTGCGTCGGCATATCTATATTTCTTGGTGTCTGCCCGGTGGGGGGCATAGATGTGATACCGATTCATGGGGGAGATTTTGCAAATCTTTGCCTTCAGTTTGAAGTAGTTCTGAAAGATCTCGGCGTTTTTTCCGCAGGTCGCCAACAGCACATCGACGGCTTGGTCTGGTACATCATTGCCGAGGTTGCGAGTTGCGATAGGAGAAGCAAATCCCCGAAGTTCGACGTTTTCAGCTTTCCAGTCGTTCACGAGCGTCCGATACATCTCTCCGAGCAGGTCCCGTTGAGCTGAGAATACGCGGTAGAGTTCTCTATAAGCCGTCTGGCGGATGGATGCCTTGGGGCTTCGCACGTGGCTCATGAGTTCTTCACGGTTCATGGTGCGTGCTTTCCCGCCGATCTTCATCGTGAATGTCAGTCCGTTAGTCAGGACATCATAGATCGTGTTGACGGCACTCCGGCCTGTCACATTCTTGACATTGATGATCTTCTCTTCCAATTCCGAAAGTGTGTGAGGCGCGTAACGTCTAATCGTTTCAAGGTAGTACCGAAGATCGCCTGCATCGGCCATCAGCCTTGCTGCATTCTCGTTGTCTACCCCCTGCCACCACAGATCAAGAAAGAGCAGGCGATTGCTTACAGCGGTGAGCCGCTTCTCCACTTGCGACTTGAACGAGCGCGCCTTCGTATTTGTGGTGTCTTCTGAAAACCAGAGGTAGGCGAACGCGCCAAGCCGAGCAGAACCGTTCGCGATCGATTCGGTGAGCATCAAGATCGAGCGGAAATCAGAGCTTGCCATCGTTGCCTGGAGCCGAGGCCGAGCCGATTCAACCTGTATGACTTGTGCATCAAGTGCTTCCAAATGCCGTTCCAAGTGGCCCACGGGATTCTTGACGAGGTGGGTGAGATCCCATCGGTCAGATACCAAAAGCGACGGAGTCTTATGCTTAACTGGACGTTTCGCAATCATACCGAATCTCCTTTATCCAGCTGTCAAACGGTAAGGAGGTGGCATCTTATCATCCGGCTGTGCTTCGATTGAAGAAAATCATCAGAACAAAAGAGAACTCAAGTGCGTTGACAGTCGGCCTTCGGGATGTAAAGATTGTTCCAACGGACTGCGACATGAAGGACCACGAACTCCATCGCGTTGTTCAATATGTGACCGCAAGCACCTCGTATGCGCGTGACACGGTGTCAGACATTCTTCATACAGGTCTTGGAGAACTGGCTGCTCTAGCCGCGCATTCGACCAGACCCTTCGAGCGGGAAGCGCTTCTCGAATATGTTTCACAGTGGACGATCAAACGAACCGGTCAGCCGGAACCATTGGTGCGGGAAGTCCTGGGCTGTGCCGGTCGATGGCTGGATGAGATGTACGATGAATGTGTCGCTCGACAACCGGAAGTCTTGGGCGAGTCATCGGATGGCGACGAAGGCGCCGAGCCCGTTCCGTAAACGACTTTGGTTGTCGTGGGGTGACGCTTCATGAGTTGGAACGGGAAGAGTGATGGCACGCTGGCGGCCACGACGCACCATGAGGGTCCATTCCCGCTGGCACGACGCCCCTGGTGTCGGTGCGGTCGCTGGGAATCGTCATTTGCAGCCAGAGCTTTCACGGCCCCTCACAGACTATTGGAGTCTCCTGCGTCGGCATTGTGTCGATCATTCAAGTCATCTTCGACTCGGACGGCTTCTTCATCGCTTGGCCCACCATGATCCCGGTGTCCAGGAATCTGCATTGGCCGAACTGGAACTGGCCACTCAGCTGATTCAGGCCGGACTCCGAGTCACACTCCTACCCGAGTCGCAAGCCAGAACGGCCGATTTGGAATGCTGTCTTGGATCGGAACGGTTCTTTGCCGAGGTGACGGCGATGGTAGGTTCCGCGGAACGACGACGGCTGCCTGTGCGTGGAATCATGACAGACGAGGAACCCAGAGGAGAGGAAACCGATCGTGGCGTGATCCTGACTCACCGGATCCTGGCGCGCATCAAACAAAAAGCGAAGCAGCTTTCCGACTATTGTGACCCAGTCATCCTGAGTATTTCAATTCCGCGCGCGGATCTGCTGGGATGCCGTCAAGGCAGGCATGAGAAGATTCGAGTAGACGTGAAAACTTTGGCTGGTTCCATAACGGTCGACCTGACGAAACTTCGACATCTCAGCGCCGTGTTGATCTCACTGTGGGACGTCGAACCGCTTCCCTCCCGAGCGGCGTTGAGGCTGGCCAATGTCGAGATTATTGAACGGACGAAACATCAGCGCACCAAACCTCGCGTGCGCATGTTGATTCAGAACCCTAGCGCTTCATCTCCTCTCTCCGAATCTCACGACGCTTCAATCAGACAAACTCTCTAGCAGGTTGTTGATAAACCTCCTCATCCGCCTCATGGTGTTTGTGATATGAGAGCCGTCCGCACTATTGCGTCGACGGATCTCGTTCCATACGACGCTCAATGGGACGTGGGTGCAGACCCGTGCTACGCACCAAGGCTTTATGACTAGAGAAGTGCTCTTGAAGCGGCGGCGATGGTGGATTACGTGACACTACTTGTATAAGTTGGAGGATAACGCGTCTGCCAGAGCACGCTAGATTGTCCGAATTCTAGGTCGAAAAATAATCTCTGATCATAAACATTCGCGTCGATAAGTGACATTTGGAATGCCAGCGTTTTCCCCTCATAAGAGGGATGGAGGAATTCATTCTCGTTCAACTAGATGTAGTCTCCTAATTAGATTGTCCAGTGTAATAGATCCGCCTGAAGCAGAGATACGATGACTTGCTTGCCCGCTCCATCCCAGCGGCTGACACAGTTTTTCATAATCATGATGTGGGTGTCGGCGGTTTGGCTCTTGACATCCTGTGACACAACGAGCCGGAATGCGACGGCAACACATGCCTTTGAGCCCTCCCTGCGATCTCAAGCGCCACGATTCGTTCCCTCTGAACTATTGGTCAAGTTCAAGGATGGGATTTCACAGGAAAGGATTGTCTTCATCCTGAAGGAGAACCGAGTCGATGTGATCGCTGAAATGCAACGTGGACGCCTCTATCACGTCAGAATTTTGGACGATCGATCCGTTGAATCTGTAATCAGCCAACTTTCTTCATATCGGGAGATCGAGTATGCAGAGCCCAACTACATTCAGTCGTATCATTAAACTATTCATGTGGATCAAACGATGTCCCAGGACAAGCCTGGTCCTGCTAATCGTGGCATCGATCGGATTAATGGCTACAGGAAATGGGCGCACCGCCGATTCACAAAAGATGCCGGCTACGGCTCTATCAAATGGTCAGCAGCCAAAGTCCCCTGCCTATGTGCCCGGCGAGATCTTGGTCAAGTTTCGAGCTGAGGCATCAGTCAACACAATCCGGTCACTTCATAGCGATTTGGGCGCGGCAGAAATCCGATCACTTCCCATGAGTGATGTCCACCAGATGAAAATACCCCCAGCCATGACCGTCGAGCAAGCGGTCTCGCATTATCAGAGAAGTGCTGCCGTGGAGTATGTCGAGCCGAACTATCTCGTCTACGTCGATGCCATCCCGAATGATGTAAGCTTTCTTAACCTCTGGGGCCTTCACAATACCGGCCAGACCGTCAACGGGACGCCTGGCGCAGTGGATGCCGATATCGATGCCCCCGAAGCATGGGACCTTACGAAAGGCAGTCCCAACGTGGTCATCGCTGTCATTGATTCTGGCGTGGCCTACGATCATCCGGATCTCGCCCCCAACATGTGGACCAATCCGAGAGAGATACCGAATAATGGGATCGATGATGACAACAATGGGTTTGTCGACGATGTGCGTGGCTGGGACTTCGTCACGGGGGATAATGACCCAATGGATGTGAATGAACATGGCACCCACGTGGCCGGGACGATTGCGGCAAAAGGGAACAATGGGAGCGGGATCACTGGGGTCATGTGGGAAGCGAAGATCATGCCCTTGCGTTTTCTTGCGGCAAGCGGGTTTGGAAGCATTGCTGACCTGGATGCCGCAATCAAGTATGCGGTGGCAAATGGGGCAAAAGTCATCAATGCGAGCTTCGGAAGCAGAGGCTGCAGTTTAACGCAATATAATGCCATCAATGACGCTAATTCCGCCGGTGTGCTGTTTGTGGCGGCAGCGGGCAATGATGGGACCAGTAACGAGAGTACCCCGCATTTTCCTTCCAGCTTCAGCGAGGCTAGTATCTGCCAGGGCCAACAGAAGGCGGCACTGCCCAATGTCATTTCGGTGGCGGCGACCGATTCGAATGACCGGTTGGCAAATTTCTCGAATTTTGGAGACAACGCCGTGCAGGTGGCAGCCCCTGGCGTCAGTATTTTCAGCGCTCGACCAACGGCGAATACGACAGCGCCCATCCTCAATGAAGCATTTGATACCAGCTCACTTCTCCCTCCGGGATGGAGCACCAGTGGGACGAATAACACTTGGGCGGTTACAGGTACGGCCTCATCCAGCCCCCCGAGCAGTCTAACGGACAGTCCGGCTGGCAACTATGCAAACAATACAAACAATAGTGTGCTATCGCCAGTGTTCAACACGACAAACCATCGCGGCTGTCGGCTTACTGGAAGGGTGCGATACGATTTTGAGGCTTCGTTTGATCCATCCACTGGCAGGTTTGTAGACCGCGTTGAACTGACCTTTTCTGGAAACGGAGGGAACACCTGGAAATCCGGAGGTGGAATACCATTTATTGATCCCAAGACGGGAAACCCTGTCGCCAGTACATTGGGACAGTTTGTTTCAGTGGTACCGATAGATATCCCAGACGGAACGATCGCTGCGAGATTCAACCTCAACATGATTACCGATTCTTCTGTGACCTCAGACGGGATGTACGCTGATGATGTCCAGGTACGATGTACGTCTGGCACTCCTGTTGCCACGGATCTCCAATTTTTCCAGGGCACCTCGATGGCTACTCCGCATGTAGCAGGACTCGCCGGCCTGTTGCTCTCGGTGAACCCCAATCTCACGGTATCTCAACTCAGAAACGCCATTCTGAATACCGTGGATCGAAAGTCCTCCTTGAGTGGAAAAGTATCGACAGGTGGACGTATCAATGCCCGAGCCGCATTGGCCAGCGTCGTGGCAAATTTCACCGTCACCGTCAACAAGACAGGCTCCGGCATCGGTACAGTTACGTCCAATTCTTCCGGAATTAATTGTGGTGCGACATGCAATGGAAGGTTTCCTGAAGGTCGCACTGTCAACCTCTCTGCCGCACCCGATCCCGGGTCCGTCTTCGCGGGATGGAGTGGAGATTGTAGTGGAACCGGCCTCTGCTCACTTACCCAAAATGCGACTGTCACCGCAACCTTTAACATCGCGCCACCTCAGCCAGTTCCAAACGATAGCGCGGGAGGAGGCTGTACTATGGCCCCTGGTGCAACTGGAGACATGTTGCTGCCGGTCATGTTATTCATGTCTCTAGTCATCATATTGTGGAGGGCAAGACGATGAGCCTGCGTTTCGAAACGCGGGGAGTACATTCACGGCTGGGCCTTGACTCACTGGTCGGTGTTCAAGGCATTTCTTCCCATAAATTCTCTCTGCTACGCCGCTCAACGCAGGTCATGGCGTTACTGGGCCTCCAATATCATCGTCCCTTTCATCGGGATCCGGTAGTTCTCTTGTTGTTCGCTTTCGGCCCGCTGGTCTGGCTTTCCATGATCAGGCTCTTTGAGGTTCAACCGCTGTCTTGGCAGGCCATATGGTCACTAGCTTTCCTCTCGGTCGCCCTCTGGCAACCGCTGTTCGAGGAATTGCTGTTCCGCGGCATCATCCAAGGATATTGTATGCAATCCATGGCGAGACAAAAGACATGGGTCGGTCTATCGCTCGCCAACCTCCTCACCTCTCTTTCGTTCTCATTGGCCCATCTGGCCAGCCATTCGATCTCGTGGTCCTTGCTCGTATTCGTTCCTTCCCTGTGTTTCGGTTTCGTACGGGATCGCTTTGAATCCGTGTATCCCTCCATCGCTCTGCACGCCTTCTACAATACCGGTTACGTTCTACTCACCGGTGCCACCTTTCTAAACGCCCGTTAAGATGCTTCACATTTGGCTGCCCGGGCAGACAGCGGGAGGCTGTTCGGCTTTCGGGATAAATGTGGTGCTTCGGCACAAGCAGAGTGTCGGCAAGCCCCTCTATGTACTGGCGTGGTTGCGGATGATTGTCGAGATTACGATTTAGGACGATATTAGCGGATCATGATGTGGTCGTTCCCGCGCCTTTGCGGGCATTGTACACTCGACCTCCGGTTTGCTGATAACGATGAAAGATCGCGATAGCTTCCGGTCGGTAAAGGTCCCGAACCACGGAAATCCCTCGACGTTTCAGCGTCGCCACCCAGTTTTTTGGTTTGGGAGCTTCGTCAAACCCGATCGCAGTTGCATCGGACGCTCGCGCACTACAGACGAGGTTGCGAACCCCGGACCAAATAATCCCTCCATAGCACATGGCGCACGGTTCACAACTCGTCACCACTTCGAGCGTCGGCATACCGTCCGCCCCAAGGTCAAAATGCTTCAGGACTCGGTGTGCATTCGCGAGCGCCACCACTTCGGCGTGGGCGAGTGAACAGTTGGTGGGCTCGACGACGTTTACCCCGACGGCGATGAGTCGTCCAGTCCGAGTTTCAAACACAGCCGCACCGAAAGGTCCGCCAGTCTTCGCGGTGACATTGGTCAACGCGAGTCGGAGGACGAACTTCATGCGATCGCCAGCCGAGATAATGTGCTTTTGCTGGCGCGCAGCACGGATGGTCCAAGAAGGAAGGGGAAAAGGAGAAGCGGAGGCGGGGCTGGATTTCATGACGGCAGTGAAAGCTTCAGGGCTTCGAGGTTCTTTGTGACCATGGCGTCGCCGTTTTTTGTTGAGATGTCGATGCCTGTGGCACAGACGGCTCGACACTCATCCAGACGTCCCAGTTTTTGGAGTGACTGAGCCAGTGCGAGATAAGCTGCCGAATAGGTTGGTTTAACGGTCACGCACTGGCGTAAGGAGTTGACGGCTTCTTCAAAGTTCCCATCGTCCATATAGGCTTTCCCTAATCCGAACCAGGCGACGTCGTCGGTCGGATCTATGGCAAGGACTTTCTTCAACGGTTCAATTCGAGGGTTCGGCATGGGGTACTCCTATCGTGATAGCAGACGATAGCAGCGCGGTGACACATTGTCTATCGCGTTTTCTGCATGATAATCTGAACGTGTCGTTCGTATCTCGTGAAACGTATCTCGTTGGAGAAAGAGCAGATAGCATAGGTTCTTCTCCTCAAACGAACGACGCTTCACGGTCATTGACATGGGAAAAACCGGTCTCGTCTATCATCCTGCCTATCTCGAACATGACATGGGACCCGGACATCCGGAGTCTCCCAACCGGCTACGTACGATCGTACAACAGCTGGAACAGAGCGGCACGATGAATCAGTTGATCAAAATCCTGCCGCGTCGAGCTGAGGACGAATGGATCACGCAGATCCATTCATCGAGCTATGTGTCAGCGTTGAACCAGCATGCGCCCACGAGCGGCCGCGTCTCGCTCGATGCGGATACCGCGATGTCGCCCGGTTCATTGAATGCCGCGCACTTGGCGGCAGGAGGAGCATTGGCGGCGGTCGATGCCATCATGGCCCGGCAGGTGGATCACGTGTTCTGTGCCGTCCGGCCTCCTGGACACCATGCCGAAGCCGGACGTGCGATGGGTTTCTGTCTGTTTAATAATGTTGCCATCGCCGCGCGCTATGTCCAAAAGAAATACGGGCTCACTAGAGTGCTGATCGTCGACTGGGATGTCCATCACGGCAATGGCACGCAGCACAGTTTCGAGGATGATCCTTCCGTACTTTTCTTTAGCACGCATCAGTATCCGCACTATCCCGGCACAGGCAGAGAGACCGAACATGGCAAGGGATCGGGAGTAGGATTTACGATCAACATTCCGATGGAAGCAGGCGAGGGTGATGAAGAGTACCACGCTATCTTTCTCAAATCGCTCGTGCCGGTAGCCGATCACTTCAAGCCGGAATTCGTCATCATCTCAGCGGGATTCGATGCGCACAAGGACGATCCATTGGCGAGTATGGGCCTCACTGAAGCCGGATATACGGACCTGACGAACATTGTCGCGGACATCGCCAAACGTCATGCAAATGGCCGTATTCTCTCTTCTCTGGAAGGTGGCTACAATCTCAGGGCACTCGCGGCCTCTGTTGAGGCTCACATCAAGGCGTTGTTGGACATATGAGACATGGAAGAACGATCAGCCTGGGTATATGGTTGTGAGGCCATTTCTGTTAACTGAATCACTGTGCAGGTAGTAAGGAAACTATTATGAAGCATCCATTGTTGATCGATACCGAAACGCTACAGCAGCAATTAGGCCGCCCTGATCTGGTGGTCATCGATGTACGCGGCAAGTCGGCGTACGAATTCGGCGGACATATCCCCGGAGCGGTGCATTCAACATGGCATGAGTACAGTGATCCCAACGCCGTGCCGAAGGGATTACTCAATCCCGATCTCGGTCAGATTGAACGGACCCTGAGTCGGCTCGGGATGAATCAAGACAGTGACGTGGTGATCTATTCCAATCCCTTCGATAATTGGGGTGATGAAGGGCGGATGTTTTGGATGTTGGAATATTTGGGCCACCAGCGCCTGCGTATTTTGGACGGTGGGTGGGTGAAATGGACGGCCGAGAAGCGGCCGTTCGAACATGGGCCGGTCTCTCCAACACCGGGAAATTTCAAGGCGCAACCGGTACGGACTCTGATCAGGTTAAAGGACGACCTCAAGCGCCTCATCAGAGAACCCAGTCCAGAGACGGCCATTTTGGATGCTCGCAGCATCGAAGAATATCTTGGGAAAGAGGTCTCCGGTCTTCCACGGTCCGGTCACATTCCCTCAGCCATACACGTGGCATGGAACGGTTTCTTGAACAAGGATGCGACCGTCAAGGATCTATCCGTGATCAAGGAGATATTGGATGCGAAGGGGGTACGAAGCGAGCTGGAAGTTATTTGCTACTGCACCGGCGGCGTGCGATCGGCTTGGCTCTATTTCCTCCTGAAGCTCGTCGACTACCCCAAGATCAGTAACTACCCCGGCTCGTGGTGGGAATGGAGCCGGGACTTCGCGTGTCCAGCTGAAAAAGATCTTCATGCGCTTCAGAAAATTCTCGGGTTTGATTCAGCGGCCAAACCTTCTTGACTCTCTGGAAAGTGCTGTGTAAGGTAAATTCATGAATTCGTCACGTACATTCGTTACTTACAACTGCGAATCTTCAACCATCAAGGAGGCAGCCATGATGAGAAGGATCCTTCGTAGTGCGATGTTGGTATTTGGACTTGGCGTGTTGATTGGCGTTCCGGTGCTGAACGGTTCAGCGCTCGCCGCCGACAAGCATGCGGCGGAAGCCGTTGAACACGCGAAGGCTGCCGTGTCGCATGGGAAAGAGGGCCATGCCGATGCGTGTGTTGAGCATGCGAGTGAAGCGCTCAAACACGCGCAGGCGACAGCGAAAAACCCACATGGGGCGGAAGGTGTGAAACACTTAACGGAAGCGGTTAAACATGGTAAAGCCGGGCATGCCGATGCGTGCACCGAACATGCGGAGGGGGCGGCCACGCATCTGGCTGAAGTCAAGTAAACGGCGTTGACAGCCGCGAGCAGAGCCTCGCTTGATGTTTCCAAGAACGGGCAGGGATAGAATCCCTGCCCGTTCTTGTCTTGATGGGAGCATATGGTGCGCGTTGGGTTTTACCAATTCGATCCACACTTTGGCGAAGTGGCAAAGAATCTCGATCTTGTCACGGACAAGCTGGAACAGGCAGATGCGGATCTCATCGTGTTGCCGGAATTGTTCGCGTCCGGTTATCAGTTCCTCTCGCAAGAGGAAGCGCAACAGCTCGCTGAACCGGTTCCAGATGGCCCAACGGTACGTCGTCTCACCGACATCGCGAAACGCCGCAAGATGCATCTCGTGGCAGGACTTCCTGAACGATGCGGCTCCTACTGCTACAACTCCGCCGTGGTTGTGGGGCCGTCCGGTTTTTTAGGGTGTTATCGGAAGACACATCTCTTTTATGAGGAGACGCAATGCTTCACTCCGGGTGACTCAGGATTTCTTGTCTGGGATATCGGGTTCGCGAAGATCGGTATCATGATTTGCTTCGATTGGTACTATCCGGAGGCCGCGCGGACCTTAGCGATGCGAGGGGCCGACATTATTTGCCATCCTTCCAACCTGGTCTTGCCGAACTGCCCGGACTCCATGCCGGTCCGGTGCCTCGAGAATCGGGTGTTTGCCGTGACGTGCAATCGCATCGGCAGCGAAGCACGGG
>CAZPNQ010000127.1:0-10377 GCA_964587955.1 uncultured Nitrospira sp.
TCCAGCTTGCCTGCATCACCATGCTCCTGAGGCAATTTTGAGATAGGTTCTAGTCTCCCCTCCTAATTCATTCCATTTCCTCTGAACGTAGGAACCTAAATGTCTGCGCCGTCTCGTTGATGGGTTGCCTGGGAAAGCTATCCAGCTGATCGATTTGCCACGAGTTGACGCGAAGTTTGTCCAAAGAGCTTCTGTTCATTCCGTTCCCACCTTGTGGGACATCCACCGACGGCGTGAGGAGATACAGGATAGCCTGATCTTCGCTCCGCTCCCCCCCTTTCGACGTACCTCCTTCGAATCTAGTCCAAATCGGCATACCTGATACGGTTGATTCATGCGCGACGAACTCACCAACCGGAGGACGACCATGAACTGTATACGTTGTCAGGGGTTGATGCTGGAAGAACAGATGATCGATATGGAAGCCGGGTATGGCGAGATGTGGACCCACAGCTGGCGGTGCTTCAATTGTGGGCATCGCGACGACGCCGTGCTGCAGCACCACCGTCAGGTCCACGCCCAGTCGATGGCGGGAAGCCCCCCGCTCGTCTCGGTGCAAGAGACCGTCGAGTTATCTTGGGAATCAGCCTTGGAATCAGCTGAACCGCTGGCGGCCTAAGTGACAAGGCAACCCGAGAGGGTCGGGAGTGAGAAAGGGATACGACGAGGATGCCAGCCACCATCTTGATCATTGAGGATCACGGGTCAATCCGCACCCTGTTGGCGCGGGTGCTGGAAGATGCCGGGTATCAGGTGTGCGAGGCCGCCACTGGCCGACAGGGGCTCGAACGCTTCCATGCGCAGCCCGTGGATCTGGTCATTACGGATCTGGAGATGCCGGAGATGCACGGTCTGGAGGTCATCTTGGAACTCACCCGGGCGTTCCTCGATGTGAAGGTCATTGCCATGAGCGGACGCGCGGCCCATGAACTGCACAAGGCCAAGCTCATCGGCGCTCGGCACATCTTCCCGAAACCGCTGGATCTCCACGCGTTGCTTCATGCGGTTCAATACGAGTTGCAGCATTAACCACTAAGGGAGTATTATGGCCATGATTATGAGCATGAACGACAGCCGTGCTGCGATACCACACCGTACGATCGCGATTCTAAGCCATCAGTGTCTAGTGCGGATGGGGGTGCAGAAAATCCTCGAGAGCAGCGCGACCCTTCCGATGATCATGTACCCTCATACCGGCAGGACGGCTGACTTACTCCGAGCCGAACACTGCCCCGACGTGTTCATTCTTGACCTCGAGACCGAACGTGACGCCGTCGCCACCCTTAAACACATTCGGAAGTCCGCTCCAACCAGTAAAATCGTGTTGCTGTGCGGGCTTGAAGACAAGAACCGAACGTGCGAAGCGTTTGCCGCTGGTGTCGACGGTATCATCCTCAAAGTTCAACCTCCTGCCGTCGTCCTGGCGGTGATCGAGTCGCTTTATGCTTCGGCGAAGCCTCAGTTGCCTGTGGAACAGAATGGCGAAAGGAGAATGGACCTCTTCACGAAGGTGGAACCCGACCACTCGAGGCCGGCGTGGCCAGAGGCCTTGACGGAACGGGAACGCGAGATTATTCGTTTGGTTGGACAGGGACTCTCGAACAAAGACATTGCCCACAAGCTATCGATCAGCGACAGTACGGTCCGGCATCACATGACGAGCATTTTCGACAAAGTCGGTGTGCCCAATCGACAGAAACTTTTGGTCCATGCCCATCACCTCCATGCTACTCCGCTCTAACGATCGATACCCAACGAAGATTCGTCCACAGGGATATCGTCCAATTGTATCGGGTTACAGCGAGTTATGCGATGGGCGGGAACGAGTGCGAGATGCGTCGCTTTCAGAGTACCCGTCACGTTCATATCCAGACGATTGGTGAAGTAGAGACCCCCACCGCTGGGTCAACACTGTGTAATTCGGCGTACGAACGAGCGAGGCTTTTCTTTGAAAAGGCGGCGCCCTTTTATCAAAACTTTATCCAAAAGAGCACGCCGTTGGTCGGTTATAGTGTGGGCGATTGCGGGTAACACAGGATTGGGAGCGTCGAGATCCTGCAGCCGTTTTTCGAACACGGCGAGATCATGATCTCTGCCAAGCAGGTCAGCCAATCTGTCCGCACCATTGACGAGCTGATTGATTTGGTCCGCTCCGTGAGTCTTCCACACTTCAAGCGCCTGTGCTAGGTATTTCACCTGCTTCCGCCACTCATGAAGATTTTCCTTTGTTGGATCTGTACAAACTATTCCAAACGCCTTGCATCCCCGACGGTAGATCTGCTGCAATCCACAGCACATCGATGCTATGTCGGCCTGTTTGAGATTCCATCTGCGTATGCGCGTGATGGCTGCTTCAAGGCAGGCGAGGCTTGCTTTCATCGCATTCATTCTGCGCAGTTCCGCGCGAGCCTCGAGTCGGCCCCGTTCCAGCGCCGCGCGCACCTGCAGCAGCAATTTTTGCTGTGGACCGCGTCGTACCGCGCCGAGCAATTTATCGGCCGTGTCTCCAAGAACCGCAGCATCGCGCACCCTGCTGAACGGCCTTGCCGCATCGCGTAACGCGGCATTCTCACGGGTGTACGCGGCCTTACCGACCGCGTCACGCAAAAGACGGAGATTCGCGCGTGCACGTTTCAGTTTCTTGCGTGCGTTATGGATCTGTGTATCGGTCGGAACGCGCCCACGGATTGACTTGACCGCTGACCCAATGTAGCGGAGGAGTTCGTCGCGCACAGTGATAGCGTGTAATGTCCTGCTCGGAGATTGCTGTGTCATTTATGCATGGCCTTGGATGCGTTGGCAGCAATGGCACGGACTAGGATGCGCTCCGCTTGTGCAGCGCCGAGCCGGCGCAATGGTTCAAAGCGTCGGTACTGAGCGGCATTGTAAGAAACGAAAAAGCGCTCTATCTGCTCGATCTGGACTGTCCCAAGGTCCGAAAGTTCCTTAATAGTTGGTTTATTGACTGGCGTCTGCGGCACGCCGATGAGCCGGTCATTCGAGATCGTGTGACCTTTCTCGGTCTGGCACGCGACGATCACGCCTATCAGGCGCGTCGTGATGAGGCAGCCAGGAAAAGCCGGTTCATTCATGATGACAAGGACGTCAAGCGCGTCGCCGTCTTCACCGCGAGTGCCGGGTATCGAGCCAAAATCGTACGGGAAGACGTGTCCAAGGGGCAGTATGCGGGATAGTTTGAAACATCCCAGCTTTTCATCGAATTTGAACTTGTTACGGCTACCGCGGGGTGTGTCGATGATGACGTGTGTCAGTCTGGTTCTCGGTTCCCGTGGCGGAATGTTCTCAAACGGCATGATCATGGATATACCAGACGCAAAACAAGTGCCGATGAGTAGCGTATCGGGCTGGCATGCCGGATGGTATCTGATGGAATATAGTTTGGAGCACCGGAACTACGTGTCCTCTGGCAGGGCAGAGGAAAATGATGGGCATTTTGTCCCAGCCAGGAATAACCTGGCTCAGGTGGCGACTTTTGTCCTGACTCCATGGCCGAACTCGTTCTCGGCGGGCAATCTTTTGCTGTAGAAGGGAAGATCAGCTGCTAGCAGGATGGTAGGGGGGTAAAGAAGATGGTCCGGTGGTGATCATTCACTCCCTGGACTTCAGAGATGTGATCTCAAGAGGTCTGCGGAAGAAGCAGAGTGAAGATGCCCGTAGTTGCAGTCGTGAGAGAGCCACCGTCGGATGACAGGAGGGAAGAATATCATGAGACCGCTTATGGCTTGAGTTTCCACTGATTCAAAAACCACTCCTGAGAATTCACAACGGCTTCACCGTCTGCCGCTTGCACGCGTACATAAGTCCCATCAGAACGTAAACGTCTTGCTCGCACATTGTCCCGCAGCCCGACACCGAGAATGTCATGGATGATGGCCTCGCGACAACGACGATCTTCGACAGGGAACAGCACCTCTACCCTCTGATCCAGGTTGCGCGGCATGAGATCCGCGCTCCCAACCAACACCTCATGCTGCCCGCCGTGATGAAAATAATAGATCCGAGCGTGTTCCAGAAATCGCCCAACCACCGAGGTGACCGTGATCGTCTCGCTGATCCCCGGGAGGCCCGGCTTCAGGCAACAAATGCCGCGTACCTGTAAGTCAATCCTGACTCCGGCTTGTGAAGCTCGATAGAGTGCTTGAATACACTGGGAATCCACCAAGGCGTTCATCTTGAACGCGATATAGCCGTCGCCGTGCTGGCGGTGGCGGTGGGTCTCGCGCTCGATCCGATTCACTAATTGTTGCCGGAGCGTCGTCGGGGCGACGAGGAGCTTGGAATAGGCTTTCTTGCGGGAGTATCCGGTCAGTGAGTTGAAGAGGTCCGAGATATCGCGGCTAATGTCGGCATCGCACGTCAAGAAACTCACATCGGTATAGATACGACTGGTGACCACGTTGTAGTTTCCCGTGCCGAGATGAACATATCGATAGATCCCATCTTGTTCGCGCCGGACGACGAGGCATACCTTCGCATGCGTCTTGAGTCCGCGCACACCGTACACGACGTGCACCCCTTCATCTTCAAGTTTCCGGGCCCATTCGATATTATTCTCCTCGTCGAATCGAGCCTTGAGCTCAACCAAGACCGCCACTTGCTTGCCGTTGACGCGGGCGTCCATCAGCGCGTCGATAATGGGCGATTTCGGATTGACGCGGTAGAGCGTCTGCTTGATCGCGAGGACGTCCGGATCATTTGCGGCTTCCCGGATAAAGTCCACGATCGGCATGAAGCTGTCATAAGGGTGATAGAGGAGCACATCCTGTTGACGGATAGTGGCGAAAAGACTGCCCGATTTGGTCAGATAGGAAGGCACGGATGGAACAAACGGAGGATCTTTCAAATCGGGACGCTCAAGCGCGTAGAGTTCGCGAATGCCGGCCATACCGATAGGGCTCTCTTCCGTATAGACCAGGTACAGTGGGAGCTGAAGGTTTCGCGTGAGGATTTCGCGAATGTGAGCCGGTGTCGCCGCGTCCAATTCCAATCGCACAGCTGAATTGAAATCCCGTTGATCCACTTGCTCTTCCACTGCTTCGATGAGATCAGAGGCTTCGTCTTCCTCGATCACGACATCGGCATCTCTCGTCACCCGGAAGGGATAGGATTCGACCACGTGCAAACCGGGGAAGAGATTCTCCAGGTTATGCGCGATGACTTCCTCCAGCCAGACAAACTGTTGCACTTTTCCAGCCCCGCCTAATCCCATCTGTTGGAGAGCCACGTCCTCGTCAGTGGAGATCGGAACCAGACGGGGAAAGACATCCGGCACTTTGACGCGCGCGAAACAATCGCCGCGTTCAGGATCCTTTACCAACACGGCAAGATTGAAACTCAGACTGGAAATATGCGGAAAGGGATGAGTCGGATCGAAGGCGAGTGGCGTGAGGACGGGAAAGACTTCGCGATAAAAGTACTGTTGAACCGTCTCTCGCTCCCTCTGCGTCAGCTCCTCGTAATGCAGCACGCGAATGCCCGCTTCTCGCAGTCCGGGTACGATCTCCTGTTTCCAGCAGATGTCATATCGTTCAGATAGGACCACCAGCTCCTGGTTGATCGCCAGGATTTGCTCCGATGCCGTCATGCCGTCCGAGGAGACACCCCCTGTCCCGGCCGCCACCTGACGACGGAGACCGGACACGCGAACCATGAAAAACTCGTCCAGGTTCGTTGCGAAGATGGTCAAGAACTTCACTCGTTCCAAGAGGGGATGCCGCTTGTCTTCGGCTTCTTCGAGAACACGCAGGTTGAATCTCAGCCAGCTCAGCTCACGATTCAGAAAAAGGGCAGGCTTGTCGAGAGCCTCCGAGCACTCGGCGGCGGGATGTCGACAATCGTTGGAATGCTCAATCATGATGGAATGTGAATATTGAATGTAGACTGCCCATACCCAATTACATAGTGTTCTGATTCAGATTACAACACTGTTTCCGTTGTGCTACAAGTTTGTAACCTGTTCAATATTTCTTCCGTTCGTCTTTCCTCTCTCTTATCGACACCAGGAGTAGCTCTTCATCGCGTGCCAACGCATGGCACTTCCCATGATTCCATCCATCCCTCTCAACTAGGGTAGATGCGCGGGTTCTTTGGAAGATTTTGAGCTTGACGCGGCAGGTTCGTTTCCAGTAGGTATCTCGACGCATTTATAAACATCTCTCGGGTGCCCGCGAGGGCATAACAGGGAAGTCCGGTGCAAGACCGGTGCGGTCCCGCCACTGTAAGTGAGTAGCGGTCCCTCCATTGTGAGCCACTCAACGAGAGTTGAGGAAGGCCGAGGGGCGCGTTGAAGGGATGACCTTCTGCACTCACGAGCCAGGAGACCTACCCGAGATGAGACGGCAATGTTTCTCCGCGTGGTAACGGAGATCGCGCCTGCCTCCTCGGGCATGTGACCTCTCGTTCCATTTGCGGAATGAGGGGTTTTTTTATGCCTGTTGTCCTTGGCAGTCGCGTCATTTCCGCATGGCGGGCGGTTGTTCTGATAGGACAAGCGGTTGCTGTCGAGCCGTGGGGAGCCATCGTTGTGCAATCTGCCAGACGAGACACCATCCGAGGATCGTACAGGTTGTGTGAGATGAAACCCCTATGATTGCTCGTCTCGTGATTGCAGGCACATCGAGTCATGTCGGAAAGACCACCGTCACGGTGGGACTTATTCGGGCCTTGCGCGCGCGGGGTTTGCGCGTCGCGGCCTTCAAATGCGGTCCGGACTATCTGGATCCGACCTATCATAGCCGGGCTGCCGATGCCACCTGCCATAACCTCGATGGCTGGATGATGGGGCGCGAGGCCGTGATTGAGACGTTCTTGCGGGCCTCACGCGATGCCGATATTGCCGTGATCGAAGGGGTGATGGGCCTGTTCGATGGAGCGTCGCCGACCGGTGACGAAGGGTCCACTGCCGAAATTGCCAAATGGCTGGATGCGCCGGTCCTGCTCGTCTGTGACGCCTCCGGAGTGGCGAGAAGCATCGTTCCATTGGCTCAGGGATTTGAGAAATTCGATAAGAGACTCCGCGTGGCCGGAATCATCTGCAATCGCATTGGAAGCCGTGGCCATTTGGATTTGCTTCGCGCGGCCATGGCCGGATCACTTCCGGTCTTAGGCGGCCTACCGAAAGAGGACGCATTGGTTTTTCCGGAACGTCACTTGGGTCTGCAAACCGCTGCTGAGAACGCAGTGCCCGACGGCACACTGGCGGCCTGGGGCGAACGGGTCGCCGCGTGGTTTGATCTCGACGCTATTACAGCCTTGGCCCAAGGCACGCCGATTCATACATCGGTTGAATCACTTACAGTCGTGAACCAGAAATGCCGCATCGGGCTCGCATTCGACGACGCCTTTCATTTTTACTATGAAGACAATCTTCGCCGCCTGGAAAGCCTTGGCGCCAAGCTGGTGCGGTTTTCTCCCATTCACGATGGAAACCTTCCCGACGTCGATGGTCTGTACTTCGGCGGCGGTTACCCCGAAGTTCACGCCGAAGCGCTTTCCCGGAATATTTCAATGCGCAAGGCAGTCGCCGCCCATGCATCGGAAGGAAAACCTATCTACGGCGAATGCGGAGGGCTCATGTATCTGTCGAACGGCATCCGCACCCTGGACGGTAGAGTCCATGAAATGGTCGGGCTGATTCCCGGTGAAGCCGTGATGCGCGATCGACTCCAGGCTTTGGGCTATGTCGAAGTAGAAACGCAGGAAGCAACCCTGTTGGGTCCGGCGGGATTGCGATTTCGAGGACACCAATTTCGCTATTCCGACTTCCAGCTTCGGTCGAAGGTCGACCATCTTTACACGATTCGTCGAAGGCGCAATGGCGAGGCGCTGCGCGAAGGGTATCGAGTCGGCAATACGCTCGCCTCCTATGTGCATGCCCACTGGGCCTCGAATCCTCAGGTCGCACAGGGTTTTGTGCAGGCGTGTCACGTCCACGCCGGGAAAATGGCATGAACGCATCGACGATTATGGTGCAAGGGACCGCGTCTTCAGTCGGTAAGAGCCTGCTGGTCACCGCTCTTTGCCGGATTTTTCGCCGGGAAGGGCTTCGCGTGGCGCCTTTCAAGGCCCAAAATATGGCGCTCAATTCAGCGGTCACGGCGAATGGATGTGAAATCGGACGCGCTCAAGCCGTGCAAGCCGAAGCCGCAGGAATTTCCCCCAGCGTAGAGATGAATCCCATTCTGCTCAAGCCGGAAGGGGATCGGCGGAGCCAAGTCGTGGTGCTGGGCAAGCCGATCGGGAGCATGACAGCGATCGAATATCACGAATACAAACCGCAGCTATCGAAAGTCATCGAGCAATCGCTGGCCCGGCTGCGAGCAGACTATGACCTGGTGGTGATCGAGGGGGCAGGCAGTCCGGCGGAGATCAATCTGAAATCTCGCGATATCGTCAATATGCACGTGGCCAAGCTTGCGGAGGCGCCTGTGCTTTTAGCCGGCGACATCGATCGGGGAGGATTGTTCGCTTCCTTTGTCGGCACCATGGAGTTGCTTGAGCCGGACGAACGCGCGCGGGTGGCGGCTTTTATCGTCAACAAGTTTCGTGGAGATGAAGCGCTCTTGAAACCCGGTCTCGATTTTCTCACGGAGCGGACCGGTAAACCTGTGTTAGGAATCGTGCCATATCTTCCCAATCTGCGGATCGCGGAAGAAGATTCTCTCTCCCTCGATTCCCGATCCGCTCGTCGCAGCTCTTCCCGGAACGAGCTCGACATCGTAGTGGTTCGTTTCCCGCGCGTTTCCAATTATGACGACGTCCTCAATCTGGAACACGAAGCCGGGGTGAGTGTGCGCTTCGTCGACCAAGCGGAGGACCTCGATGGAGCGGATTTAGTCATCTTGCCCGGTTCGAAGAGTACGGTGTCGGACCTGGGGTGGCTTCGGGCGCGCGGGATCGCCCACGTCATCGAGATACGCGCCAAACAGAACCTGCCGGTGCTTGGCCTCTGCGGGGGCTGTCAGATGCTCGGGGAAACCATCGAAGATGTCCATGGGGTGGAGTCCACTGAACCATGGGTGCGCGGGTTGGGACTTCTGCCTCTCCGGACTCGTTTCGAGCGGGAGAAAATGACGGCCCAAGTTCGAGCGCGCATCGCGACCCCTTCCTTTCTCACCGATGGGATGATGCTGGAAGAGGACGTGGTTGGGTACGAGATTCATATGGGAGCGATCGAAGTTACGCGATCCGGTGCCAGTCCCTTTGAAATCGTGTCTCGAAATGGACGGAGCGAAGCGGCCGCTGATGGGGCGGTCAGTGAAGGGGGCGCCATCGTGGGCACCATGCTGCACGGTCTCTTCGAGAATGAAGTCATTCGCGCGCGACTGCTCAGCTTTTTGCGACGGCGAAAAGGATTGGTCGAGAGCCCGGCTTCGCGAGTGGAGCCGACGAACCAGGCGGAATATGATCGGCTCGAAGCGGCTGTTCGGGATCATCTCGACTGCGAACTACTGTGGCGTATCGCTCGCGTGACTCCATCCGCTATGCAGGCGGGAGTGAGCAGGTAGCGAGGGGAACATGCATCAGGAACAGTCTACCGAAGAACACACAGCGCGGATGCAGCGACTCAAGGCGTCGGTGGACCGGCGCATCGAGGCGGCTCAGCAGGAGAAAGGGCTTCTGATCGTCTACACGGGTGCCGGCAAAGGTAAGACGACTGCTGCACTGGGAATGGCATTGCGCTGCATCGGGCACGGCAAAACGGTGGCCATCGTCCAATTCATCAAAGGGGCTATCGATACCGCGGAAGAAAAGACGCTGAAGACGTTCGGAGATCAGGTCACGTTTCTTCGGATGGGTGAAGGCTATACCTGGAACACTCAGGATCGTGAGCGGGATACGCAGTTCACGCAAAGGGCTTGGGACAAGGCCTGCGAGTTTCTCCGGGACCCGGCGTATGCGATGGTCATCCTCGACGAGTTCAATATTGCGCTGACTCACGGTTACGTCCGTCTGGACGCGGTGTTGCCGGTCTTGCAGTCTCGGCCGCCGATGCAGCATGTCGTGATCACGGGACGCGGAGGCGAGGAGTCGTTGATCGAAGCAGCCGATTTGGTGACGGAGATGAAGCAGGTCAAACATCCGTTCCGGAAAGGGATCAAGGCACAGCCAGGAGTGGAGTTTTGAATCGGTCGTCATGAAAATCTGAAGACCTTTTGTTAGCAGGCTGCAGAAAATTCAGGTTCCGTATGGAGCTAATATCAGAATAACGTGAGGATGCTCAAAAAGGCTGTCCAGCAAGGCCGCAGCGAGGTCCGCGACGCGACGAATAAGGAGCGTCATGTTTGCGGACGGGCGCGAGTGGTGAGCGCCCAGTGTCTTGGGCGAGGCGTAACCTTTCTCACCCACCCGCCCCGA
>CAZPNQ010000128.1:0-10298 GCA_964587955.1 uncultured Nitrospira sp.
TGCGCCCGTAGCTCAGTTGGATAGAGCGCCGGGCTTCGAACCCGTAGGTCGCAGGTTCAATTCCTGCCGGGCGCACCATTTCACACTGGTCGGTAGCCAAATTTTTTAAGTATCTAAAGGGCAAAGATAATTCTTCGTTTTTGGCGGTTCGAAAGCCCTCATTTCGCTGGTATGCCAATTTCTTGGCAAAGACCAGCCTCAACACCATCCTCTTGTCTTCCAGACGGTCGGAACTCCAGTAATGACAAGGATTCGCAAGGAACGTCATTGCGGTTCGAAAACAATCTTCGAACGGTTCGAGAGGACGCCCGCACTTCTCGATTCTTACCTTGAGTAGGATTTTTTCTCCCTCTAGTCGCGCAATTTCAGCCTCGTATTTGTGAATCGCGATGCCGTTGTCAGTTTCAACGAGTCGGTTGAGCAGCTTTCCCATGCGTTGCTCCAATATCGGAAGCTGTGCCTTCATCGCTTGGGCTTCCTCACTCACCAATCGTGTTCGCTCTTCCCAGAGCTCCTTGAACATCTCACTGGCCATATAAAACAGGTTCTGGGTGGGGCGTAGCTGGCCGAGGAGGCTCTCAAAGTCCTTCTCCAAGGTTTCCTTCCTGATGGATTTTCCACGAGCCAGACAGCCTTTGGTGGCGCACAAATAATAGGGATACTTGGCATACCGGCCTGAGGACCAACACGCCGTCATAGGCTTGCTGCAATCGGCACACACGACAAATCCTCGCAGTGGGAAGCAATCCTGCAGGTCTTTCCTGGCTGGAGCTTTGGCATTGCCTTTCAACCGATCTTGAATCGCTTGGTAGGTTTCGTAACTAATCAGTGGTTCGTGCTTAGCTGGTTGCAGATAAATGGACCATTCGGGGATGTTCAGGAACCCAGCGTAGATCACCTTCCCCAGCAGCGTGCTGACCTTCTGGAAGTGAACAGTGCCATTCTTGTTTTTCGGGTAGTGAGGCGACCTCTCCAAAAACAGACGAACCTCGTTTTGGGTTTCAAACCGTCCTGAAGCGTAACCTTCTAAGGCTTCCCGCACCACACCAGCCACCGGCTCATCTACTACCAACATTTTTCCGCCATGACCTGGAATTTTAGAAAAGCGGTATCCGACGGGTGGGTTGAACCCCCAATATCCGTTCATGGCCCGCGCCTTCATCCGGTTCTTCGTTTGCTCGGCGTTCTTTTGCCGTTGATGCTGAGAGACACTGGCTAAGAGGTTCTCCACCAGCACACTGTCAGAATCCTCTCCGAACTCAATGGATGGAGAAGCGAGCTTGGCCCCGACACCGCTGATCAAGGTTCGTAATTGAATGTGGGCCTCCAGCCCGCGCGCGAGCCGCGAGATGTCGTCAATCAAAACGACATACTGCTGCCTCTTTTCGGCTCTCAAAAATTGCAGCATCTCCAACATGCCCGGACGGTCAATCATACCTCCAGACGCACCTTCATCCAGAAACACCCTGACTACCTCATACCCTTTGTTCTGGGCGAGCTGGCGGCATCGTGTCTCCTGGGAGGCGAGGCCGTCGCCTCGCTTAGTTTGAGCAGTACTGGACACCCGACAGTAACAAACCGCCTTGGAACCCTGGCGAGGCTCCCATTCACTGCGTGATTTCGAATTGTTCTTCATGCTCGGCCTCAAAGTTTCACGGTTCAAATTTGCTGATGTGAATTTCATCCACCTGATTGCTGACCTCCGATTCTAGGAGGCCAACAGGGTTCTGTAAATCGCTAATTTTGAGGTTCTGGCGGAAGTGCTGATTGGGATGCCGCCCATAGGCTTGATCGACGAAGCTTTCTAATACTGCCCAGACATTGCGGATCAACTCCGCTTGTTCCTCAGCGGACAAATCAAACCCGGCCAGGTAGTGTCTGTATTTTTCAATGTCTAAAGGCATCGTGTCTCATCAAGCAGTGGCTATCCAACTGAACTGAAAAAACTATCGCTAATGTCTTTATCAAAGTTCCAGCGTTCTGCCGGGAAACAGGCGGGTGTAGCTATTTCCATAATACAACTATGGGTTTAATGAACGGTTAAGAATGGCGGATTTCTGCGGGTTTCCGGGCAGGTGGTTACTGAATGGTTAACGGTTTGCACCATTAATCAAGCATTCATCTTTTCCTGACAAAATGGTGCCATCTTATGGAATGTGTTCGGGCAAGACCAAGGAATGAGATGGAAAAGGATAAGGACATCAATCCCGAAAATGACCCTGTGACGGCAGTCGCGCGGAAAGAAAAGGACCTGACCGAGCATGATCTGGAGCGTGCACGAGACGGCAATGACTTGGCAGAGAAGTTCGGGCGGCAGAATATCGGCCAGAGCGTTCTCAACAAGCACAATCTTGAGAGCAAGAAGAAAGAAGATGAGAAATTCGCACATGCCGTACAACAGTTCCTGCAGCAGATGCGCGAAGAGCTGCAACGGCGGCTTGAAGCACTCGACAAGCAAATTGCAGAGACGAACGCAAGGATCGAAGAGCTGCGGGAAGAACTCACAACAACCGAGAAGGTACTGGAGAAACGGTTTGGCAAGGATTGGCAGGAAAAGCTGAAGCGAGGCGATCTTGATCCTGATGATCCGCTGCTACGTCAGTGGCTCATGCAACAGCAGCAGTTAAAGGATTACCTGGACAGGCGGAATGAGTTGATCAAGGAAAGAGATGAACTGGAGGACCGGATTAAGGAGATTGAAGTTTCCAACTTCTCAGATGATCTCAAACTAGCAAAGATGCAGGAGGTCTTGGAACAGGGTACGACGCCTGGTGTTCAGGAAATTTGGCGAGACGATCACGCGTCCCAACAGGTACAACGGATTGCCGGAGCTGTTTATACAGACACCGAATTAAAAGTGGAAACGGAGAATACCTCCTTCCCTGGATTTTCGAGTGTGTCAGTTGCGGGAAGCGGTGAGTTTGGCAAAGGAATAGAAGCTAAAACAGACAATATCAAATCGCGGTTCGCGGAAGCGGCTGCCCCGAGAGTGTCAGAGGATAAAGAGCCTATAATATCAATCACATCGCCATTGAACGGTGCTAAACCCTCCACCTAGCTGTGCTAGCTAGTCGATTTCTGCATTAAAACCGAGCAGCTGATTTACGGTGCTTGCAGTGCTCGAACATGGCTTGCTACCTCATCGATAGTGACATTCATCTTCGAAAATCCAACTGGACCATATGCGTGACCGTTCAAAAAGAATGACATGCTAACTCCAAGATTCTCTGCACGCCCGGAGAACGCAGTGCTATTGCTAATTCCGTGGCTGGCAAACCTTTGTTGGATGTAATTCACAATCTGCTCATTAGTCGCATTCTGTGCATGTCCATTTACTGCGAAAGACGCTACATTCGGATGTGCAACGGAATAATCTGAAGCATCCATCCATGCTTCGCGCTTTTGTAAATCCGACCTAGGCCTCGCGGTATCCGGACTAGCGGCATTGGCGATAGAACCCTCATTAGCCATTAAATTTCCGCTCATGAGGATGAACGCGGTAATAACCAGGAGCACCCTAACGGCAACAGTAGCCTTGAAATTAGACTTAAAAACCGCGTCGGGAGTTTGATAAAAAAGGGAACCCTTTCCCTGATAATGGCACAGTGAAATTTCATCGTGGAAAACGTTGATGTTTCGTCGCTTTCATATGGTTGAGGGGAGCAATAAGACGTAGAGTGGCCATGGATAAAAAGCGTTCCCTTTTTTCAAGCGGAGCCTTTTCCCGCTTCAAATGAAAGGGGACAGTCATGAAGATTGGATATATGCGGGTATCAACCGAAAGCCAGAAGGAAGACCGCCAGGAAGATGGACTTAAGGCGCTATGCGATGAACTCTATATTGAAAAGATTTCGGCAGCCAGCAAAACCCGTCCTATCTATCAACATGTTATAGAGAAACTAAGTAGTGGAGATACTTTAGTTGTGTGGGACCTAGATCGCGCATACCGCAGTACAGTAGACGCCTTGCTCGAAGTGGAGAAGCTACGTCGGCGGGGAATAGAATTCAAGATCGTCAATCTGAATGTTGATACCGCTACCCCATCCGGAGCGCTGATATTTACCGTCATGGCCGCGTTTTCTCAATTTGAACGACAAACCCTCATCAAGCGGACAAAGGAAGGTATGATATCGGCCAAGCTACGTGGCAAGCCAATTGGCAGACCACGCAAACCTATTCCTGAACAAGTGGCCCTAGCATATTCAGCGATTGAGGCGGGGGAATTCACGCTAGAGGAGATGGCTGAGAAGTTTAGATGTTCAAAGAAGGGCCTCGCGCACGAATTGGAGCGGTTGAAGCTCAATGGGACCCTGCCTTAAGCCCCTTATCACAAAAACGGGGCTTAAGGCCATCAGACCGCGTTTACTGGTGGACCTCCGGCGTATTCGACGGTCCGCCTGATAAATTTGGTCGGGATGAAACGTCTTCACCGTGAGGTTGATGCGAAGAAATGTCATGCCCATAAAGCCTGAGCAACATCCTCAGCGTTGCAATATCCCTTTGTCGAATAGCGTGTTCGAGGTGAAAAGGAATATTTTGGGCATATGATTTCGTAAAGGCCTTGTATAACGCCGATTCTTCGACTGCGGGTTCAGGCTCACACGGTTCTAACGGGGCATTCCACATTTCATATTCTTCTGGGGTAATTTGTATTTCGATATCGTCAGAATCATCGGATTCATCGCTATCCAATTCCACAGGAATAACAATATCATTGGGTTCGTGAATGGGAATCTCATAGGCTTCGTGATTAAGAAAAGCCCGAACAGCGTTAAAGTCGCCTCGTAATAAAGCTCGTTCTAAGACTTGATCTACCTGATTTTTATTCAGTTTCGGAATTGGACGAACTTTCATTCCTGGATGACAAACCAACGTTCCCCTTGCTTGGCGAACATCGAACGTCAAGTTTTCAACTGCTCCGAGGTAATGAATAGCAAACGCCATGTAAGCCATAGGAGCAAGCATCTGCTGCTCTTCATAGTCAGTGAAACGAGTACTCTCTAAAACATTCTCTAGCGCTTGTGCATCCAACGTCACTAGCCCCAGTCCGGTTGGCGTAAACATCTGATCTAGTAATGCGCTCGTTTTGGGGTCCCATTCTAAGCTCTGCTTAATTCCAGAGGATGCAGTGGAGCTAGATTCATGAACCCCTGAATGCCTCGTCATTTTTTGATCAGACTCAGAGGTATTCCTCAAAGATTCATGTACTATCGTGTCTACGTCTGCCTTCTGTGGAGGAAGGTCTGGAGTTGTCATAAGCTAGCCTGTGGCTTTCTAAGTAAGATTTAGACGCCTGCCTTTGTTGTCACGGGCTTGTTCCGTGACACAAATGGGAACCCGATAACTTCGACGAAGCTTTCTCCAACGATATCGTGAGCCTTATTTTCATCCATTTCCTTCACGGCTCCTCGCAAATCGATTTTTAATCTCTTGAAAAGTCTTCTCCCGTAAGGCGTCAGTCTCATCGTTTGGCCTGGGGCTACACTTTTTAAGACTCTTTCGCCCATCAAACGCTCTATCCATTTTATGTGATTATATACAGACTTTGGTGTCGTCTTGAGCTCTCGCGCTCCCCCACTGATACTTTTCTCTATGCAGGCTCCCAAAAAATAGTACACGTGCTTGGCAATTTCGTCGTGCCGAATACTCGCCTGTACCTCCTCGACGGTCTCCATGGACGTGATTGTATACGGACAGATTCGTTAATTGGAATCCTGATTCGTCGGGAAAGAAGTTCCGAGGGGAACTACGTAGTATGTACAGTGTCCGCTTTTCTCGACTAGAGCACAGAAAAGCATTACCGATGAGAAATTGTTTTCGCTGCGTACTCTCATTTCTATTCTACTAAATTCCCTCGCCAGCGATCGTGCTGATCCTCAACACGAAACCACGGGAGGGAAAATGCGAGTCCAAACAAAGAACGACACCATATTTCTTGCCTCGCCTGCTCAACTTACCTGTCGTCAATGCTTTCATCACCTGTGGTCAACTTCCCGTTCCCTCTCGCTATCGAGTGGCAGATGGTTAAAGGTTCTCGGCGGATTTGTACGTGACGTGGACATTCTTGGTAAGGAAATCCGCAGAACGAGTGGCGAAATATTCGATGTTCCTGAGATAGACGATGTTTTCCCTTTCAAAAACGAGGCGGGAAGAAGATGGTTTACGAACTTTCGTCAAGCGGATTCCACAGGAGCCCGTCCCAAACGCTTTTCACGGAAATTCTACAGACTACAGCTAATCGATTTGTACCTGCAGTGCACGGTTGCCAAGTATCAGAGGGGCACAGAAACCCCCCACTGCATTTCACACGTGCCACTTGGTTGGTGATCCAGGAGCGTTCGGCAAGTCTCTTTCCCAGGACGTATCGAGGTGTGGATTACAGTGCTCGGCACGGATTGATAAAGCGTTCAACTTTTTCAAGGAGGTTCTTCATGGCAATGAATGCACTAGGCGATTCCTGCAAAGAACACGATGAGCAAAACCTGGCAGAGCTCGCCGCGACAGGAAGGGCATTTATCAATGCGGAGCTCGCAAATGCGAATGGAAAAGAGGCGGAAAGGAATGTCGCACGACACGCAGATAATGACTTTAAAAAACACTATGGCGGGGAAATTGAAGCTCTAACGCTTGAATGCGAAGACCTAGACAAGAGACTTCATCATCCGGCAAACCGACTAGCCGAAAACAAGAGACAGGACCTCAACACCAAAAGCTATACGCGGGTAGCCGGTCTGAAACGAGTTGGGGGTAAGGAACCTACTCCATACTCGGAATGGAGGCTTAAGGATCAAATCAATTTTCCTTTGGCCATCGGACTCATGCTTTTAGTCCTCGGTGCCGGATCGGCGAATGTATTCGCGGCTGTTATGATGCGGGGAGAGCCAGTCTTCGCCGAGAACCCCACCTTAGCCGTGCTCCTTTCAATCTTGCTCCCCAGCGCCTCCGTGGCTATTCACTTTCTGGGTGACCTGCTTGACAGCGACCGCACGCGACATCGTTACACGATCTGTCTCCTGAGTATGACTACTGCAAGTGCGTTAGCGTGGGTCTACCTGTTTGCCAGAAATTTTCAAATAGGCGCACGGGGCACAATCTTTGACACGTTGGGACAGGAAAGTGACCCAACAGCTGTTTGGTTCACGGCCACTCAACTTGGTTCTGAAATGCTGGTCGGGAGTTGTCTGTTTCTGGGCGCGGCGCATATCTATGACCGGTATTGCGACGACGCCATCACAAACAATCCCGAATCGGATTACCTAGCGCTCGAACGTCGGTCGCAACAATCCGAATATGAAGCACTGCACAATCAGCGAACGGCTGCGCGAGCACGTCTAAAGCAGCTGGAAGCGATGAAACAAGCGCATATCGATGAGCAAGTGGCTCTGTTTCGTGCCATGCGACGGCGTTTTGAGGACCTTAGTTCTCCCCCACAATCTTTTAAAAGGAGAGCTCTCATGAAAGTTTTGAATCTTTGGATATTCTTCATGTTTATGCTGCTGGCTGCTGGCAGTCCAGTCTATGCGCGGGATTTGGCCATTGGTTTCTCGCCATTCGTCGATCCCGTTGCGGCGGAACGGCAGGTGAAATCCGTTCTTCAATTCCTCACCGACATATTAGAACCAGGCGATTCCTGTTTTCTTTTTGATGCCTATCGCATTCAGTCCTTGGGGGCCTTTGTCGTGCCGAGTAATCCCGCTTACCGTCATCCCAAGGCGAAAATTAACTACAACAAGCAGGTAGTCAACGCGCTCCTTCAATTCGCCAGCGTAGCGCGAAAACCTCAAGGAGGGATGGAGCCATCTGTTATTGGGGCCATTCGCATGCCGCAAGCTTTGCAGTTTATCGGTGCCAATTACCCGACGACACAGGACTCCGACGTGATCTTGCTGGGAAGCCCTCTCTACGATGACCCCAAAGACAAGATTTTCACGATGAGCAAATATCGCATTCCCGGCGATGGGCATTTGACCAATAACCGCAGTAACACTCCATACGGCATCAAGGGGCAAACATCACTTCTGACCAAGCGAACAGTTCATCTTGCATTTCCGAATGAAGACTGGAGACAGGGCGATCAGCACGGCTATTTCGTGCAACGTTTCTGGACGCTCTTTATCGAAGGACAAGGCGGACAACTCTCCACATTCACCCGTGATCTGCCCACTATGTTTCAACGGGTGAAAGCGAAGGCTCCCACTCCCAAACACGATTATAAACCGGAGCTCACGGACAAGTTGGAAATGATTCTCCTGCGTCCTCCGGTCGTAAAACAGCAAACCTCGATCTATGAGCGTCCGTTAAGCACCTCACCATTGGATTCTGAGCTCGTGCGGCAGGCGTCCAATGTTGAAGTGGGCATCACATGGGAGTGTGGAGGGTGTGATTTGGACCTCTATGGTCAGCGTGAGCCAGGGGCCTCGACGCTCTGGTTTCTCAACCCTCAGGCCGCAGACGGCCAATATTTTAAAGACTTCACCACTTCACCCCGTAGCGCGAACGGGTATGAAACTCTGGCTTTTCACGTCCCCGTCGATTTACGGACATTGCTCGTGGCCGTGAATTTCTACAACGGTCGGTCTCCCGGCGGAGTGAAGGGGGAAATACGCATTTCAATGAACGGTCAGACCTATGCCAAGACTTTTCATCTTACGGCGAAGGAAGGGAATGGCGGACTTGGAAGGGACGAAACTCTTACGGCTCGACGAGCGACAAATTCTCAATGGCTGGTAATTGATCCTTTGGAAATCATTCGCAACAAGCCATCGCAATCTATCGTTAGCCGAAGTTAAAGGAGACAACGATGTATGCGCCTCCACAGCAACGGCAATCGCTCATACTTGTGATGACCCTCAGCGGGATTTTGGGTTGGGCGTGTTGGAAGAGCCTGGAACTCCAGGCTCTTCCTCTCGTTACTTATGCGTTGGGGTTTGTCGCGCTGGTCGGTGGATTCAAGACACTCAGCTTATCGCTCGTACGACTTCAAAATATCGTGATGCGCCGAGAAGCGATGGCGGCCACGGACAATCGTGGATCGGCAACGTGGGCCTCCCGCAATGAAATCCGAAATGGCGGCCTTTATGAGACCTCTGGAGTGTTTCTGGGTTGCGATACCAAGGGACGCCCGCTGTTTTTCGATGGAGAAATTCATGGACTCACGCTCGCTCCGGCAGGATCAGGAAAGACCATTGCGTTTTCTATTCCGGCTCTCTGTCATTCGCCTCTTGCCATGATCGTCAGTGATTTTAAAGGCACGCTGGCTGTGATGACGAAATCTCTTCGAGAACGATGGCACCGACAGGAAACCCTCTGTGTCAATCCTGCGCAGCTCTATTCAAAACTTCTCGGCGTGGCAGCACGTTACAACCCTGTGCAAATTCTCCTCGACGATTGGATGGACACAGAGAGAAATAAGGACCTCATCGCCGATGCACAATCTATTGCGTTACAGCTGTGCCCTGAGCCAACCACTTCCGGGGAGAATACCTTCTTTCGCAATGGGTCCCGGAAAATATTGGTCTTTGTACTGTTGTATCTGATTATCTTCCATGGCGCTGCCAAAGCATATCTGAGCGAGGCACTCAGCCTACTCCGTAACGTGAAACAACTGATTGAGGCATGCCAAGTGGCAATGGCATCGCCGGTCTTGAATGGAGAGCTGGCTGACCTGGCGGCGGACCTGCATTACAAGCTCACCGCCCAGGATACGCGGCAGGTCGATAGTTTTCTGGAGGGCGCGATTCAGTCTCTGTTGGCCTTTTCGTCTAGCGGCTGGTTGGCAGAAAGCACGAGCACGTGCGATTTTCGATTTAAAGACCTGAAGGCACATCCGGCCACGGTCTATCTCATCGCTGATCCCACAAAGATGAAGGTCTTTGCGCCGTGGATGGGGCTCATGGGCTGGGCAGCCATTACCGAACTGACGCGCTGCCAAAACAATACGCCCCTGATCGTGCTCCTAGACGAGGCAACCAACTTCAAGATTGAAAATCTTTCAAATTCACTCACGGGTCTTCGTGAATTTGGAATTCGTGTGTGGTTCGTGATTCAAGAATTGGAGGAGTATGCCCGCGTGTATGGTCGGGAGAGTCTTGAGACGCTCCTGTCGCAAACGGAGGTGAAACAAATCTTCGGTGCGAGTGGAGCGAAAACCTGTGAGCTCATCTCGCGGATGCTCGGTGAGCAGACGGTTAAATCAGTCAATTTTAATTTGGGCCGTTCCCCTTACGACCCCATTACAAAAACTGTGAGTGAGCAAGCGCGGCGCTTACTCACTCCCGATGAGGTGAGGCAGTTTACCG
>CAZPNQ010000129.1:0-10203 GCA_964587955.1 uncultured Nitrospira sp.
CGGACTTATAAGACCGGAAATTCAGGTCGTCAACTATTTTGAGATAGGTTCTAGTGATGATGCCTGCAGTCTGGACCATGGGTATGCTCTTCGGCGGCAGGAGGCGGTAAGAACGACTGCCCTGGCAGAAGGATATGCCCCGGTTCATGCTTCCTCTTGAGATGTGCGGCAATCTCCGGATGGTGCGTTTTTACATAACCGATCAGCCCTCCAAGAAATCGGCTGGACTGAAAATCTTTTCCTGAAAAAGTAGAGGCAAAGCGGTCGATCCGATCCAAGACTGTCGCAGCATCCGATGAGTCTGCGATCTGCTCGGGATTCTGTTTTCTGAATGTTTCGTACTCCTTCCGGAGGTGCTCAGCGAATACCGGCATGGGAGCGGTAGGAACATGCAAGGGGCTGAGTGTGCGGCGGAGGGCCTGAAGGGCCGTGATCACCTCGGCATCCTGTCCGTCTCGGCGTCCTTCAAAATAGCTGAATGTGATGACTTCGATCAGATTGAACAACGCGACCGCTTTCTGCCCTCCCGATTCATCCAACTCTCGATAGAAATCTCGCCGTACGGGCAAGAATTGCTCACTGAGCCGTTTCTGCTGGTAATCGCTTCCACTGTCGAGATAGGGGCAATCGTGTGGGCAGGGTATCCGCGTGAGGCGGTGCTCTCCACAGCATGGGCTGCAGATCAATCCTCCGAGGGCAGGACACGAGCGTTTGCCTTTTCGATGGTGGCAATATGAACACGAGCTCATTTCTTCGTTCCATCCGGTTCGGGCTTGGGAGGCGGAGGGATGAAACCATAGTCGGCCAACGTGCGTTTCTCACCCTTTGGCTTGGCCGATGTCGGAGTCTCCAGTCCATTCATCTCGGCGGCATGCACATAGTGATACGGAACCAAAATGAGGTTGTTCACCCGGTCGATGCTGATGTCAGCCGGAGCGGGAAGATACTCAGCAATGACTTGGAATCGATGGTCTCGGGTCATACGCCAAATCTTGCCTTTTGTGATGTCCGACACATACATGTTTCCCCATTGATCGAAATCAACTCCGCTCAGATTTTGAAATCGGCTGGTGAAAAACCCGTTTGATTCCAATTCGGTCAGCTGTCCATCCGGAGTGATTTCCAGGATTTTCCCCTTCTCCCAACTCACGACGATCACATGATTCGTCTTGGGATGGATCGCGATTCCAGCGGGACCCGCCAGTCTGTCGTCGTGAATCAACAGGTCGATCCGATGATTGTCTGACGGCGTGATGCGGTAAATCGAATTAGCCGTTTGATCCGAAGCATAAAGAAGACCGGCCGGTGACGCCGCGACGTCCGTCAGCGAAACCTGCCTCTTGGAAAAGGAAGAAAATGACACCGTAGCCAGAGGGGTTCCCGTCGTCTTGTCGAAGCCCTTCAGTTGGTCAAGGTCTGCGACATACAGAATTGATCCCACCAACGCCATTCCCTTCGGAGCATGCAGAGGAATATCCGACACACCGCCCTGTATGAACTTGAGATGGATGATTTTCCCCTCGGTGTTCAATTTGGTGATGAAGCCATTGTTGTCGCGAGCCTCCGGCTCTCCGTTGATATTGGAGATAAAGTATTCTTTTCCTAATGGATCTCCAACAAAGCTGTGGGGAGATTCCAGCCCGGTGATCTGCGCGGCCTCACTGGGTAACGTAAGGCTACATGTGAAGAACAAAAAGAGACAAAGGCCGTGGAAGGAATACAGAGGCAATGGAGAGATTTCCTAAATTGAACTCAGGGTATCGTATCCAAGGGGAAGAGAAGCTGTCAAGAAAAGGCGGCAAGCGTCAGGGTAAAGTGGAAAGGCGACATTCCGCTTTTACGCCACTCGTGATCATGCATGCTCGATCTTGAACCGGTCAAGAGCGTTGACTTGCATAAAATTCCCCTGCTAAGTTGCGACGGCTCTGAAACAGGTTGAGGCTAAGGTTACGGACGAGGAACCGTCGTCGATGATCTTCCTTAATCTCGACCTTGACCTCAACCTAGATTGTTCTGGAGGGGATTGTGGCTGCACAATTGATTGATGGAAAAGCGCTCGCACAGCACGTACGAGATCGTCTGGCAAAAGAATCAGCGGAACTATTCGCTAGGAAATCGATTAAGCCTGGCCTGGCGACCATTTTAGTGGGTGAGGATCCCGCCTCGCACGTGTACGTTCGAAACAAGCAAAAAGCCTGTGAATTGGCGGGAATCTATGTTGACGATCACAAACTCTCGGTGAACACGACGCAGGCCGAGTTATTGGCGCTGATCGACAAAAAGAATACGGACCCCCAAATCCATGGGATTCTGGTTCAGCTTCCGCTGCCTAAACACATCGATAGTAAGGTTATCCTGGAAGCCGTTTCGCCGCTCAAAGACGCTGATGGATTTCATCCCTACAACTTCGGCCGGCTGGTGGAAGGCCATCCCGTATTCGAAGCCTGTACTCCCAAAGGCGTCATCAAGATGATTGAGTCCATAGGGGTCACGATTGAGGGGAAACGAGCGGTTGTGCTGGGACGGAGTAATATCGTTGGGAAGCCACTGGCGCTCATGCTTCTTCAGAGGAATGCCACGGTGACGATCTGTCATTCAAAGACCAAAGACCTTCCCGCAGTGTGCCGTGAGGCGGAGTTGCTTCTCGTCGCGATTGGAAAGGCCAAATTTGTGACTGCCGACATGGTGCGCGAGGGAGCGGTCGTCATTGACGTGGGAACCAACAAAACTCCTGAAGGCAAGTTGTGCGGCGACGTGGATTTTGACACGGTCAGCCGGAAGGCCGGCTGGATCAGCCCTGTTCCAGGGGGAGTCGGCCCTATGACCATCGCGATGCTGCTCGAAAATACAGTGGAGTCCGCCAAGAGGGCAGCAGGACTGCTATGAGAGGCCATTCATGAGCCGTGAGCCACAGCGCCTAATCAACGCCCTCAACAGAGGCATATTCGCGGTCACCGTGGAATACAACCCTCCCAAGGGCACCAACATCTCGTCCGTTCTCGAGAGCGCCAAACAGCTTGTCGGACGCGTACACGGAGTGAACGTGACCGACAATACTGCCGCCGTCGTTCGTGCCGGTTCACTGCCGGTCTGCCGTCTCCTGTATGAATTGGGGCATGATCCCGTGATGCAGTTGACCTGCCGTGACCGCAACCGGATCGCCATGCAGTCCGATCTGATGGGCGCGCACATGCTTGGAATTCGAAACATTCTGTGTCTCACCGGCGATTACCCGACTGTCGGTGATCATAAGGAGGCCAAGCCGGTCTATGATCTTGATTCGGTTCAAGTGATGCAGCTTGTGCAGGGATTGAACGGCGGACAGGACATGAGCGGCCACAAGCTGGACGGCTCGACGGCGTTTACGATCGGTGCCGCCGTCACACCCGAAGCCGATCCGCTCGGTCCCATGCTCGCTAAGTTTGAAGTGAAAGTGAAGGCGGGTGCCCAATTTTTTCAGACTCAAGCGGTGTACCATCCGGAGCAGTTCGCGAGCTTCATGAACGCGGTCCGGCCCTATAAAGTCAAGGTACTCGCCGGTATTCTTGTGCTGCGCAACCACAAGATGGCGGAGTTTATGAACGGAAATATTCCGGGCATCTCGGTTCCAAGTGAGATGATCGACGAGCTCAAGGCTGCCGGTGAAAAGGCAGAGGACGTCGGAGTCGACATTGCTGTACGGACGATTAAGGCGGTTCGGCCACATTGCGACGGGGTTCACATCATGGCGATCAAAGCCACGCATCGATTAGCCGAAATCATTACGAAAGCTGAATTGAACTGATGACGATCCTCGATTTCCAACAGTTCAAACGAGACAGAAAGAAACTTGTCGTCGTCACGGCCTATGACGCGCTGTTCGCACGGATCGTCGAGCAAGCGGGGATTCGGGTGATTCTGGTAGGGGATTCGCTGGGCATGGTCGTACAGGGGAAGCCCAACACGCTGACGGTCACGATGGATGACATGGTGTATCACACCAAGTTAGTCGCCGGTGTGGTGCAGCGAACTCTCGTGATTGCCGATATGCCGTTTATGTCTTATCAGGCAAGTACAGAGGAAGCCCTGCGTAATGCGGGGCGATTGCTGCAAGCAGGTGCCACTGCCGTGAAGCTGGAGGGGGGGAGCGTGATCGCAGATCGGATTAAAGCCATGACAAACGTAGGGATTCCCGTCATGGGCCATCTGGGTATGACGCCCCAATCAGTTTACGCGCTGGGCGGATATAGGGTCCAAGGCAAGGCCGACGATCAAGCCGCTCGATTACTTGACGATGCGAGAGCCCTTGAAGCTGCTGGGGCATTCGCCGTTGTGTTGGAAGCAGTGCCCGCAGCATTGGCGAAGAAAATTACCCAAGCTCTGTCAATCTCCACTATCGGGATTGGGGCGGGGCTGCACTGTGATGGCCAAGTTCTTGTGCTCTATGATCTCCTTGGACTCTTTGATGCATTCGTCCCGAAATTCGTAAAGACCTATGCGCACCTCAAAGCTGATGCCCTCCAAGCGCTGAGTCGTTACAAAGAAGAAGTGGAACAGGGGAAGTTCCCGAGCGATTCAGAAAGTTATCAGTAAGCTTCTCGTAGTGTTCTCTTCCCGCTCTCCCGTACCTTAGGATTTCATCTGCCTCGCGATCGCTACCACCCGGTTTCCTATTCGAAAGTGGGGAAGACAGGGCTGAGTCTGTTTGCATAGAGTTCGTCCCTCCAATTTACATGGGGCAGGTTGTTCGGAACGTACATGGATCCAGTGAAACTCAAGACACCGGTAACGTTTGGAATCGGTGAGCAAGTTCCCTTGGCGCGACTCGTGGCAGGGGTCTGAACTACGCATGCATCAATGCCGCGCTAACCCTTCAACCTGAAATATTGTCCGACCTTCCAATCTTCCCGCTGTCGGTTGGTGCCCTCGTACACAGCCGTTATCGACGGCCAGCAGATTCTGCCTGATGCGCAGGCCGCGCCGCCAATGCCCTGTAATCAGAGTGTAAAGAACAAGTGAAGCAGTGGAAACTCCCGAGCGATCCGAGAATTACCACTAAACCGACTATCTCGCCGCCATCCAAATTTTGGATACGTGCCTCTATGCTTGAACACTGAGCACTGGCCATGTAGTCCTCGCGGTTGCAAGAATCTGGTGATATCCGAATCCTTACTCAAAAACAGTCCTGGCAACGAAGAATTGTTTAACAAATAGATTGCTATGAATACTAAAGAAATAGTACATAAGTATATATTGTGTAATTAATTCTATTCGGGATCGGAACTACATCTTGTCTTCGAATGGAGGGTTGAGCCATGAGATGGAGACGGACGCAACGTGCGGCGATCACGGTTCTGGGACTGCTATTGATTCCAATTGCAAGCCACGCGGCGCTGATCAGCATTACTCCCTCTCTCAGCACCGTCGGTGTGGGAGACACGTTCTCGGTCAATGTTCATGTGGCTCAGGCGGTTGATCTTACGTCGTGGCAGTTCGATCTGAAGTACGATCCGCTGCTGCTGCACGCGGAGTCTGTTACAGAGGGGCCGTTCCTGAACTCGTTCGGGACAACCTTGTTCTCGCCGGGTGTTATCGACAATTCGACCGGCGACATTACCATCGTCACTGATGCCTTTGTCGATTTCGGACCGCTTCCGAATGGAAATGGGGAATTGGCGATCGTACATTTTAAGGCGTTAGGCCTGGGAGTCTCCTCGCTGGATCTTCAAAACCTCTTTCTCAATTTTAACAGCGGCGCCAATGCAACCAACGCCAGCGTCAGTGTTGCGCCGATTCCGGGTACGGCCATCTTGATGGGGGCGGGGTGCGTGCTGCTTCTCATGGTCTGGGCAATCCAATGTCGGAGAACACAACCCGGTACCGTTGTGTAGGCTTCAGTGCAGTATTCAGGCAAGAGACTCGGACACGTTCTCGCCCTGTTCATCCTCACTGGTTGCGGCGGTCCGGCTTCGGACCCGCCTCCCGGTACGAGTGCCATCGGGTCTGCGCCTGTAAGCGGCGTACGAGAAGATAGCAAGCAAACCACGACGAGCCGTCAGGACGACGGCCATAAGGTCGCCCTGTCACAGGCCCAGACTCTCCTCTTCACCGATCTGCCAATGCCCGGCTCAAGCGCTCATCATACAGCCGCTGCCACTCACTCTCCGACCGATCGTCCTACTCCTGCTCCTGGCCTCGACCCTGAGGTATTTCAGCAAGAAGCCTGGAGCAAGTGGTACGAGGCGGCTCGCGATTCGCCGGAGGTGAGTGTCCGCTTGCAGGCATTGGAGACATGGGCGCAGCAGCCCGGCGGCAGTCTCGATCCCATCACGTATGGTCTGGTGGATCAAGATGAGTCCGTGCGCGAGCGGGCTCAGGAACTGTATACCCACCAGCTTCAGCTGGAGGCCACGTTCGCGGAGTCCGTGAAGAAGCACGAGTATCCAGCGAAGGAGCCCTAGATCAGCAACAGATAATCACTCAGTTCCATTAACAGGGAGGTGCCGATATGCAGATACAACGGTTAGTGATCGGTGGAATTGCCAGACTCATCGCCATTGGGGCGTTCGTAGTCCTAGCCAACTCAGTCCAGGCCGCGAACAGTAACGGCCCGTATTATGCCGAACCGTCTTGGGGTCAAAAACTATCGGCGGCGACGCGGTTTATCGTGCTGACGGATTGGAACAATGAGGCTGTGCTGGACCGGGAAACTGGGCTTGTGTGGGAACAAACGCTCACGGGAGGGACGACCGCTACCTGGGACAGCATCCGGAGCGTATGCATCACCCGCACCATCGGTGGGCGGAAAGGCTGGCGTCTTCCCTCAGTGCCCGAGCTGGCGAGCCTGGTTGATCCCACGGTGCCATTTCCCGGCCCCTCCCTCCCGACGGGCCATCCCTTTGCCGGAATCGTAAATGCGGGCTTTTGGTCGTCTTCGACGGTCGCCAATGTCCCGACGCGTGCCTGGGCCGTGGACTTCCGAGGTGGCGCCGTGCTCAGCCTCGATAAGACCTCCATCCGCGCTGCCTGGTGTGTGCGCGGTGCAAACAGTGCGGATGTATATTGAGCATTCGGTGATGTGAGGTAGTTGGATATTTGAAGGACGCAGGGGGGCGTGAGCTCCCTGCATCGCTGCCTTGCAGGGGATGACTCGCCGGAGTACTTGCCAATCGTCAAAGACATGATGGATTGGAGGATCTATGTCGTGAGCATGATTCGAAACGTCGTCTGACGCAGTTGCAACTATTGGTCGGTCGGTCTCAATATTGGCAGGGGTTACCTATTCGATTGACTCCAGGTGGTCTGTCGAATTGGGATGAATCCCTCTTCCGGAGTGTTCAATCGCGGCTCTCTTCGTTAAACTTCACCTGAAAGATCTTCCGATCTTCTAAGCGAACCGCCGTCAGCTCTCTTCCCCATACGCAGCCGCTGTCGATGGCCCAAAGCCGTTCTTCGCAGTACAGCCCCAGCGCGGCCCAATGGCCGCAAACAATCGTAGTATCACGATGATGTCGTTCTGGAATCTGAAACCAGGGCAAATAGCCGGCTGGGATTCGCTCGGGAGGACCGCTATAGGAAGATTCCATCAGACCATCCGGTGAACAGGCTCGGAGCCTTGTCAAAACTTTGATGATAGTCGCGAGTCGGATGGGACCGGTCAGATCCGACGACCATTGAAGATGCTTACTGGGGTACAAGGCTCGAAGGATATTCTGATAAGAAGGGCTTTGCAGGCCTGCTTCGACCTCGCGGGCCAATTTCTCCGCTTCATCAATGGACCATTGGGGTAATAAGCCCGCGTGAACAAGAAGAAAAGGATCCTCACGATACAGGAGCCGTTGTCGACGTACCCACGCCAAGAGCTCATCGCGATCCGGCGCAGCCAAGATTTCCTGCAGCGTGTCTTCAGGACGCACGGTCGCAATGCCCTCGGACACGGCAAGAAGAAACAGATCATGGTTTCCCAGGACGACGACAGCCCGATCTCCAAGATTCTTGATGTAACGGAGAACGCGCAATGAATCCGGGCCGCGGTTGACGAGATCGCCGACGAACCACAGACGATCTATTGTTGGGTCAAAACAAATGTGTCGGATGAGGCGTTGTAAGGCATCATGGCATCCCTGCACATCACCGATTGCATACGTCGCCATAGGCGAAAAAGTCTCTTTCGTTTCGGTCTGCTTTGAGTGAGTCAGACGTGGAGTACGAAGCTCCCAATCGGGTCGGCTTCGCCGCGAATCAACTATGGAAACTTCGCTTCAATTTTGCTTGACAGCCCGCCACGCGCAGTGAAGGTGCCGGTGACTTTCGCCCATACCGGACGGCAGGATGCGACGATATCTTGAAGGATCCTGTTGACGGCGTTTTCATAGAAGATGCCGAGATTGCGGTAGGCATGGATGTACATTTTAAGCGCTTTTAGTTCAAGGCATTCTTTATCAGGCATGTAGTGCAGTGTAATGGTCCCGAAGTCCGGCAAGTTGGTTTTGGGACAAATTGCCGTATACTCGGGGATCTCAATCGTAATTTCATACCCCTTATATTGATTCGGGAAAGTCTCGATGTCCGGCAGAGGAGTGTTAATCCCGCTTCGCGCATGTCGCTCGTTGTAGCCTAGCTTCGTAGTCTTTCGCTTATTCTTCATTTCTCCATTCTCTTCGATTAGGCCGGCAAAGGTGCTGCTGACTGCGCTCAGACCCCCAGTACCCAATAGCGCTTATTCGACCCGAACTTACCCCATTAACGTGGCGACGGGATAAAACACTTTCTTGTGTGTCGAAATGCGTGGGCACGGGCGGGTATCACTGCTGATCCATTCACACTTGCTTCATCCATTCAGTCTGGCCGATTTTCTCCAGTTCCACATACAATGAGACCCATGGACATTTCATCTCGGGGTAGACTTCGCACAGCCCACCTTTGCGGACCCCTCCACACGGGCCGTGTGCCATAAATTTAGGGCACTCGGCTTTGGCAGAATCGTCTGGAGTCGGCGGGCGTTTATGAACGCCGCCCACATGGATACCGGCATCATCCTCACCCGGAATGAGAACGCGTAGTGGCATGATCTGCAGTGTAAACGGAATGTGGCAGATCGGCAATGTCTAAAAGGAGAGTTATTTAAAAACCTTGGAAACTTCTGGTCGCGGTGTCTCCCGCTCTGGTTGTTTGGGGCGAATGGCCTACATTGCCGGCTGGATCTAGGCCTTCTTTTGGATATCTTGGGCCCTCTTAGAAGTTGCTTTGATTTTCATGGCGTTATACTATTAGGAATATTCTTTGAGAATTCGTTAATGTATCTTGTAACAGAGGTGACACAAGCAGACGAGAAAAGGTTGTGCAAAGATTGACAGTCTTTTTTCGGCTTTGCTAGGATGCCCGAGGCACGGTGCTTATTAAGCCGTGGTCTGTTGTCCAAGTCTTTAAGTCCTCAAGTTTTCTTCGATGCATGTTAAGTGACGGGAAAAGGTATATGAGTAGCGGCTGGCCGCTGCCAACGATATAGGGAGGTGTCTGATGAGTCTCGATTATGTCAAGTTTTCCAATGGATTTGAGAAGTTTATGCCAAAAGAATATCGGGACATGGTGGAACACGGGCCTTTTGGAAAGAAGGTTACTGTTTCACAAATGGGGAATTTCAAGGAAGTGTTGGAAGAGCACCCCATGTGTGCCGGTTGCGCGATGACGCTCTTCATCCGACTTGCCATTATTGCGTTTCCCAATCCCGAAGACACCATTACCGTCGGAACAGCCGGGTGCGGTCGCCTTGCCATTTCTCAGGCTGCGATTCCCTTCGTCTATGGCAACTATGGCGACCAAAACGGAGTGGCGAGCGGTCTGTCACGCGGTCTAAGGCTTCGCTTTGGTGACAAGCCCAAGGATGTGGTTGTGATGGCCGGTGACGGCGGTACAGCTGATATCGGATTCCAACAAGTGCTTCATTCCTGGTTCCGCAAAGAGCGATTCACGACGATCATGTTGGACAACGAAGTCTATGGGAATACCGGCGGCCAGGAGAGCGGTATGACCAATCGCGGTGCAGTGCTAAAAATGGCGCCGCTCGGCAAGAAGTTTGAAAAAATGGATATGGTGCAGATGGCGAAGGTCGCTGGCTGTGCCTATGTTGCCACTGTGGTGCCGAACAATCCGCGCCGTGTGGAAAGCGTGATCAAGAAAGCGGTGTTGATTGCGCGCGAAGTCGGATCGACTTACATTCAGGCC
>CAZPNQ010000130.1:0-10121 GCA_964587955.1 uncultured Nitrospira sp.
CGTGGCCTCGCAACTCGGAAACGACATGAAGTGATGGCTACGCTTGGCAGGTCGCGTGTACGGCAACACGGACCCGTAAGAGGCACTCGTCAATCAACGTATCCATCGTGCGGCCTTCAGTCCCCACGATTTCCACTCTGGCCCGATTCAACGGCAACAGGACCTTCTTGGCCTTCGCCTCGAGAATCGTTTTGGCAACTTCAGGAGTCACTTCACCCAACATCGCGCCAGGCAACACCATGTTCAACGAGGCCACAATGACATCGGCCGTCGGCACCAGCCTGGAGATTGCCTCGACTCCTGAAGCGACTTGTTCAGCTCCGGCTTGCCTCATCGCTTTGGCTGCGGCGAGGTTGGTTCCCAATGCCAGGATCTGGCAATCGAGATTCAAGGTTTCCCGCAGCCCCGTCACCAGCCGAGAGCCCAACCCTCCACCGCGTCCGTCGATGACACATATGCGCATGGGTTAGACCAATCCTTTCCCAGTGGTGGTCATGGTCAATTTGCCGTGCTTGACACCTTTGACGCTCACAAGCGCATCGGCGACTTTTCGAATTTCGGAACCTTTTCCTTTCACCACCAGCACTTCGAGGCAATGGTCGTGATCGAGATGCACATGCATGCCCGACAAAATCTGCGCATGGTAGTCGTGCTGAATATCCGTCAACTTGCTGGTCAGGTCCCGCACATGATGGTCATACACAAATGTGATGGTGCCGACCGTTTCTCGATTGTCATCCCACTCTTGGCCGACTAAGTCGTTGCGGATCAGATCGCGCAACGCTTCCGATCTGTTGGTGTATTTTCGCCGCTCGATCTGGCGATCGAAGGCATCCAACAAATGATGGTCGAGTGACACCCCGAACCGAACCAGTTTTTTCATCGCCTATGTCCTCTTTGAGTGTTACGAATTGTAATTTAGTAACACCGCAATGCCAAGGAAATCAACTGTGATTCTCTATGCTCTCTGTCTTACGGAAACTCAGTCTCAGTTGGATGTCTACGCGAGGAGAAAACCTGTAGTCGATGAATTAATCTTGCAGCATCTCGTTCTGCGGAGAGGAGATCACGAGCAACAGACATCCATCGTCCGTCGATGTATCATGGTGCACGGTTCCGGATTCTGCACGATGATAGTCTCCAATCGCCATTTCCCGGCCGGCGATACTGCATCCGCCTTCGAGAACATAGAGCTCTTCCACCTCGGTATGACGATGCGGGGCATAGCTGGTGCCGGGAGCAAAACGAAGAAGCGTGGTGGTCCTTCTGGAAGTCGGATCAAACGAAAGCAACTTGGCCATCACGCCCGGAGCGATTTTCCGCCAGGTTCCCTCCGACGCTCTGATGAAGGTCAGGCCCTTGATCGGGTGTTGAAGCGTGATCTTGGCTTTCCAATACCGGACTCGCTCGGAAGTTAGAGAACGAATGAGAAGGGTCCTCAAGAAATTCGAAACGGCCGTCCTGAAAAATCGCACCCATGCGGAGAGGGAGCCACCAACGAGAGCAGGCGCTTCGCGTTCGACCTGGGATGGAACTGTAGCATCAAGTCGGACATCGGAATGCCCTTCGATGCGGGAGAGAAGCCGTTCCCGCACAGCATCGCGGGGCGTTACCGGCAGGGACGCCAGGGCCAATGTGTTCGCGGCAAGCTCGAACTGTTCGGCCTCGCGAGCAGCTTCCAACGCGATTTGGCCGACGAGCCGTTCGCGAAGGGATCTCGGAGGCGTAACTGGAGTCACGGCATCGGCCAAAACGCCGGTGGTTGCCTCATAGTCTCTCACGGCTTGCCGCAAGAGGTCTGATTTTCCTTGGAGTCTCATCATAAAGACCCGGCGATCGTCCGCATCCAATATTCCAAGGGCATGAAGCATCGCCTGTTCTTCCAATTCTTCCGGCAACTTGATCTCCGTCACAACGCTAAACCATCCTCATAGGGTGCGAGTGCTTCACGCAGTTTGATCATGCCCAGTCGGATTCTCGTCTTCACGGTGCCCAGCGGTACGTTCAATTTTTCCGCAATCTCGCTTTGGCTTAAACCATAAAAATACGCAAGGGCAATAGCTTGCCGCTGCTCCTCGCTCAGTAGGGCCAACGCTTGCCGAACATATCGCCGGCGCTCTTGTCCTTCTACGTCCTTCTCCGGCGTCTCGTCGTCGCTGGCAAAGAGTTCGATTGCATCCAGCGACTCGGTACGTCCGTGCTCGACAGCCCCGGCGCGGAAACGATCGATCGCTCTTGTTCTGGCCACCATCATCAACCATGCCCCCGGTGCCCCTCGAGTATTGTCGTAGGTATGAGCCTGTCGCCATACCTGGGTGTAGACGTCCAATGTGACTTCTTCGGCGGCTTCCCGATTATTGAGAATTTTGAGGACCAGTCCAAAAACTTGAGGGCTCGTCCGATCGTAAAACGTGGCGAGCGCGGACTGATCACCCTGTGCTGTCAGGGCAATGAGTTGTGTCAACTCTTGGTCTTGGACCTGCTTGGCCGTTTCCGAGGACATGATCAACATACAGTCTTCCCCACCAATCTGTACGAGGAAATGGGGACGATTGGATTGCTGATTGCGAGGTTTTTCGCCTTGATGGAGGGCGGACTATAGCACCACGCCAATAGCCTCGCAAGCTGACCTTCCTTCACAAAGAGATCCAAACCTCCAACTGTCTCGTAAAGGAGAACAGTTAAATAGGGTTCATAGCCGTCCATTCACCGAACAATACAATAATTGTGAACCAGGGGGGGGTTAGACAAAACGTCCCCAAGACAAAACTTCCCAATGGTCATACTGGGTTGTGAGCGGATGCCGAAGTGTTGAGCCCAATGGAGAAGGACATCGTGGAACATCCCAGATGTCATGCAGTTAATGTGCGAGCGTAGCCATGACGCGTCTGAGAGGAGGGACGTATGAGATCAGTCACCTATTCGACCCTGTGTTTCATGTTCGCCGTCGGATTACTGTCCGGCTGCAGCGGAAGCGATAACGTGCCCATCACATCTTCTAGCGGGCCGCCAAGCGGACCGACCGCCGCGACCGAGGACCGGCGTGTTCCGGAATCGGATGCGCTCACGTCGCAAGAAGCCGCATTGATCAGCCAAGCCGAATCAGAACCGGTTCCGGCACCAAGACCGGACTTGTAGTCACACTCGCCCGCGGGCGTATTTGCTCAGAAGGAGGAAACCATGTTCGCTCACATTCGGTCACTCACCCTCACAGCACTGACACTGTTTATGGCAACACCGGTCTTGGCGGCAAGCCATCGCGAGGCTCCGTTGATCGCTAACGATCCGACGGCGGACATTACGGATTTCTATTTCTTTCGAAGCTGGCAGGATTCCGACAAAGCAATCTTGATCATGAACGTGATTCCAAGCCAGGAACCGGGGTCCGGCCCCAACTACTTCAACTTCGCCGACGACGTGCTCTATGAAATCCATATCGACAACAATAAGAACAACATCGCCGCCAACATCGTCTATCAAGTTCGATTCAAAACGGAGATCCGCCAACCGGGCAACGTGTTCCCTTTAGCCTATGTCGCCTTGCCGCCCATCACGGCCCTGACCGGTGGAGGATCGGAAGGGTTGCTCGTGCGGCAAACCTATACCGTCACTGAACAGCGCTACGGCCAACCGGCGCGCGATCTCGGAACCGGCGCCATGTTCGCCGTGCCGTCGAACGTCGGTCCGCGCACCATGCCCAAATATGAAGACCTCGCCGAGAAGGGCATCTATCCCTTGAAAAATGGCGGGAGAGTTTTCGCTGGTCAGCGGGATGAGACGTTCTACATCGACTTGGGGGGAACGTTCGACACGTTGAATCTGCACATCTCGCCGATTCTTTCCGATGCGGACGACGCCAACGATGCGATCATTGTCGGAGCGCCGGGCGCCGGCACCGCCGATACGTTCAGCGGCTTCAACGTCAATACGATCGCGCTGGAAATTCCCATCGGTGAACTCATCGGTCCGAACGGCAACAAAGTGCTCGGTGCCTATGCCAGCACGAGCCGGCCCAAGGTCAGCGTCATCAAGAAAAACGGCGACCGTGACAACAGCACCCGCTTCGTCCAAGTGGCGCGCATGGGCAATCCGCTCGTGAACGAGCTGGTCATCCCGACGAATATGAAGGACAAGTGGAATGCTACGGACGCGGAAGACGAAAACGATTTCGTTCCGTCCTACTGTAACTCCGCCCTGGCAACGGCGCTCAACGCGGTCTTTGGCACCGGCTTTCCGACGGCGAACCGCGAAGATCTCGTGAACGCTTTGCTGCGATATGCTCCAGGCCCACCGGTCTGCGGTTCCGGTAAGACCAATGAAGCGCTCGCCGATTTTCTTCGTGTCGATCTGGATGTTCCCGCCACTCAAGCTGCCAATCAGAAGCGACTGGGCCCTCTCGCTCATAACGCGAGTGGCAACGCGACCCCGGATAAAGCCGGCTGGCCGAACGGTCGGAGGCCCAACGACGATGTGACTGACGTGGCCTTGCGCGTCGTGGCCGGTATCTTGACGAACCCCGCCGTGCCGAATCTTGGAGACGGCGTGAATTTCAATATCGGATCGGTCGGCAGCAATAAGACAGCCAACGGCATCGCGAAGGAGTTCCCATTCCTTCCTACTCCATTCGATGGCCGAGACCGTCGCCACATCGATCCAAGAGAGTCATTTTAGCTATCGCCAGACGGGTGCCGCATCATCGTGCGGCACCCGCACCATCACAGGACGAGACGTGAGCGCACAGACAATCAGACAAGAATCGCGGATCCCTCTCATGCACGCGTGGCTCAGTTCAATCGCCTTCCACGGGCTCGTGCTTCTCAGCCTATTCCCATTATTCCGAGAGTCGGTGATCACAGTCCACAAAGAATCGTTTCACTGGGACGTTGTGCTCGTGCAATCGGCACCAACAACTCCGGAGCCAGCTCAAGCCACCGACATCCCTCGACCGGACCAACCGAAGCAACCAAATCGCACACCCACCACCGCTTCTCACGCCAACCGCGCAATTCGTCATGCAGCCGCATCGGCGGAACGGATTGTACCAACCGAACAGGCGGCAGAACCGGTTGCATCAATATATGAACCTAGCATCGCTTCATCCTCCGCCTCACTGAGAGAGTCACCCACAGCCTCGATTTCGGATCAGCCGTTCAACCAGCGACAGGAAAGTGAATCTCCATTACCACTGCCTGATCCATTGGCCAACTCAATGACAACAGCGACATCGATACCCCAAGCAGCCGCCGCCACTTCGAGCGACGGGGCCGGACGGACTATGGAACCCACTCAACCGCTGCTTTCACCGGCCACGACATCGATCACGGAATCAGCTTCTACACCGCGACTCGATTATGGGTGGCTTCAGCAAGCGATCTTTCGCCGGTTAGAGGAACTCAAACGATCGTCGCGTCCATTGCTCGATCAATCGCAGCCCTTCAAGGTAACGGTCAAGGCCGTAGTCTCAAATGAAGGAGCCTTGCTGGACTCGTCCGTGGTGAAAAGTTCCGGCCTGGATCGTATTGATCAGGAAGCAATCGCACTCGTACAACGAGCATTTCCTCTGCAACTTGACCGCTCATTGGATCGGCAACAAATCGTCATGCGCATTCCCATTACGTACTCACAAGAGTAGCCTCATGATTGGCTTTCGATCTTTCACTGTCCTTGTCGCTCTCGCATGGTTCACACTGAACCAATTCGGTACAGCTGACTCCGAACCCTACCGCCCGACGGATGATGCACAGGTCCTCGAACGACTACGCTTCAAAGCGTCTGATCCCATCGCGCGTGAACTCGACATCTTGCGTACTGACCTCAGAAGAAATCCGCGCAATCTTGAATCGACCATCAAATTGGCCGCTCACTACATTGAACAAAGCCGATCGGAAGGCGATCCCCGCCTCCTTGGGCAAGCAGAGGCTATTCTTTCTCCTTGGTGGAACGAGCAGGCTCCTCCACCTGCCACACTCCTCTTGCGAGCAACCATCAGGCAGAACGCCCATCAATTCGATCAGGCCCTGGCCGACCTCGACCAGGTATTGGCCGCACAACCGACCAATGCGCAGGCGTGGCTTACCAAAGCGTCGATCCTCCGGATACAGGCGCACTACGATGACGCGCGGCGGGCCTGTCAGCCTCTCGCAAGGTTGGCTGCCTCTTATGTGCGTCTGGGTTGCCTGAGCGATATCGCCGGGGTAACCGGCCAATCAGGGAAAAGTATGGAGTTACTCCGAGCGGCGCTTACGGATTCAGGCCTCTCAGGCCGAGAGCGAATCTGGGTTGCGACCATCCTGGCTGAGACAGCTGTCCGCACCGGCGCAATACGAGAGGCCGAGCGATATTTCGCTGAAGCTTTCAAGGTCCTCGTCAAGGATCAGTATTTGCTGGGTGCCTACGCGGACTACCTACTGGATCAACACCGTTATCAAGACGTCATTTCCCTCCTCCAAACCGAGACAAAAGCCGATGGACTACTCTTGCGTCTGACCCTCGCTGAACAGGCGTTGGAACTGCCTGCATTTCGGAACCATACAGCCGAACTGTCAGGGCGCTTCGCCGCTGGCCGCGAGCGCGGAACGACCGTCCATATGAGAGAAGAAGCGCGTTTCACAACGGCGCTGCTGCATGATGCCGTACGGGCACTGCCGTTGGCCCAGGCCAATTGGGGCGTTCAGCGAGAACCGGCGGACGCCAGGGTTCTTCTAGAAAGTGCGCTCGCCGGCAAGAACCGGGCGGCGGCCAAGCCGGTGCTCGATTGGTTGCATCGCAACCATGTAGAAGATTTTCGACTGCGACTACTCGCGAAACAGATTCAAGAGGGAACATTCTGATGCGCTTCCTGCTCGTCACGGCGTGGCTTCTATTGAGCATTCCCGCTTGGGCCCATAAGCCCAGTGACAGCTATCTCCTTCTGTCGATTCACAATAGTCGAATTGACGGACAATGGGACATCGCCTTACGCGACCTCTCCGATGCAATCGGATTGGATAGTGATGGAAGCGGAGACATTACCTGGGGCGAGGTTCGGAACAAGCATGGCGAGATCGAGGCCTATGCCTTGTCTCATCTTGCCCTTTCGGCTGACAAGCACGCCTGTACGACTCAGGTAGTGGAACAGCTGATCGATCATCACACCGACGGAGCCTACTCAGCACTGCGTTTTCGCTCCGATTGCAATGGTCCCATCGAACAGCTTAGCGTGAACTATCGGCTCCTGTTTGATATCGACGCCCAGCATAAGGGACTCTTGCGTCTGACCCAAGACAAACAAACCAGCACCGCGATTTTCAGTCGAGAATCGCCGATTCAAGAATTCTCGTTCGCCAAGCGGTCACGCTGGGACGAGAGTATGCAATTCATTCACGAGGGCATCTGGCACATCTGGCTGGGATTCGACCATGTCTTGTTCTTGCTCGCCCTGTTGCTCCCTGCAGTCCTGGTCCGAGTTGATGGTCGTTGGCAAGCAACGGGAAAGTTTTCATCGGTGTGCTGGAACGTCGTCAGCATTGTGACGGCCTTTACCATAGCCCACTCTCTGACGTTGAGTCTGGCCGCCTTAGACATTGTCAGATTGCCATCACGGCTGGTGGAGTCGATCATCGCCGCCTCGGTGGTACTCGCGGGGCTCGGCAATTTGTATCCAATGATGATAGATCGGCGCTGGCTGGTGGCATTTGGCTTCGGCTTGGTTCATGGATTCGGATTTGCCGCAGTGCTCACGGATCTGGGTTTGCCTTCGAATTCATTGTTGTTGAGTCTGGTCAGCTTCAACGTTGGAGTGGAAATCGGTCAACTCGTCATCGTCGCCGCATTCTTACCTCTTGCGTATATTGTCCGCCGAACGTGGTCGTACCCCAAACTGATACTCACCGGGGGGTCGCTCGCAGTGATCGCCATCGCGCTCGTCTGGTTCACCGAACGGGCGTTCGATGTTCAACTGTTTCCGCTCTAGCTGAGTACTGAAAAACCCGCCGGTAACGTCCAGCAGAGAGAGCTGTTGCTGACTCCCTCCTGTTCACCGCACTTCCAGCACTCCTTCCTGCCCCTTCTCACGATGACTCTTGAAAAACGGAAGTTTCTTGTCGCAATAGATCGCAAATGAGCCTGGGACCATAGGGGTGAACGTGACCGTCAAGCTTTCCCCTGCTGGGATCTCTTCCCGGACGTTCAGTCCGGATCGGGGATCATCGATGATGACATTGTGAGGCACCATCCAGGTGACACTCTTGAAGATCAATTCGACCGGTTTTCCAGCCTTTACGATGAGGTGGGATGGAGTAAATGCATAGCTGTCGGCTTCTACCACCGCACGTTGGACACCGTCCGAGTACAACGGTACACCGATTGCGAGTGCGCTCTCCGCGAACGATGCAGACACCGGCATGAGCAATCCCATCGCAAGCAACAGTCCTATATACCTGCATTTACCGACTCTCTTCTTTCGGATAGTCATTGAGTTCTCTCCCAAAATCATTCTTTTTGAACCCGCAGAGAATGGTCGATACACTCAAATAAATCAAGACGAGTGGTGAGGCCAGCATGGAGGCTTTTGAAGGCAATGCGCTGGCGCTGGCCATATCCGATCAGGAGGCTCGTTAAGTCTTCTGCTCCCTTCGATATCGTGCCAGCAAACGTTCCCCCTTCTTCGCCAATCGCTTCACAGCCGCGTGGTCTTTCGGAACCGGCTCGCCCCAAGCATGCGCGGCCTTGGCAAATCGGGTCGGCCGTCCTTGCCGGTCTTGCAAAAGACTTATTTTCTTGCGGCCGTAAAACCGCCTCAGGAACGATCCCTTTCGCCGAAGGTCCTCCGCCGATTTAATCGTCTTGACTCCAGGTCGAAGATGGGCTCCTTCCGTTTTCTTGAAGTACCGGCGCCCCTCCTCATTCAGTCCACCGGCAGGATTCTTCTTTCGTTGGGCGCGATTCGGTCGTTGCACTTTCATTTTGTTCTTCATCCGGCTCTCCTTTCTATTGGCTCGCACCTACCGCTTCTTTTTCTTTTGAGCCACGCGCATGTTGTCAACGAGGTTCGGATAGGGTCGGCCGGCCTTCTTTGCGCTCGCGCGTGCCTGCTTTTTTCTGACGCCGACAGCCGTGTGCGCTTGATACCTTTGGGACGCCTGCGTTTCCAAGGTTCGAGCTTCTTACGAGGCATAACAGCTCCTCGTCGTGGTCGGTACACGAAAATGCAATTGGTAAGGTTAGAGTACCCGCGAAAGCTATTCAGCGGTACGGAAGAATCCCCTAGCCGAGTTCCTGTCTATTGTTTTACATGAAGGGGACAGAGGAGACTAACAATTATTCGCCTTGCACGGGGATGTACATGACGTTCCCTTGCCGGTTGACGAGCAGGAGAGCAAGATCGGTGGGTTTGAGTGGTTCGGCAAGGCGCTGCAGAATGGCGAAACTGTTGACATGCTGCCGGTTCATTTCCAACACGACGTCGCCCGGTTGCAACCCTGAGACTTCGGCTAAGCTCCCTTCTTCAATATCCGTGACCACGACCCCATAGTTGACCGGCAAATCCATCTGCCGCGCTAAGGGAGGAGTCACGTCATCGAAGACCACTCCGGAGAGTGGGTGGACCGTCGACGCCGTAGAGGCGGCCGTCTGGTTTTTCTTCATTCGTTCACGCGGGGCTTCCTGGACGACCAGATCGGCCTGGTACGATTTTCCGTCCCTGATAAGGTCGAGGCGATGTTTGCTCCCGATGGGAGATTGTGCCACCAGGTTCCGCAACTGGCCACTGTCCATAATGTCTCGCCCATCGAAGCGCACAACCACATCGCCTCGTTTCAGACCGGCTCGTTCGGCAGACCCCTTGGATTGCACGTCGGTCACGATCGCCCCCTTGACATCCGGCAGGCGAAAAATTTTCCCAAGCGGGGAACTCACGTCTTGCGTCGAGGCACCCAGAAACCCACGCACCACACGGCCCGTCTTGATCAGGCTCTGCATGGCGGCGCGGGCCATGTTGCTCGGGATCGCGAATCCTACCCCTACGCTTCCACCGGTCGGGCTCGCGATTGCCGTATTGATTCCAATGAGCTCGCCATGGATGTTGACGAGTGCTCCGCCGGAATTCCCGGGATTGATCGGCGCATCCGTCTGGATGAAGTCTT
>CAZPNQ010000131.1:0-10064 GCA_964587955.1 uncultured Nitrospira sp.
AGCGATTGGCGTTCCTGCACCACGCTGTGCTCCGCTCGTTCAATCTCTTTTCGGATACGTCGAACAGTTGGGTGCTGTGTGCTAGCGCTTGCAACCAGGCCATCAGGGTTAAATGCTAACGGGGGTGAGACAAAGTTGCCCTGAACGTCAAAATTCTTGCCAAGCAAGCCGCCGGTCAGCGCATTGAGTCGAGAGCGTCCGATGACCAGGGCGTGTCGTGCATGATTCAGATCATTACTTACCTTTTGAACTTCCACGTTTGCTTTCAGGACTTCAAATGGCCTTGCCTGCCCAGCATCCACCCTGGCTTTGACGCCGCGCTGGAACTCCTGCACGCTGGCGAGAGCTTCCATTATCAGTTCTTCATTGCGCTGGGCGAGAAGGAGTTGGTAGAAGGCGATCTTTACCTCAGCAAGCAGATTCAAACGACTCGCATCAACAGCTGCCTGGGACCCGGCGAGCGCGGCCTCTGCCGCCCGCTGACGGGCTTGGCGCATAGCCGGCCACTCCACGGGCTGGCTCACTGCCACTCCACGCTCGAAAAAATTACTATCGCGGAGACCCTCTCGCGTTCTGCCCGGTCCCAATGTTCCGGTCATGGATGGATTAGGATAGGCCGCTGCAGTCGCTTGAGCACCTCTCCCTTGATCGATGAGAGTGGCCGCTTCCTGCAAAGCTGGATTGTGTTTCAACGCCATATCGGTCATTTCGTCCAATCGATAGGAACGAGTTTCTTGAGCCAGGACCACTGCGCAGCTCAGGAGAACCGGCAAGAGCACTCCTGAGAAAAGCCAAGGTCGCAGGGATAAATGTGCCATGACTACTCCTCCTTAACTGTGCGGCCAGTAGTTGTTTAAGCGTTACTGTATTCACACGGCCCATCTTACTTGCGCATCAGCCAACCGATTAGCGGCGGTAACCAACAGAGATTCGCAACAATTGTCTCGACGGCCGTTAAGATCTGTGTCGTGGGACTGAACCCCGGCAGCCTCGCAGTTAGCAGGCCAATAGGGACCACGAGAATAATTGCTGCACTGCTCAGCATGACGGGATGTCTGACGTATTCGCTCAAGGCTCTTCTCCAGGCTCTTGCTTTTTTTCGAAGGAAAATGATACCGGCGACGTTCGCCCCAAATTGGTCGCTCAACGCGTAAAAGAACGGGATGTAAAACCCTTCCACTCCATAGACATCAATTCCGATCATTCGGCTTCCCCAATCGATGACCCACGGAAATACCATCCCAGACAACTTTCCCCACCCGTACGCCTCGGCCATTGACCCGGCTGAACCGCGAATGCGTTGCCGGATGGCATAGATGCCTTCAAACAGGCTTTCTCCTTCTCCAGAAAGCGTGCGCACGAGCCATTGACCGAGTGCGCTTTGGTGGAATCCAAAATGGTCGAGGACTGCGCCGGTCATGAGGCCCCCGGCAAATCCTGCCCCGGTATACCGGAGCAGCTCACCGAATTCGTCCTGCTCATCACATGAGTGACACTGCGACTCGTGATCGACCATCCTTCCTCCAACCTACTTCTATGCTCCTGAGCACTGCCGAAACCCAATGTGATACCCATGAGCAGAATACCTGCTTATTGCAAGAAGCTTCCTCACTATTTGGACTCTCCCTTTATTAACAGTAACGCTGCAACGATGATGTAGAAGACAACCCACTTGATGTTCTCGGTGTCCGACGACACGAACTGCGATATCGGCACATAACTAACGAGGAGGATTACGAACATCGCGACTCCCACCCAGTTCCACCAGCGCATATCCATCATGAGATTGCTCCCTTCATCCTCACGCTCTTAGAGCGTCTATTCGCCTCATCGTAAAAACCAAGAATCAGGATAGGTCGCGGTCCGCCGGATTTCCTCGTATCAACAATACGGCGGCAACAATGACATAGCCTGCAACCGGAATAGCCCACAGGATCTTCGTGCTATCAAATTCCGGGGCATCGAACCCCAGGAACAGCCATATCGGCTCAGCGAGTGGGATAAAAATCACCAACATCACAAATCCCAACCAATTAGTCCCTCGCATCCCCATCATGAGATTGCTCCTTTCGTCGCTCTGTACCTTGTATTGAGCCATCGTTCATGCGCGGCAGCGTGCCTGCTGCCGATAAGTCCATGATCGAATAGTGCAGCGAACTTCATTGTCCCGCATGGCAGACAATGCACCCTTGCGCACTATAGGAACGACTCTGGAGCTGCGTTAGATGTTGAGAGGAGGATGGAAAAGGGACACAACGAAGGTTGGCACGTATAGCGAGGGACTTGAGCTTATATCATCTGTGTGAGGAGATAGGATCTCAGGAACGGCAAGGGAGACCGACTGAAATATAAAATGACAAGGACATCCATGATCCAGCACGCTCCCCTCAGGGGAGGGAGAATCGCTTATTAGTTCAGCTTGTGCGGAGTAGTTTATAACCTGCCACTCACTCAAACACGTGAGACCCGTGAGTTGGACGCCCAGCAGGAGAATCAGCCCGACAACCAACAGATTTGTGTGTCTTGGCTTCAACATGGGTTTCGCTAATATAACATAGCTACGGCTTTCGGATCGATTTTTATCAGTCGCTCTTTGCTGCCAATTAATGGCTGATATAAGCCCACGGAAGCCGCCATCTCTAGTTCCATAATCCTGCCTTATATAGTGCCAATACATAGTGCTTCAAGTAGCGGTATGTGCAAACATAGGATCAAATATCCTAATGCCGCCTCCGATGGACACGTATCGCCCTACTTGAGCCCTTGACAAATCCCATTAAGTCCAATATTCTGGACATATGGATATTAAACAAGCTGTCATAGCCTTCGATGCCCTCTCACAAGAAACCCGCTTGCGAGTGTTCCGTTTGTTAGTGGAATACGGACAGGATGGGACGCCAGCCGGAACGCTGAGCGAGACGCTCGGCATTCCCCATAACACGCTGTCTTTCCATTTAGCGCAGATGAGCCATGCCGGGCTTGTCCAGTCACGCCGAGAAAGCCGCTCTATTATCTACACGGCCAATTTTGAGTTCTTCACCGAGCTCATCCGTTACATGGTGAAGGATTGTTGCCGCATGGAGTTTGCCAGCATCCGCGAGGATAAAAAGCGAGGCTGTTCCGTGATAGAGATGCCAAGTTGTTGTCCACCTAAAGGAAAGGAGAAAACCTGATGAAACGTCTACACGTTCATATCGGTGTGGAAAGTATCGAGCAAGCCATCCCCTTTTATAGTGCCCTCTTTGGTGCTGCTCCGGTGAAGACCAAAGCCGACTATGCAAAGTGGCTGCTCGATGACCCGCGCGTCAATTTTGCGGTTTCGACCCGCACCAGCAAGAAGGGCGTTGACCACCTCGGCATTCAGGTTGACGACAATAGCGAGCTGGATGAACTGCGCGGGCGGATAAAAAGCGCCGCCCTGCCCGCCTTTGATGAAGGGGAAACCGTCTGCTGCTATGCCAAATCCGACAAAACATGGGTGCAAGACCCGGCGGGTGTGGCATGGGAAACCTATCGGACAATGGAAGATGCCGAGATTTACGGCAAGAATCCGGTCATGAGTGAAAGCGCCTGCTGCACACCGGAAACAAAGGGAACGCCGAATTGCTGCGAGCCTTCCGAGAAAACAGCAGGATGTTGCAGTTGATGGAAAATCATCCGCTCAAAGTGCTGGTACTGTGTACGGGGAATTCCTGCCGTTCCATTATGGCTGAATCCCTGATTAATCACTTGGGCAGAGGCCGTTATCACGCATGGAGTGCGGGCAGTTCTCCGACGGGTTACGTTCATCCCAAGTCGATAGAAACGCTTCAAAAGCATGGTATCAACCCCGGCCATCCGCGCAGCAAGTCGTGGAGTGAGTTCGCCAACCAACATTTTGATTTGGTTGTCACGGTCTGTGACCAGACCGCCGGAGAAAGCTGTCCGATATTCCATGGCCAGCCGAAGAAACTGCACTGGAGCACGCCCGACCCGGCTAAGGGCGCATGGAGCGAGGCGGATGCCGCCTTCGACACCGCGTTTCTTATGCTCAAGAACCGGGTTGAGGATTTACTGAAAATGCCAGCAACCGCGAGCAAAACAACTTAATCTCTTTGAGCAGTATCTCACCCTCTGGGTCCCTGGCAGCTGTGGCTGATTTAAGGAGATTTATTTTATGGATGCCGCTCTTGCACCAATTCTTCCCAAACGACTGAACCTGTTTGAGATCTACCTGACCGTCTGGGTGGGGCTCTGCATGGTAGCTGGGATAGTCCTCGGGCAATCGGCTCCCGCCGCCGTGCAACTCCTGCGGAGCATGGAGTTTGGGCAAGGCAGTCACGTCAATTTCCCTATTGCGGTACTGATTTGGCTGATGATTATTGCGATGATGATGAAGGTCGATTTTGCAGTACCCTTCGAAGGATTGATTGCTTATGGGGAGTTCAACAGATCGAGTAAGTGAAAGATTCCTTCTATCAACATCGACAGGGCGATAAATAGGAGCATGTGGATGCCCACTCAACTAGTAGCTGCCTAATTGTTACTGGCACTCTCAAGCCCTGCCAGCTCATATCAAACCAATTTTCCCGAACAAACACAAAGAGTTGAATGATCAAAGTGAGGAGCCCGAGAATTCCTAGTATTTGGATATCATAGAACATGTCGGTGCTGATTTGAGAGAGATTACCTTTCAGATAGGCCTTTCCTTGTCATTCACGCCCCTGTTTTTCTCGACTCTTGCTCGCGCAGAATGCCTCTGAGGTTGGAACGTACCTCCTCACGCACGTTGCGGAAAGCGTCCCCCTCGATGACAAATGGGTCATTGAAGTTCTGATGCAGGCGTGTTGCTGTACCGAAAAAAACGGGACCGCGCTCCTTCGCCTTGTCGCAGACGGTCAGCACGTAATCGAAGTGCTGACCGTCGAGCCCGTTGACATGCTTCGAGCGGTGCGCAGTTATATCGATGTCGTCGAATGTTTTACTACCCGCGGTGGTACCTGTTCCGCTAGTCAAAGTTCTTAAGTTCCTTTTCGATCGCGGCGGCTTTCAGCGTGAAAAACCCGTCTTTGACCACCACTTTCTGCCCTTCTTTGCTATAGATAAATTTGATGAATTCTTTGACGAGCGGATCCAGCGGTTTGTTAGGTGCCTTGTTGACATAGACATAGAGGTGTCGCCAGAGCGGATACGACCCCGCGTCCGCGTTCTGTTGGGTGGCCTCTACAAACGGCATGCCATCTTTCTCAGCCAGCGGGACTGCACGCACATTCGAAGTGATGTACCCAATGCCGCTGTAGCCGATGCCTGCTTGATCTTCGCTCACGCTTTGGACCACGGAGGCTGAGCCAGGCTGTTCTTTGACTTCGTCCTTTAAATCTCCGTTTTTGAGTGCATGCTCCTTGAAAAATCCATAGGTACCGGAAGCCGAATTCCGTCCGTAGATGCTGATCGCACTGTTGCCCAGGTCGTCTTCAAAACCAACCTGCTTTCAAGACTGAATGTTGTCATTGTGTCCCCGGCGTCGGCTCTTCGAAAAAATTGCATCCACCTGCGCCATCGTGAGTCCTTTGATCGCATTATCTTTGTTGACGTAGACCGCTAGCGCATCGATAGCGACGGGAAAAGCTGTAGGTTTATATCTGTACTTTCTTTCGAAGGCATCGATCTCGGTGTTCTTCATCGTGCGTGACATTGGCCCAAGTTGCGATGTGCCTTCGATCAGAGCCGGAGGAGCCGTGCTGGAGCCCTTGCCTTCGATCTGGATTTTGACGTTGGGATATTGTTTACGAAATCCCTCAGCCCAGAGGGTCATAAGATTGTTGAGTGTATCCGAGCCGATGCTGTTGACATTGCCGGACACTCCGCTGACTTTGATATAGCCTTTCAAGGCCGGGTCGAGTGTGACCGTGTCTTCGGCCCATGCCGATGAGACAGTGGCGACAACGGCCCACAGCAAAACGAAGCACCACAGACTGGAACTGGCAAATATCTTTTTCATTGGAACTCCTTTCATAGCGAATCAGAGGTATAACAGATAGCGACTCGCGGCTTCTGATAACTAGTGAGGCTGATATCGAATCCAATGCCCATGGATCAGCTTCCTTCTTCGACGAGAAACTGTTGTAGGCGGTCCGCAATTTCATCCCGCACTCGTCGAAAGGCGGCCAATCTATTCTCCGGTGGCACCGCAGCAGGATCATCAAAGGACCAATGCAGCATTTTGAACGCTGGAGGAAAGATCGGACACTTCTCCTTGGCATGATCACAGACCGTAATGACATAGGTAAACGACTGACCGAGAAATTCCTGCACATGTTTTGTCCGATGGTGCCGTACCTCGGCTCCAATCTCTTCCATCGCCGTAACTGTCATCGGATTGAGCCCAGCCGGATCTGTCCCAGCGCTTTCCGCTTCGAACCGGTCACCTGCCAGTAAGCGGAGCAACCCCTCGGCCATTTGGCTACGTGCCGAGTTCCCAGTACAAAGAAAAAGAATCCGTGGTTTCATTTCTTTATCCTTTCTCGAACCAGTGGCGAGTTTGATTACACACGGCACACACCGAGAGCATTACCGGGACTTCGACTAAGACGCCCACCACTGTGGCCAAAGCCGCTCCCGATTCGGCTCCGAACAAGGCAATCGCCGTCGCCACAGCAAGTTCAAAAAAGTTGCTCGCCCCGATCAGCGCCCCTGGTGCTGCCACGACATAGGGAATTTTGAACCAGTGCATCAGAGAATAGGTCAATGAGGCGTTCATATAGACCTGCAAGAGGATGGGTATGGCGATGAGCACCACGTGCCACGGCTTGGCGATGATGTTATCGGCTTGAAAGGCAAAAATAAGGATCAAGGTCAAGAGGAGTGCCGAGATCGTCACCGGTGCGAAGCGAGGCAAGAACTGTTGCTCAAACCAGGTCCGTCCATGTTGGTGTACGAACCACCAGCGGATAGCCAGACCTAGAGTTAGAGGGATCACGATGAAGGCTAATACCGAATACCATAAGACTTCATAAGGAATAGTGAGAGAAGAAGTACCGCTCACGAGGAGCCCGATAATAGGCGCAAAGAGACCTAGCATGAGCAAGTCATTCACTGTTACCTGCACGAGCGTGTAGGCGGGATCGCCATCCGTCAGATAACTCCATACGAAGACCATCGCGGTACATGGTGCCGCCGCCAGAATGATACAGCCCGCAACGTATTGTTCCGCTTCCCCTGGCGTGAGGATGGTCGCAAACACATAGCGAAAGAACAGCCACGCGAAAAACGCCATTGAGAACGGCTTCACAATCCAATTGACGAACAATGTAATGAAGAGGCCGCCAGGACGACGACCGACTTGACGTAAGGCACTCAGATCCACCTTCATCATCATCGGCACGATCATCAACCAAATGAGCACCGCGATAGGCAAATTGATATGGCTGCCATCTCCGAATTCAGCGGATCGGAGACTTTGCACGAGCTGCGGAAATGTCTGGCCTAGTACGACTCCTACGACAATGCACAGGGCAACCCATACGCTGAGATACCGTTCAAACGGGTTGAGCCGCTTGAGCGGAACCGGAGCGGAAATCGTGAGTGCTGCATCCATAACATATCTCCCATCAATATATATTGATACGTTAGAGCCAAAAAAAATTAGTCGCAGCGACGGGTCGAAACATCCCAGCGGGTCTGATGCTTCACGGTCTCTACCCATTGCTGAAGATCTTCAATCGCGTCTCGATTAATCGAATAATACATCCATCGACCTACCCGCCGATCAAGAATGAGTCCGGCATCCTTCAGCACTTTCAGATGGAAGGATAACCGTGATTGAGCAGCTTTCATCGAGTCCATGAGTTCACACACGCACTGTTCTCCGTCTTGCAAGCGATCTAAGAGCCCCAATCGGGTTTCGTCTGACAGAGCATGAAAGAGGCGGACAGCTTTTTGCAAACTCTTTTGGGTGGCCGTGATCATGCTGATTTTATATATCAATGATCATTGATCTGTCAAATAGCCTACTACAGGCTTGCATCCTTTTGCCTGTTACTTCGTCTCTAGAAGTGAAGGCAATCATGCCTTCGTAAATTATGGGAGGTTGCCATGAGACCACATATTTCCCTTGATGTGCAGAATGTGCATGCATCAGTAGCGTTCTATCAGAAAGTTTTTGGAGTGTTACCACAGAAGCAGACGGACGATTATGCCAAGTTCGATGTCACGCAACCGGCGCTCAACCTCGCGCTGGTCTCCTCGACTGGGCGAATTAGTTCGGTTGACCACTTGGGCGTTGAGGTTGACACTGTGGAGGAAATTGCCGCCTGGAAAGAGCGTCTCCAAGGAGGAGGCATTCTCGACCGAGTTGAGGAGAATACCGTGTGCTGCTTTGCTCGACAGGATAAGCTGTGGTTTTCTGATCCAGATGGGAACGCTTGGGAGGTCTTCGTTGTGCACGAGCAGCTGCCTATCGACAAGACCCTAGCAAACACGGGCTGCTGTATTCCGAATCGGACGACGAAGGGGAAAAGTGATTGTTCAACGGCTATGCATGCTACGCCCATCGTTTCGTCTCAGGCAGTGGCATGGTAGACTAGTATCCGGCTGTACCGGAAAGTGCAGTCGGATGCCCGCACAAGGAGATAAAATGGAAAACGTCACGGCTGGCATTTGGAATCAGGTTCACAACGGTCTTCGCGCCTTTATCGCTAAACGCGTCCGCAACGAGACAGAAATCGACGATCTCTTACAAGAGGTCTTTGTGCGAGTGCATCGCCATGTTGAGAGTATCCATGAACCAGAGCGAATGGTGTCATGGGTGTTTCAGATTACGCGGAACGTGATCGTGGATCATTATCGCTCTGCCGAACGGCGGCGTGAACTACCTGTGGGTATTGGAACAGACATTCAAGAAGCTCTGAAAGTGCTGTCCGCTGAGTCAGAGGAGCACGAAGCGAAGTATGAATTATCTACCTGTCTGCGGCCTATGATTGCGCGGTTATCCTCAGCCTATCGTGAAGCGATCACCCTCGTGGAATTGGAGGGACTCACGCATCAGGAGGCGGCGACTAGACTGGGGCTCTCTATCCCAGCGATGAAGTCACGAGTCCAACGAGGGAGGCAACAACTTCATAACATGCTCAATGAGTGCTGCCAGATTGAACTAGATGGACGGCACGGGGTCGTTCAATTCGAGGAGCGCCGGCCAGGTTCCTGCTAGTCACATGATTGCTGTCGGTGTGCGGGGCCAGCAACCGGATACGCGGCTGGCTTCCGGCGAAGGCGGCGCAATGAAAGATCGGGTGCTCTTTCTCTGTACAGGTAATTCCTCCCGCACCCAAATGGCGGAAGGCTGGCTTCGCCACTTAGCGGGAGACCGATTTGACGTAGTTGCTGAAATAGCAGGGTGTTTTACCTTTTGGTTTTGGTACCGGAAGGCAAACCTATACTCTGGCTATTGCCGGGTATGCTTTCCCATTTGTTGTTCGCATGGTTACTTTCACTGAGTCCGACAGAATATGCAGGGCGTGCCTACGCGGTCTGCGGTCTATGGAGATATCTACATCGCTACCACCCTCGGGTGGCTTTGGGCAGTTGAAGGCATCCGCCCCGACCGCTGGGATATTATCGGAGCAACAGTTTCTCTCATCGGCGCGGCCATCATTCTGTGGACTCCCCGTTCATAATTTCCTCGGACGTGGGACACCTCCTGACCGTGTTTCCTGTGACGCTTCATTCTTGCATCTGCACCGGGGGACATTTTACCGAGCCATACGAACAGAACACGCAGCAGTCCCCGTCTTTTCGCCGCAGCACCGCTCTACATTGCGAGCATTCGTAAACCTGCAAACAGGCATCGGTCGGCATCGTTTTTTCCACAGCGCTCTGACACTGCGGGCACCTCAGAACCGATTCAACCAATACGTCTGCCATATCACTCCTTTCATGGCGCAACCCACGGCACCCCCAGCAGGGTGAGTGCCAGCATTGTAACCGCCCAAAACATGCCGCGCTGGCGTTTCACCGTGTGCGGATCGGCGCATGCGCCGGGGACACAAGTTTGTGGATTTAGATAGACCTTCCGAAAGGATAGTCCT
>CAZPNQ010000132.1:0-10031 GCA_964587955.1 uncultured Nitrospira sp.
AGCGACTGAAAATAGGCGGCGACGGTCTCCGCATCTGTCGCGGCGTAACGACGGGGCGCAAGTTTAGAATCACGATAGGTCCCGACCCCGATCGAGATAAGGAAGGTCTGCGGCTGCTGAAAGCCCTTCGACGGGGCAGGAATTTGATTCACGTCATCCGTACCGGAACCGGCCGGCTGAATGGTCAATGAAAGCGTTTGGGGCGGCGCCGCGGCTCCTCCCGATCCGGCGACGGTCACGTGGATCATGGCTTGTTGGGCCTGCTTTGTCGAGGGGAGGGTGGCGATGAACTCCAGGGATTTCGTCTGGCCCGCTTGTAGTGACTGGATCGGGAGCGTTACTGCAGGGAATTGCTCGATGATCGATGCAGTTCCGGTGAGCGAAGCCGATACATTCTCAATCGAGCTCGTTCCCGCATTGATCACATCCACACGAACCTGCACATGTTCGCCGCCTTCAAAAATCAGATTGCTGTTCTGATCGAGGAGCATGGCTTTGAATCGAAGAACTGACCGTCCCGAGGGTGTTCCCACCTTTCCGACCGGCGTCTGGTTCTGTTCCAGCGAAGCAGCGGGCTCCTGCCCGCCGGCGGCCAGTCGGGCATTTAAGGAAACACGTGTCGCAAAATCGATGACGGTGTCGCGGACGAATGGCTCGATCAGATAATTGCAGTTTTTTGCGAGCTGCTCGAGTCGTAGGCGCTCCTGCCGGGAGACGTTGATGTTCGTTTGTCGGAGCAATGTCCCGTTGCGATCATGGACACGGACAATAGCATTGAGTTGTATATTCGCAGGTGCCCGGTCGTATAACGCCTCTTTGTTGAGATCAAACGATGAATCGACAAGATCTACCCGGATGACATAATCAGGAGTGGGGGTGTCGCCGGTACCTTCATCAAACGTTGTTGTAAATGTTTGATGAATGCCTTCGCGTAAGGCCTCTTGGATTCGATCTCCCAGCGGAATTTCCTGGAGTTGCCCGCAGGAATCACTGTAGCGAATCGTCAGTTCCTTGATCGAAGGGGGAATTGTCAGCTTGGCACTGGAGGGTAATGGTTCTCCCAGCGGAGGAAGTTCTACATGTTTGACGCAAGCGGTAAGGAAGAGCAGCGCACAACCTATCCACGCCGCAGCCGCATGTCTCCTACGATTGGGAGGGTTGCTTGGGATCAATGCCTGGCCTGTTGTAAGGACGTTGCAAAAGCTCTCCAGCATCGTTCAAGGTCGACGCCTCGCGTCGCGGACCTTGGAGTTCGCCACGGTACTGGAAACATCAGGTGAAAGCAACCGACGGGCAGGGACGGAGCAAGAATCGTCGAATGATGTGAAAGGTAAGAGGTAAAACGTGAGACGTCATCTCAGAGGGTCTCTTTAGTCCGTCTCATCTAACCTCTAACCTCTCACATTTCACCGTTCACAGCCTCGATGAAAGAAGACTTTTCCTCTTTGAAGCCCATTGAATGAGTAGTGTAAGATGACGTGTTGTATAAGTGGGAATGTACATTCTTTAATACCACTCTCGATGAGAGTCTCATCCTGGAGGAATTCAGTTATGGCGAACTGGAGTCAGCAAGCGACCAAGATGATTATCGGCAGCGGACTGATTGTGTGGGGTCTTTCCGGCAGTGGATGTGTGTCACCCGCGTCAGCTGCTGGGGTCCCTCCAGCATGGGCTCAAGGCTTTTCGGAGATTGTGAAAAAGACCACTCCGGCCGTGGTGAATATCGCGGTGACCGGCGGAGGAGAGGGTAGCCGCAGGCGAGGCGGGGCTCCTCCTAACCCATTCGGAGCACCGCCTCCTGGGGAAGAGCCTGGAGGCGGAGAATTGCCGACTCCGCCACCGACTCCGCATGGTCCACCTATGCCCCATCGTCCGGATCAGAGTGCGGGCTCCGGAGTCATTTTGGATTCCAATGGGTTCATCGTGACCAATAATCACGTCGTTGAAGGAGCCACCCAGATTACGGTGACGCTGAGCGATCGGCGTGAGTTTACCGCAAAGGTGGTAGGCACTGATCCGAAGACGGATTTGGCGGTCGTTAAAATTGACGCCAAGGATTTGCCGTCGCTGAAATGGGCTGAGTATGAAAAACTACAAGTAGGTGACCTTGTGCTGGCGGTTGGAAGCCCGTTCGGTTTGAGTTCCACCGTCACGCTCGGCATCATCAGCGCCCTTGGGCGTGGGAATGTCGGAATTGCGGACTATGAAGATTTCATTCAGACCGACGCGGCGATCAATCCTGGAAATTCGGGCGGCGCCCTCGTCAACATGAATGGAGATCTGATCGGTATCAACACAGCGATCTTCTCGCGGACCGGTGGATCGGAAGGAATCGGGTTTGCGATTCCGAGCAGCATTGCGCTCGATATCGTGGACAGCCTGCAGAAAACGGGGAAAGTCGTCCGCGGATGGATGGGCGTCGCGATCCAGGAAATTACGCCGGCGTTGGCGAAATCATTCAAGCTCCCGGAACAGCGGAAGGGCGTGTTGATCAGCGATGTCAATGAAAATGGCCCTTCCCATGCCGCCGGCGTGAAGCGAGGCGACGTCGTCGTGGCATTTAACGGCAAGGAGGTTCAGAGCGTCAGTCAGTTGCGCAATCTCGTTGCAAGAACGATGGTGGGGAAAGACGCGCAGGTCAAGGTGTTGCGTGAAGGCAAAGAGCAGCTGATTTCGGTGAAGGTTGCCGAGCGCCCCTCGGATGAAATGCTGGCCAAGAAGGAACAGGCACCGCCGAAGGACACGGGAGAAACGATGAAGCTTCCGGACAATGTGCTCGCATCGTTGCGTGTCCAAGCGCTGGATAATGCATTGATGAGTCAACTGAATATTTCCGCGAAGACGGTGGGAGTCGTCATCACATCGGTTGAGTCGGGTGGGCAGGCAGAGGCAGCCGGGCTCCAGCGGGGAGACGTGATCCAAGAAGTCAATCATGAGTCGATCAAGACGCTCAGCGATTATCAAAAGGCTGCAGAAAAGATCAAGAAAGACGAACTTGCCGTATTGCTGGTCAATCGGCAAGGGAACAGCCTATTTGTGGCGATCAATCCGAAGTAGGGGGAAAGGTCTGATTTGTTGATCTGTCAATCTGTTCGTCTGTTGAGTGGGGGAAGACAAGTCTTCATATCAGCAGATCGACTGATTTCCAACTTCTCGGGGACGCTGTGCTGAACAAGCTGAACCGGTGGCTGCAAGATTCGGTCTTCAAGCCGCTGGAAGACAAGAAAATGCCGGTCATGGAGCACCTGGTGGAGTTCCAGGTCCGGCTCACGCGCGCGGTGATCGTTCTGGCCGTGATTTTCATGGGGACGTTTTTTTATGCCGACGCGTTGGTCAAATGGCTGCGGGTTCCGCTTCAGAATATGTTCGTGCCGAGCAAATTAACCTGGGAGCCCACCGATTTGCCGACGGTGCCGTTTGTATTTCTTGCGCCGGCGGAGGCACTGTGGCAGAACGTCAAGGTGGCGGGATTGGTCGCTATCGTGCTCGCCATGCCGTATCTCTTGTTTGAAATCTGGAGGTTCGTCGTTCCGGGACTTCACGTTCAGGAGCGACGGTTTGTGGGGCCTTTCGTCGGTGTGAGCGCGTTGGCGTTCTACGCCGGGGCCGGCTTCTCATTTTTTTTCGTACTGCCGTTCGCCTTGAATTTTTTAATTTCCTACGGAGTGAACGCCGGATTCATGCCCCAGATTTCGATCGCCCAGTACGTCGGTTTTGCCCTGTGGTTTTTAATGGTCTTTGGGCTCATCTTTGAAGTGCCGTTGGCGATCACGCTCATGGCAAAGTTGGGCTGGGTCGATGCACCATTCCTGATTCAGTATTGGAAGTGGGCGTTGTTGGGGTCGTTCGTCATCGCCGCGATTCTCACACCCACGCCGGACCCCTTCAATCAGACTCTGATGGCCGGGCCCATGTTTCTTCTCTACTGGGTCGGCATCTTCGGCGCGAAGTTTTTCGGCAAGAAAACTGTTGCCGAAAGTCATCACGCGGGTGTTTCGACAGTCGCCATGGCTGGGGCGGGGGCCGGGGGGACCGCTTCGGGTATGTCGATGCCAAAATCTTCGGAGGATGATTATGTAAGCGTCCCCGGAGGACGACACCACTAGTAAGATGTTGAAAAAGTCCACCGATTAGTGGAGGTTAAGGTCAAGGCTGAGTTGAGAGAATCAAGTACCGCTCAGCTTTTGCTGCGGCCGCATGAGGAAGGGCGCGTCTTGGCTTGCCTCGCTGAGTTGGCCCGCGTCGATGAGTCCGCGAGGTGTGCGAAGCGGGCGCCTCGGGAAAGCGGCATCGCCGCGGGGTGAGCTGGGTGAGACAGTTGAGCGCGTGACAATAAAAGGCTTTTGAACATCTTACGAGTTCAATCCCTGTGAGCGATAAAGGCGACAGACGGAATTTTTGAAGGAAAGAAATCCAATGGCACGTGAACTCAACGTCATCAATGCTGGAAATGATGGTGGAGATGCCTGCACTTATATGTGGGCGTGCGCCATCTGCGACGAAAACGAGCGGTGCCAAAAGGATAAAGAAGGGCATAGCCGATGGCTGGTTGCCAAGCGCATGGAACGCATCGAGCATAAAGTGCTGATCATGAGCAATAAAGGCGGCGTGGGGAAAAGCACATGCACGACAAACATCGCGGTGAGTCTTGCGCTCAAAGGATGGCACGTCGGCATCTGTGACATGGATATTCATGGCCCCAACATTCCCAAAATGGTCGGCGCGGAAGGTCAGAAGCTCAAGATCAGCACCTCCGGCGGGATTATCCCTTTTCAAGCCTACAATTTGAAGATCGCCTCGATGTCGTTTCTGCTCCAGAACTCGGATGATCCTATTATCTGGCGCGATGCGTACAAGTACGAGTTCATCAATCAGCTGCTTGGAGGGGTCGATTGGCAGGATCTGAATTTTCTTCTGATCGATCTTCCACCGGGAACCGGAAATGAGTCGGTCACGACGATCGATCTGCTCGGCACGGTAAGCGGTGCCGTGATCATTACGACGCCGCAGGAAGTCGCACTGCTCGATTCACGAAAGTCGGTCACGTTTTGCAAGGATAGTGAGGTGCCGATCGTCGGGATCGTGGAAAATATGAGTGGGCTCGAGTGCCCGCACTGCCATACGCATATTGACGTATTCCGTAAGGGTGGGGGGGAAGCGTCGGCGCATGACATGGGAGTTCCATTTTTAGGGCGCATTCCACTCGACCCTGACGTGGTCACCCAGTCAGATGCAGGAGAACCGTTTGCTCTGTTCAACTCCGATTCACCGACGGCGGAAGCCTACCACAGTATCGCCAATCAGGTTGAAGCCTTCTGTAAGAAAAGCACCTCGTTGCTGAAAGTGGGGCGGTCGACCACCGGACCGCTGAAGGGGGTCAGCCAGTGAAAGCTGCGGATGCCATGACCGGATTGACCCAACTCACCGATGCCCAAAAAGTTGTCCTTGATGCGGCCCCCGTGTTGGGTTTGGAAAAAGTCTCGATTTTGGACGCGTTTGGCCGTGTCCTTGGTGAGGATATTGTCGCGGAGCGGGACAATCCGCCGTGGGATAACTCGGCCATGGATGGGTTTGCCGTTAGATGGGAAGATATCAAACAAGAACACGCCATTCAGAAACCGGTCACTCTCTCGATCATTGAGGATGTTCCCGCCGGCACCATGCCGTCAAAAGAGGTCGGGTCTGGTCAGGCCATCCGGATCATGACGGGGGCGCCGATCCCACGAGGAGCGGATACAGTTCTGAAGGTTGAAGATACGGAACATGCACCTGATTCGGTCCGAGTGTTTAAAGCGGAACCTAAAGGAGCCAACATTCGGCCGCAGGGTGAGGACGTCAAAAAAGGGGATTGCATCATCGCCAAAGGGACCAGAATTCGTCCCGGCGAAGTGGGGATGCTGGCGATACTCGCGAAGTCGCTCGTGCATGTTTACCAGCGGCCTCGAGTGGCGATTCTCTCGACCGGTGACGAATTGGCTGATTTGGACGAGCGGTTCAGTGAGGAAAAAATCATCAACTCGAACAGTTACGGGATTGCCGCAGCTGTGCAGGAAGCGGGGGGTATCCCGTTATTACTTGGGATTGCGCGTGACACGCCAACGGCACTCAAAGAAAAGATCTCGCAGGGGTTGAACGCCGATATGTTGGTGCTATCCGGTGGGGTCTCGATGGGTGACTATGATTTTACCAAAGTCGTGTTTCATGAGCTGGGCGCTGAGATGAATTTTTGGAAACTCGCCATCCGACCTGGCCAACCGCTGGCTTTCGGGAAGATCCAGGGCAGGCTCGCGTTCGGTCTTCCCGGCAATCCGGTCTCATCGATGGTGACCTTCGAGCAATTAGTGCGTCCGGCGTTGCTCAAAATGAGCGGGTGTCGGAGCTATGGCCGTCCGGTGGTCCAAGCCATATTCCAGGAACGATTATCCAAGCGAGGCGATCGGCGGCATTTCCTGCGTGGCATTCTCATGAAGGAAGAAGGCGTTTTCAAGGTTCGAACGACCGGGGACCAAGGCTCCGGCATTTTGACGTCCATGGTCAAAGCAAATTGTCTCATCGATGTGCCGGTAGAAGTTGAGCGGCTCAGCCCCGGTGACGAGGTAACGGTTCAGTTATTGAGCGGTGAGGCATGGCCTGCCAAAGCGGAGCATACCCAGGTAGGTGGTCATCGGGTGTCGTGTTGCTAGAGAGAGGGAGTCAATGGTCATAATCTCTCCTGACCATTGACCTATGACTTCCATGTCCATACCAATTGTTTCATTTGTCGGACGGTCGAACAGCGGTAAAACGACTTTGATCGAACGCGTCATTCCCGAGTTGGTCAAGGCCGGGTACCGCGTGGCGACGGTGAAACATGCCGGCCATGGATTCGACCTTGATACGGAAGGGAAAGATAGTTGGCGCCATAAACGTGCCGGTGCCGGTAGTGTGGTGGTGGTTTCGAAGGGAAGCCTCGCGTTGTTTGCCGATGTATCCGAACAGCTGAAGGTAGAGGAAGTGCGTGATCGTTTCTTGGATGCGTCCTACGACCTCATCATCGCCGAAGGGTGGAAAAGCGAAGGGTACCCGAAAGTCATCGTCGTTCGTGACCAGCTTGATGAAATTTCCTACTCTCCCGACGGCCTCCTCGCGGTGGTCTCCGACAAGCCGGTCGATTTTCCTGTGCCGGTGTTCCACTTGGACGATGTGGCCGGGGTCGCCGCCCTCTTGATCAAGCAGTTTCCCCTTAGACGCCGGGAGCATGAACTGGAAGTCTAAGGCTATACTCTTGCTGACCCTCGGTATCGGAGCGATGGCTCTGGCTGGAGCTGCGATACCGTTTACCGATCACCCGTCGTTCTGTGCAGGATGCCACACGATCGTCCCTGCTTATGAGAGCTGGGCAAAGTCTTCCCATAGGGAGGTCACCTGCGTTGCATGTCACGTAAGGCCCGGTGTCCAGGGGTGGTTATCCGACAAGGTCGTGGCAGGAGTCAGAGATGCGGCCATTCATCTCTTTGGAACGCCCACCGACGCGCATAATCTCAAGGCCAAGGTGGACTCCGGAGTGTGTCTCAGTTGCCATCGCCACATCCTTCGTGTGTCCGAGACAGCGCCGCGCGATCTTCCGTCACCGGTGAAAGAGGTCGGGTTGATTATGAACCACCGCCAGCATATGGAGGCGTTCAGTGTCCGTGGACAGGACGAAGGTTGCACGACGTGTCATTCGGGTGTCGTGCATGATGAACCGGTCAAAGGGTACCCCATCGTCATTCCACGCGGGCATGTATCGACCGACCGTAGGCCTTGGTATCCGGCTTATCCGGAAGGGTCTCATCTTCGCGCGAGGGCTCTCAGTGACTGTTTCCGCTGCCATGACGGGAAGGCACAGCATGGCGGAAAAACGTTGGATCGGAAATGCGAGACCTGTCATATCCCGGAGAAGATCAGCGGCGCCTTGTTATTCAACTAGTCGACCGAATCCGTCAACGTGATGTCTACTCCTGTTCTGAAAGCGTCGAATCTCACCAAGCGGTTCGGCGACTTTACGGCGGTCAATGGGGTGTCCTTTGAGATCAGACCGGGAGAAATTCTGGGACTCTTGGGGCCGAACGGAGCCGGGAAGACCACCACTATTCAGATGCTCTTGGGACTCGTGACCCCAACGGCCGGCTCGATTCACATGTTTGGCTTGGATCTCTCGACCCATCGTGAGGAGATTCTGCAGCAGGTCAACTTTTCGTCGACCTACATCTCCATGCCCCAGGCGCTGACGGTAGAAGAAAATCTATGGGTCATCGCGCGTCTTTACGGAATTTCGGATATGGCTCGGCGCATCCACGACATCGTCAAAAAATTGGAAATGGAGGAGTTCCGCGGAAAGATTACCCGCAAGCTGTCGTCGGGCCAAATGACGAGACTGACCTTGGCGAAAGCATTTCTTACGGAACCCCGGATCCTCTTTCTCGACGAACCGACGGCGAGCTTGGATCCCGATATTGCTCATAAGATCAGATCCTTGTTGAAAGAAGAGCGTCGATCATCCGGCCTGAGCATTCTCTACACCTCCCATAACATGCGCGAAATGGAAGAAATGTCGGATCGCATCATTTTTCTTCAGCGCGGGTGCATCGTGACAGAGGGGACGGCACAGGAGATTATCGACCGATTTGGGAAGGCGGACCTGGAAGAAGTCTTTTTGAAATTCGCACGGGAGCAGGGGCAGTCATCATCATGATGGACGTATTGATCGATTGTGTTGCCGGACTTCTTACGGGAGGGCTTGCGCTCAGTGCGCTCTGGGGGCTCTTTTGGTTGGCGGTCAGCCTGGTGGGTCTGAGCCGAGGCACCTGTGGGCAGCGCATCGTATTCATGAGTTTTGTGGGGGGATTTGTACCGCTTGCATTGGCAATTGCGCTCGTGTGGTGGATGATTAACCTTGAACATGTGACCGCTGTGTTTGCAGCAGGACTCCTGGGGATGCCGATGGTGTTAGCGGGGTTTTGGTTGCGTCGGATGCCAGATGGACAACGTGCGGGGACGCACCTGGCAACAGGAGTACGGCACCTCATGGAAGACTTACTCGGTAAGCATCAGGGATGCGGCGGTTGTCACGATGAACATGATCATGGAACGTGCCGATGAAAATACACCGTATCACGGCATTGATCGTCAGGCATTTGTATCTCTACCGACGCAGTTTGCCCCGCATCATGGAAATCTTTTACTGGCCATTCCTGGATCTTGTGATCTGGGGGTTTATTACGCTCTATCTCGCTCGATATCAAAGCCAGGTTCCCGGATTCGTGACCTTTTTTTTGGGTGCATTAATCCTTTGGGACATACTGTTCCGATCACAACAAGGGGTCACGATCTCTTTTCTCGAAGAGCTTTGGGCGCGTAACTTGATGAATCTGTTCGCCAGCCCGATGAAACCGAGCGAGTTTCTGACCGCGACGATGGCCATGAGCGTGATGAAAGTGACGGTGGTCTCGATTGTCATGGGCGGGTGTGCTCTCCTTTTTTATTCCTATAACATCCTGATCATCGGAGTATGGCTAATGCCGTTCGTACTCAATTTGGTCATTACCGGCTGGGTCATCGGCGTGTTTACGACCGCACTCATTATGAGGTTCGGACAAGAGGCCGAAGTGCTTGCCTGGAGCACGGTGTTTCTTTTTCAGCCGATCTCCTGTGTCTTTTATCCGATGGAAGTCTTGCCCAGATGGTTACAGATGATCGCCTGGGCGAATCCTGCCGCACATATCTTTGAAGGCATGCGGACTGTCCTGAGCACAGGCGGATTGCCCATAGGGAACCTTGCTTGGGCGGTGTGTCTGAATGGGGTGTTGCTTGTGGGTGCCGTCGCATGGTTCTACCGGACGGTCGCCTATTGTAAGGATCAAGGACTCCTGGTTCGAGTTGGGGAGTGAGGTTGTAATCCAAAAGGCTCTGTGCTAGGGTAGCTGAGGCTCATGTCGCCCTGGGTCTCGGCGACACTGAGTGTCTATCAGAGGAGACCCACAATGCCGATGTTGCCTTGTCCGGGAATCTTG
>CAZPNQ010000133.1:0-9989 GCA_964587955.1 uncultured Nitrospira sp.
GAGCGATTGTTACAGAGGCATCCTTGAATATCTGTCTCACCAGTGCTTGTACGGCCGTATCGTTCGTGAGTAGCAAAATAGTAAATGAGGATAACGGCACAGACATGAAGGCACCACCCGAAGAAGAGGGCGGATTATTGCCTAGGGCGTAAACGATGTCAATCTGATTTTATGGGCGTAACTGCTTTCCGTACGGCTTTGCAGGCCTGAAATGCTTAATAAATAGAATGATTTCGAGTTCACCAACGATCTTCAAATTCCACCGCAAACTATAGCTTGACTAGGACCAATTGCAGCTTCAGCCAAGGAGGTTTTTGGTGTCTTGACAGACTGCACTGGGAAAAGGTATATGTATTGAATCCCTACAGGAATAATAAAGAATGAAGGTATCCAAGCGTGCCACATATGGAATTATGGTAGCCGTTGATCTTGCGATACATGCAACAGAAGCCCCCATTCAGGCGCGAGCGATCGCGAGGCGCCACGGAATTCCCATCCGTTTTCTTGAACAAGTTCTACATGCCATGAAGAAGGCCGGCATCGTAGAAAGTCAACGAGGGGCCCAAGGAGGGTATCTCCTGACACGTGAACCGAAGGCGATGTCGATCGCCGATATATTCGAAGCCTTGGAAGGGCCGGTCTTTCATCGATCGTTTATTGGTCAGCCGTCACGCGATCGTCACGTGACCAAGCCTGAATTGTTGCTAGGAGACGTCTGGGAGCAGGTTCAGGAGGCGGAACGGAAAGTTCTCGAAAACGTCACCGTCGAACATTTGGCAACCCGTCTCCGGACGATCGATGCGCAGCGCAATCCGATGTACCACATTTGATAGAGAAGGCTCCTCTCTTGAGGAGGCAAGGAGATCGGTATATGAATCAAGTCGAATCCCTCACCATCCCCACAATTGTTACGACTCCGACTCCGCCCGCCATTCTAGAAGAAATAGAAACCTTCGAATCTGAAGCCTTGCGAATATTGGCTGGAGATCTCTCTACCGATCTCTTCAAGCCGTTCCGTCTGCAATACGGCATTTACGGCCAGCGCCAGCCGGGTGTGCAGATGGTACGTATCAAAATCCCGTTCGGTGGTATCACCGCGAATCAGCTGCGCCGTGTGGCGGAACTCGCCGACCGCTATGCGACCGGAGTCGGTCACGTCACGACGAGACAGGACATCCAGATGCACTTCGTAGAATTGAAGGATGTGCCGACCATCATGCGAGGGTTGGCCGAAGTTGGGCTGACGACCAGGGAGGCCTGCGCCAATACCGTGCGGAATGTGACGGCATGTCACCTAGCCGGCGTGTGCCAAGGCGAAGTGTTCGATGTGACGCCATATGCAAAGACCGTCGCTTATCATTTGTTGCGGAATCCGTTGAACCAAAGTTTGCCGCGGAAATTCAAAATCGCGTTTTCCGGTTGTAAACACGACTGTGCGTTGACTCCGATCCACGATATCGGCTTGCTGGCCGTCAAACGAGCCGACGGAGCAATCGGTTTTCGAATGGTAGCCGGTGGGGGCTTGGGTTCTGCTCCACGGGTCGCGCAACTTCTCCGTGAGTTTACGCCGATGGAAGAGCTGATACCCAGTATCGAGGCCGTTATTAAAGTCTTCGATAGTCTCGGGAATCGAAAAAATCGAAACAAGGCCCGGATGAAATTCGTGATCGACAAGCTTGGATTTGACGAATTTAAACGGCGCTGGGAAGCCGCCTACATTTCCATGGGACACGCACTTCCCAACAACGGACCCTTGACGCTTCTTCAACATCAAGATGAACCCACGCAGCTCATCATGCCGACGAGAAACGGTGTGGCAAATGGAAATGGCAACGGGACGCACGCAATTGGCTACGAGACGCCTTTCGAGATGTGGAAACGGACCAACGTCGTGAAGCAGAAGCAGGAGGGGTACGTCACGGCCGCCATCAAGCTGTTCATGGGGGATATTACGGCTGAACAGATGTTGTTCGTCGCTGACCTGGCTGAGCGCTATTCGAACGGCAATTTTCGCACGACGATCAATCAAAACCTGGTCATCCGTTGGGTGCCTACTGACCAGATCCTGCATCTTTATGAGGACCTGGCATCCCGCGGATTGGCAGATCCGGGAGCTGAGTTGGTCGAAGACATTATTGCCTGCCCCGGCACGGATACATGCGGTCTGGGGATCACGTCATCCAAAGGCCTTGCGCGAGCACTGGCCGAGGTGTTTCCAGCAGGCCGGGTTCCACAAGATTTGCAGGATGTGAGTGTGAAGATCAGCGGCTGTCACAATTCCTGTGCGCAGCATCACATTTCAACCATCGGGTTGCATGGAGTCGGAAAACGCCTCGGCGACCACGTCGCCCCGCACTATGAATTGCATCTCGGCGGTTCAGTGAACGGTACGGCCAAGATCGGCCAGATGACCGTGAAATTGCCGGCAAAAGCCGTCCCAGCGGCGATCTCTCATTTAATCGATGTGTACCGACGCGACCGTCGAGAGAACGAGAATTTGCCAACATTCATCGCGCGCGTCGGGAAGAGCAAGTTGAAAGAAGAGTTGATCCCTTACACCATCGTACCGCCGTATGAAGAGGATCCCACGTTCTATTATGATTGGGAGGGTGAAGACGAATTTATCCTCGAGGATCTCGGCCCCGGCGAATGTGCAGGGGGTGCGCTGGAGATGATCGAAAACGGTATCCTGGAGGCCGATCAAGAGCTCTATCAAGCCAAGCTTCTGGTAGAGAAGCATCAATATTCCGTGTCGGTGAACAAATCCTATCGAGCCGTGCTGGCTGCTGCCAAGGCCCTATTGGTGACCGAAGGGCTGGAGCCATCGACGGACGCCGAAACGTTCAGCGAATTCGACAGCAGGATTGCGCAGAAGGGTGTCGTGCCATCCGTCTATCGAGACCTCAACAAGAAGGTCGGCGATCTGGGTCCGAAAGAAACATCGGCTGAATCAGCCAGAGATAAGATGGCGTTTGCCAAGGGGTTTGTAGACGCTTGCCGGACCGCGACGGATCAGATGGGGAAAGACCTCAAACTGTCGGCTGCGAAGGAAGAGGTGCCCCCGCTAGCGCCGGTACCGGCCGAGATCAAGCCCTCTGCTCCCGTTCCAACGGGCGCACCCGTTTACGATTTGCGTGGCGTGGCATGCCCAATGAACTATGTGAAGACCAAGTTGAAACTCGAAATGATGGATGCGGGTGAGCAGTTGGAAGTGTGGCTCGATGCGGGTGAGCCGATCAAAAACGTGCCGATGAGCCTCAAGAATGACGGACACAAGGTGCTGATACAGGAAGCGTTGGAACCGGAAGCCGCGCATTATCGGATTCTGGTAGAGAAAATTGAAGGATAAAGGGACTGGGTTTACCATGACCGTGAACGGCCGTTCCGAACTGGTCGCAGAACTCCAAGCCTGGAGTGCGTCGTTCGAGACGAAGCAGCCGCAAGATGTCCTGACGGCTGCCATCGAGCGATACGGCCACAAGATCGTTGTGGCATGCAGCTTCGGAGCGGAAGACGTAATTCTTATCGACATGGTGCATCGAATCAATCCCTCGGTGCCGTTGTTTTACCTCGATACCGATTTTTTGTTTCCTGAAACCTATGCCACACGGGACCGAGTCATTGAACGATACGGTCTTCAGTCCACGCAACTCATTCAGGTGAAATCCTTGCTTACACCACAGGTCCAAGCAGAATCGTACGGTGAGGCGTTGTGGACGCGGGACCCGGACCAGTGCTGTCAGCTGCGGAAAGTTGAACCGCTGACCCGCGTTCTGAGAGGATACGACGCATGGATCACCGGCATCCGGCGCGATCAAGCGCCCTCCCGTGCGAATGCCGGACTGATCGAATGGGACCAAAAATTTGAATTGGTCAAAGTGAACCCTCTAGCCAGATGGACGTGGACCGACGTGTGGACCTACATCAAAGTCTACGAAGTTCCCTATAACCCGCTGCACGATCAAAATTATCCCAGCATCGGCTGCACCTACTGCACCGCTCCGGTGGCACCCGGCGATGACCCACGGGCTGGTCGCTGGAAAAATTTTGCCAAGATCGAGTGCGGACTGCACAAATCGTAACATGCCGATTCTAGATATCCTCGCCAAGATTGCTAAGGGTCCGAAAGCTTCTAAGGACCTTACATGGGATGAGTGCAAACAGGCGATGAAAGCGTTGATCGAAGGGGAGGCGACGCCGGCGCAAGTGGGGGCTTTTCTCATTGCCATGCGATTCAAGATGGAATCGGTAACGGAGTTGGCGGCACTCACGGCCGCAGCTCGACACTATGTGCCTCCGCTCGCTGTCTCGCGTGACTTGGCTCTGGTGGATGTCCCGACGTATGCCGGGAAGCAAGATACATTTCACGCGATTATTGCGGCGTCCATCATTGCAGTTGCAGCCGGCGCTGCGGTCTTGATGCACGGCTATGATGGTATTCCTGGCCGGCCCGGCAGTGCCGGCGTGCTGAAGGCCTTGGGCATTCCGGTTGATGCCGATCCCAAGCTGGTTTCCGAAGACGTGAACAAGAAGGGCTTTGCGTACCTGGATATCGGACTGTACCATCCACCTGTGTATCGATTTTTGGAGATGCGTCAAGCACTCGGGGTCAGGAACGTATTCCATCCGATTGCCAGGCTTTTGAATCCAGCCCGAGCGGCGGTACAAGTCGTAGGGTTGACGCATCCGCCACATTTTGAAAAGACAGCGGAAGCCCTGCGAATCCTCGGATGCCGGCGAGCGTTGGTGATTCGTGGAGTCGAAGGGGACCCGGAATTGTCCGCCACGATGGTGACGAGAGTTTTGGAAGTGAGAGACGAGCGCATTACCCCGCTCGGCGTGGCCGCCAAAGACTTTGGATTGACGTTCGCCTCATCCCGCGAGATGGCGGGGTTTCCGCCCGAGCAACGGGAAAGGGAAGCTGATTTGATCCGGCGCATTCTTCAGAATCGGGTGCAGGGTGGGCCTCGGGATTGGGTGTTGATGAATGCGGCCATGTTGCTCTACGCGGCAGGCAAAGGGGTGTCACTGTCGGCCTGCTTTCCGGCTGCGCGCGCGGCCCTTGACGGAGGAGCCGCGGGGCGCAAGCTCGATGAACTGGTGCGACAGCCGGTCGCAGCCTAGGACGAAAGACGGAGGGATTTGGGGTATGAAGCACCTGCGGCAACTCGAAGATCAAAGCGTCTATATCCTTCGAGAAGGCTACAAACATTTCGATAATCTCGCGATGCTCTGGTCGATGGGCAAAGATTCGACCGTCTTGCTCTGGCTCGCACGTAAGGCCTTCTTCGGGCATGTGCCGTTTCCACTGTTGCACGTCGACACCAGCTACAAGATCCCGGCGATGATTGAATATCGGGACCGTCTTGCGCGGGAATGGCGATTGAATCTGGTGGTGGGCCAGAATAAAGAAGCCTTGGCAGCAGGGATGAATCACACCATGGGCCGGGTGGTCTGTTGCACGGCGCTGAAAACGAACGGCCTCAAGCAACTGTTGGAGAATAAAGGCTACACCGGCGTGATTCTCGGCGTTCGTGCGGATGAAGAAGGAACCAGAGCCAAAGAACGCTATTTCTCTCCCCGAGACAAACACGGAGATTGGGATTTCCGTGACCAACCGCCGGAGCTCTGGGACCAATACAAGACGACCTTTCCACCTGGTACTCATATCCGCATCCATCCGCTGCTGGATTGGACCGAGATCAATATTTGGGAGTACATCAAGCTTGAGAATATTCCCTTCATCGATTTGTATCTCGACAAAGGTGAGGGCACACGCTATCGCAGTTTGGGTTGCGCACCCTGCACCTCGCCGATCAAATCGACCGCCAAGAACGTGGATGAGATCATCGAGGAACTGCGGCGTACCACGGTAGCCGAACGGTCTGGGCGGGCACAGGACGAAGGACGAGGAATGGAGTTATTGCGGAAAGATGGATACATGTGAGCAGAACGCTGAAACGTTCATTCAGCTTCGTTCTCGGATCGAAACGATCCTCAACGTACTTCAGAAAGTATGCCTTCGGTTGTTTCTCACCTGCGGCCTCGCTGGTCTGCCTGTTTGAACATTCTGTGAAATGGAACGACTATGAAGCCCTCAGATACCAAGCCGCTTGAAAATTTAAATATCGTCATCGTCGGCCATGTGGATCACGGCAAGTCCACCTTACTGGGCCGGCTCTATGCCGACACCGGCTCACTGCCCGACGGGAAGTTGGAAAAAGTGCAGGCAATCTGCAAGCAACAGGGGAAGGAGTTCGAATATGCCTTTCTCTTCGACGCCTTTCTCGAAGAGCAGGAGCAGGGGATTACGATCGATACGGCCCGCACGTTTTTCATGTGGAAGGGCCGGCAATACATCATCATCGACGCGCCGGGGCATAAAGAATTTCTCAAGAACATGATTTCCGGCGCGGCGCGTGCCGAGGCGGCATTGCTGCTCATTGACGCACTGGAAGGCGTCAAAGAACAGTCGAAGAAGCACGGCTACCTCTTGTCGCTACTGGGCGTCCGGCAGTTCGCGGTGGTCGTCAATAAGATGGACCTCGTCGGCTACCGGCAGGACGTATTCGACGGGATCGAAAAAGAATACCGAGAATTTCTGGCGCAGTTCAACGCCGTGCCGTCGCAATTCATCCCGGTGAGCGCCAAGCTCGGCGACAACATCGCCAATCGTAGCGGGCAGATGTCGTGGTACAGCGGCCCCACCGTCCTGGACACTCTCAGCGTTTTTCAGAAGGAAGCGGCCCGTTCGGAACAACCTCTCCGATTGCCCGTGCAGGACGTGTATAAATTCGACGCACGCCGGATCATCACCGGTCGCATTACCTCAGGACGTCTCAAGGTGGGCGATCGCCTTGCATTTTCGCCTTCCAACAAGCGAGCCAGCATCAGGACGGTTGAGGCCTTCAACATCGAGCCACAACCGACCGAAGGACAGGCCGGGCAGTCGATCGGCATCACGCTCGATGAGCAAATTTTTGTGGAGCGCGGCGAAATCGCCTCGCTTCAAAACGAGCTGCCGCTGGTCTCCACGGCTTTTCGGGCCAATCTGTTTTGGCTTGGGAAAAGACCGCTCGAAAAGGGACGCAAGTATTTGCTCCGCGTGGCGACTAAAGAAGTGGATTGTGAAGTGGCCTCGATCCACCGGATCATCGACACGATGGATCTGGCTCAGCAACAAGGCAGCAATACGATCAGCAAGAACCAAGTCGCCGAACTGACCTTACGCACGAAAGCCCCGGTCGCGTTTGACCTCTCGGCGTCATTCGAGGCAACCGGCCGCTTCGTCTTGGTGGATGAATACGATATTGCAGGCGGGGGTATTGTCACCGAACTGGTGCATGATGATCAGGAGTTCCTCCGCGAAGAAGCCAGACGCCGTGACTTTGCGTGGATCAAGGGCGAAGTCACGATCGAGGACCGGGCACAACAGTATGGCCATCGGGCAGCAGTGGTCTTGATCACGGGAGGCCGGCATGCCGGCAAATCGTTCTTGGCGAGAAAACTCGAAGGCCGTCTCGTAGCGGACGGACGCCATGCGTATTTATTGGATGGAGAGAATCTCCGCCGCGGGCTCGATGCCGATCTGAGTGAAGAAGAGCGTGGGCAGACGACGGAAATGGCACGCCGCTATGGTGAAGTGGCACGACTCCTTACCGACACCGGCCTCATCGTCGTTTCGACGACCAATCCCTTTGGTCTGGCTTATCGAGAGGCCTCACAGGCGATTAGAACCCTCGTCCATCCCGCACCCGTCATCGCTGTCCACATGAGCAAGGTCGAAGAAGAACCGCCACCGAATACGGATGTCGTCCTCAGTGGTCCTACTGATTTCGACGCCGCGACCGCTCGCATTCTCGACGAATTGAAGCGCCGAGGCGTCTTAGCCCAAGCCATCGGAGCCAAGCCGGTTTTTCAGTACTCCATCTGAACATATCACCACGTTGGCCATCCCACAGGACTGCCTGGCCAGGCAGTCCCGCTTATGCAGTGGAGTTGGGAGGCGGTTCCCCACCTTGTAGACGATGGTTCGAGACCGGCCTCTTGACGGCTTTCCCCATACAGCCATATTCTGCTTCGGCGTGCTATGTTGCTCTCCTTAGCGAAGGTGACTGTCATGCAGGGCAAGGACCCGTTCTTGGCACTCCTCGGGTTATTCATCCTTGGTACCGTGTTCTTCTTCTGTGGCGAAAGTTCGGTCACGTCACCTCCACCGGTTGCATTGGAAAAACCGGTGGAAATTCCTCCGCCGACTCCAAAAATCATCGAGCCACGACCATCACCACCACCGTCACCAGTATCAGCACCAGCCGTGCTGAAAAAGAAGATTGATGAGCTGCTGATAGGGACAACGATAATGTTCCGAGTCAACAGCGCCATGCTGCTGCCGGAGGGGAAAGCTGTCTTGAATAGCGTGGCCGCGATTTTACAAGAAGATACCACGGCTGCCGTTGAAGTTGGCGGCCATACAGACAACGTCGGACCGGAGCACGCGAATTGGCTGCTTTCGCAACAGCGCGCCAAGGCCGTCGTCGAGTATCTGATCTCAAAAGGGATTGTTGCTGATCGTTTGACTTCCAAAGGGTATGGAGCGTCGCGACCGATCACTGAGAATTCTGCCGATGAGGGGCGCCAGCAAAACCGGCAGATCGAATTCTCCATCGGAACCAAGGGAGAGCAGTCATGATGTCTGGGAACTGGACCTGCTGGCTTTGGACAGTGGTGGGAGCTGGTTTCCTGGGGTGGGGGATCAAGGGGATGGTGCTGGGAGTAGTGATTGATGACAAGCGTCGTGAGGTTGAACGCCTCATGAGTAAGGTCACCATGCTCACCAATCAACCGCCAGAGGTTCGAACGGTTGAGAAGCGCGTCGAGGTGCCTGTGGAACGGGTGGTGCTGAAACGTGTTGAAGTCCCGGTAGAAAAGGTCGTCGATCGGCCGGTCGACAATCCGGAGCAGCTGGCTCGGATCAAGGGGTTGGAAAGCGAGGTCGCCGTGATCATTGGGCTGCTTGGGCAATTCGCTCAGCTCCAAACCGTTTCTTCACAGGTCGGGGGGAGGAGTATCGAAGGGCGAGTAGTGGTGCCGGTTGACAATCCGGAGCAGCTGGCCCGGATTAAGGCGTTAGAAGGCGAAGTGGCCGTGATCGATGATCTTCGTGCGCAGATTGCTGAGCTCCAAGCCGTGGCGTTGTATGCCGGGGAGAAGGTTGTCAAGCAGAGCGAGACTTCCGCTGAAAAGATTGTCGTGAAGCATAGTGAAGTGCCGGTTAAACAGATCAGTGAACCAGCCGGGGATCTGGACGTTGTCGGTGCCATTGAGCCGTCGGATGAGAGACAAGCGGTCGGAGAGTCGCCCGATGATCTGAAATATATCTACGGAGTCGGGCCGGCGTTAGAACGGTTCCTCCACAAGCGGGGTGTTTTCTGGTTCAGTCAGGTCGCGACATGGAGTCCGGCGGACATCGACAAATTCGAGTTCCTCTTACCCAACTTTGGGGGACGCATCCAACGAGAAAACTGGGTGCGCAGCGCAAAGATCGAGCATTACAAGAAGTATAAGACGTGGCTCGGTGACGGTGAGCCCCCGAGTGAGAGCCTCGACCCTCGTGCGCAGCTCGATCAGCTCCAAGTCGCGTCTTCACACCCAGGGGAAAAGAGTGTCGAGAAGCGGACCGAGACTCTCACGGAACAGCATGGGGAGATGCCGCTGGACAAGGTAAGTGAGCACGCGGTGGATTTAGACCTTGCCGGTGCTGTTGAGCCGTCGGATGAGAGACAAACGGATAGCGAATCGTCCGATGATCTGAAACAAATACGCGGGGTCGGACCGGCGTTAGAACGGTTTCTCCACAAACGGGGCGTCTTCTGGTTCAGTCAGGTCGCGACCTGGAGCCATGCGGACATCGACAAATTCGAGTTCCTCTTACCCAACTTTGTGGGACGCATCCAACGAGAAAACTGGGTGCGCAGCGCCACTGTCGAACA
>CAZPNQ010000134.1:0-354 GCA_964587955.1 uncultured Nitrospira sp.
GGGCCTTGGACACACCGGCTGCGACTGTGCCGACGCCGACCTCCGCCACCAGTTTGACGGAGACTCCGGCATCGGGATTGGAATTTTTGAGGTCGAAGATCAGCTGGGCTAAATCCTCGATCGAATAGATGTCGTGATGCGGCGGCGGCGAAATCAGTTGCACGCCCGGCGTAGCATATCGAAAGCGCGCGATGTTTTCGTCCACCTTGTGCCCCGGCAATTGACCGCCTTCTCCGGGCTTGGCCCCCTGCGCCATCTTGATCTGCAATTCCCGCGCGTTCACGAGATAATGCGCCGTGACCCCGAATCTGGCAGACGCCACCTGTGTGATATAGCTGTTCTTTGTATCGCCGT
>CAZPNQ010000134.1:364-9818 GCA_964587955.1 uncultured Nitrospira sp.
ATTCTTGGAGTAGACGTTCGGCAAGGGCTTGAACCGCTCGGGATCTTCGCCGCCTTCCCCCGTGTTGCTCTTGCCGCCGAGCCGGTTCATCGCGATGGCCAGCGTTTCATGCGCTTCCTTGCTGATCGAGCCGAAGGACATCGCGCCGGTATTAAAACGCTTCACGATGTCTTTGGCCGACTCCACTTCCTCGATCGGAATCGGCTGGGGGGCGAACTTGAAATCAAGGAGCCCGCGCAGGTTCGACCGCCGCTTGCTCTCGTCGTTCACGATCTGCGCGAATTCGGCATACGTCTTCGGATCGTTCGAACGGCTGGCGTGCTGGAGTTTGTAAATGGTCTCCGGATTCCAGTTATGGTGCTCGCCCTGGATGCGATAGTGAATCTCCCCGCCGAAATCGAGTTGGCGGATCGCCGCCGGCTCATACGCCACGCGATGACGGCGCAAGGTTTCCTCTCCGATGTCGCCGATGCCGACCCCTTCGACGCGCGACGGCGTACCCGTGAAATACCGGTCGATGAGTTCGCGATTCAATCCGATCGCCTCGAAAATCTGCGCGCCACAGTAAGACTGCACCGTGGAGATTCCCATTTTCGAGAAGATTTTGAGCAGGCCTTTGTTGATGGCCTTGATGAATTTCCCCTCTGCCGTCTGTGCGTCGAGACCTTCCGGCAGATAGTTGTCACGCTCCATGTCCACGAGCGACTCGAACACCAGATAGGGGTTGATCGTTCCGGCACCATACCCGATCAAACAGGCGAACTGATGCACATCGCGCGGCTCGCCGGTTTCGAGGATCAAGCCGACTTCGGTCCTGGTACACTCGCGAACCAGGTGGTGGTGGACTGCCGAGATACCGAGCAAACTTGGGATCGGAGCCCACTGCTCATCGACGCCACGGTCGCTCAAAATGAGGAATTTGTAGCCCTCCTTGATCGCCTGCGAGGCCTGCCGGCACAGTTCATCGACCGCCTCCCCAAGCCCATCCGGACCCTCTGCCACGCGGAACAACATGCGAAGTGTCTTGCTCTTGAAGTGCGGATCGGAAATGCCGCGGATCTTTTGCAGATCGGCGTTCGTCAGGATCGGCTGCTGCACCTTGATGCGGCGGCACGACTCCGGCGATTCGTCCATCAAGTTCGGCTTCGGGCCGATGTTGGTCACGAGTGACATCACGAGCTGTTCTCGGATCGGATCGATGGGCGGATTCGTCACCTGCGCAAAGAGCTGCTTGAAATACTTGAACAGGAGCTGCGGGCGATCGGACAACACTGCCAACGGCGTATCGGTGCCCATCGAGGAGATCGCCTCTTCGCCCGTCACGATCATCGGCGTGATGACCATCTTGAGTTCTTCGACCGTGTAGCCGAAAGCTTGCTGCCGCTGGCGGATCGTCGGGTGGTCGGGCTGAGGAACGTTCAGCGGGTCGGGTAACTCGTCCAAAGATACACCGTACTGCGTCACCCAGCTGCGATAGGGTTTGCGGCCGACGATATCGGCTTTAATCTCCTCGTCGTCGATGATACGGCCCTGCACCGTGTCGACGAGAAACATTCGGCCCGGCTGAAGACGGCCTTTCATGCGGATATCTTTCGCCTCAGCCGGCAACACACCGGCCTCTGACGCCAAGACTACGAGACCATCGGTCGTCACCTGATAGCGGCAGGGACGCAGCCCATTCCGGTCCAACGTCGCGCCGATCATTTTGCCGTCGGTAAAACAGACGGCGGCCGGCCCGTCCCACGGCTCCATCATCGCCGCGTGGTATTGATAGAAGCCTCGGCGATCCAAATCCATCTGGGCGTTCGCCACCCACGGTTCGGGGATCAACATCATCATGGCATGCGGCAACGAGCGGCCCCCGAGCAGCAGAAATTCGAGAGTATTGTCCAGACAGGCCGAGTCGCTTTGATCCTCGGAAACGATCGGGAACAGTTTCTCCATATCCTTCCCGAAGAGCTCGGAGTGAAGGCGGCCTTGGCGAGCCTTCATCCAATTGACATTCCCCTTCAGGGTATTAATCTCGCCGTTGTGGCACACATACCGATAGGGATGGGCCCGCGGCCAGGTGGGAAAGGTATTCGTGCTGAAGCGTGAATGCACCAAGGCCAGCGCGCTCACCATCCGTTCATCGGTGAGGTCCTGGTAGTACGCCGCCATTTGATGCGGCAACAGCAAGCCTTTATAGACGATGGTGTTGGCCGACAAGCTGGAGACGTAAAAGTGTTCTCGTCCTTGAATAGCCGACTCTTCCACGGCTTTTTCGACCCGCTTGCGGATCACATACAGCTTTCGCTCGAACTGCGCGTCGTTCAAGGCATCGCGCGCGATGAAGATCTGCCGCATGAACGGCTCGGTCGTTCGGGCTTGGGCGCCGATTTGGTCGCTCTTGACCGGCACGTCGCGCCAACCGAGCAAATGCAGGCCTTCTTCCACGAGAGTCTCGGTGAACAGCTTTTCGCACAGTCGTCGGGAGTCTGCGCTGGGCGGTAGAAACAGCTGCCCCACGCCGTACTCGCCGACATCCGGCAAGGAGACGCCGACATCCCCGGCGGCCCGTTTCAGGAATGCATGTGGGATCTGCAAAAGAATTCCGGCTCCGTCTCCCGTGCAAGGGTCACAGCCCTGCGCTCCACGGTGGGTCAGGTTCTCCAATACTTGAAGCCCTTTACGGACAATATCGTGGGATTTCTTCCCTTTGATATTGACGACAAAGCCGATGCCACAAGAGTCCTTTTCGTGCCGAGGATCGTACAGCCCTTGTTGGCGGGGAAATCCAGGAATATTCATGTACTTATCTCATTCAAGGATAAGAGTTTTCTCTATGAATGAATGGTGATGGAGTCAGCGAAAAACGTTGGGTGGATTGGCCCCGTACGTTCAGGGTGAACCTCACCCGATTGTTAAAGTGGGACCTTACTGGATGGGTCATTCCTCTGTCAAGATTGCGGCAGATCTACCGCTTTCATTTGCTTGACTTTATTTCCTCGGCTGCCATACCATCCGCCGCATGGAACAAGGTCCAGTGATCGCAACCTTACACAGCATGTCGGAGGTGTGGGACGCCTATCGTGGTGAACTGGAGGGAGTGGAGGATCGAGTCAGAAAGAACCTTGACTCCAGCGTGACCTTGGTCAATACGGTCGCTGCCCATATCTTGAGTGGTGGCGGCAAGCGCATCCGCCCCCTGCTGCTCCTGTTGTCGGCTCGCCTCTGCGGCTATCCCGGAACCGAACACCATCAGCTCGGCAGTATCGTGGAATTCATCCATACCGCCACGTTGCTACACGACGATGTCGTGGATGACGCTGATCTCCGGAGAGGCAGGAGGACTGCACGCAAGGTGTGGGGAAATCAGATCAGCATTCTCGTCGGCGACTACCTGTACACCAAAGCCATGTGCAAAGTCGTCGAGTTCGAAAACCAGGGAATCAATGAAGTGCTCGCCGAAGCCTGTAAGAAGATGGCCGAAGGTGAGGTCCTTCAGCTGTACTACAACGGCAACCCCTCCATGCCGGAAATCGATTACATCAAGATCGTCGAGCATAAGACTGCCGGTTTGATTGCCGCGGCTTGCCGCATGGGCGCGATTCTGGCCGAGGCTTCTGAGTCACAACAGCAGGCGCTGTTCCGTTTCGGCCAATATCTCGGCATCGCATTCCAGGTCGCCGACGATACTTTGGATTACATCGCGAATGGCGAGTCTCTCGGGAAAACGATCGGACAGGACCTCCGGCAGGGAAAAGCCACACTGCCGCTTCTGCATCTGTTGCAGCACTGTTCGGAGCAGGATCGTCAAATGATCAAGGACCGAATGGAAACCCGGACACTCAGCACAGCCGATCTGGAACGCATTCTGCTTCTGATGTCCGATTTCGGTTCGATTACTTATGCCATGGATCGCGCGAGCGCCTATATCGCCGCCGCCAAGCACGAACTCGACGGCTTCGAAGATAGTACCGCGCGGCGCGCGCTGTCGGTCGCCGCAGACTATATGATTACCCGCGACCGGTAGCTATCTTCCCGCCAGCCGCAAGGACGCTGGGCCGTAGGAGCGGCGCGGCGTAGGGCGAAAGGAATCCACTCTCTCCTGTAACCATCAACCCGTCGTTGTTGTCACGACATTGCCAAGAGGTTGTTCATGTCACAGATCTTTCCGTTTCAGGGCATGCTGTACGATCAAACGCTCGTGGGCTCCATCAAAGATGTGGTCGCCCCGCCGTACGACATTATCGATGCCGAGGGACAAAAACGACTTCACGACCGCCATCCTCACAATATCATTCGGATGGAATTGGGACTGGACCAGACCGGTGACGGCCCTGCCCAGAACCGATATACCCGCGCTGCCGCTACACTGCAGACTTGGCTCAATGAGGGCGTCCTGAAGCGCGACGCACGACCTGCCGTCTACTATCACACGATTGAATACACACCTCTCTACTCAGCCTCCGGCGCTCCCAAGAAGGTGCTTCGGGGGTTCCTGGCGCTGGCAAAGCTGGAGGCGCTCGACTCCGGACATATCTATCCTCATGAGAATACACGCGCCGCGGCAAAGACAGATCGTCTGAATCTCATCGAAGCCTGTCGCTCAAATTTCAGCCCGATCTGGTCTCTGTATTCCGATCCGCTCGGTGCCATCATCCAACTTCTGGAAACCGCGGTAAAAGGCAAGCCTGCACGCTATGACTTCCAAGACGACGCAGGCTGCCGCGAATGCCTGTGGGCCGTCACCGATGAGACTGTGCTGAAACAGGTGACCGACGCGATGCACAGCAAGCCGCTGTTCATCGCCGACGGACACCATCGATATGAAACGGCATTGAACTATCAGAAGCTCCGGAGACAGCAGGCCGGCCCTCAAACCGAACTGCAGCCCTACGACTCCGTGTTGATGCTGCTCACCCCGCTTGAAGATCCGGGGTTGACGGTATTGCCGACACACCGAGTCGCGACCACCCCCTTACCTTCTTCGGAGCAGATCAAGACGGCACTGGGCGAGGTGTTCGACGTTCAAGACTTCCCATTCAGTACATCCACAGCGCCTCACGTGCGTTCACAGTTCCTGACGAGCTTGCGGGCCGAAGGAAAGAACGCGCCGGTATTCGGACTGATGCGACAAGGTGAGGACCGATATGTCACGCTCACACTGAAGCCGGCTTACCGACCTTCCGTCCACGCGTCACCGCGAGCCAAACTCGACGTCTCCCTGCTGCAGCAACTGATCGTGACCAAACTCTGTCCGACGCAACAGGAGCAAGAAGCTATTTTGTACACCAAGGATGACCACGAAGCCCTGGATTGGGTGGCCAAGGGAACGGGAACGGGAGCCTTCCTGCTCAATGCCACGAAGGTCAGCGAAGTCCAAGCGGTGGCGGCTGCCGGAGAGCGGATGCCGCACAAGTCCACCTACTTTTACCCAAAACCGCTGACGGGATTGGTCGTCAATGTCATGGGAACGTGAAATGTATCTCGTGAAGCGCATTTCGCGTGCGAGATACGCGATACGAACGACGAGATACGAGTTTCGAACTTCACGTTTGACGAGCTGAGATATGAACGCCAAGATTCTTATCGTCGACGATGACCCCGACATCGTCATGATGCTTGAGGACCGGCTCCAGGCCTCCGGACATGACACCGTCGTGGCCACCGAGGGGCAGCAGGCGCTTGATCAGATCGTTCACGAGTCACCGCAGCTCATTCTATTGGACCTCACGCTGCCGAAAGTGTCGGGGCTCGATGTTCTCAAGCGTCTTTCCCAGATGAAGCCCTCGGACAACGTTCCCGTCATCGTCATGACCGCGCATGGATCTATCGAAGCCGCGGTGGAAGCCATGAAAGAAGGGGCGTACGACTTCCTGACCAAGCCCCTCGACAAAGACTATCTCTTAATCGTGATCCGCAAAGCCTTGGAGCGGGATGCGCTGCGGCGCCAGGTCGCCTACCTCCGTTCGGAAGTCGACGGCCGTTACGCGTCCATCGTCGGCAATAGTCCGTCCGTAAGGACCGTCGTGGAAGCGGCACAACGAGCCGCCAAATCCGATGCGAGCGTGTTGCTGCTCGGCGAAAGCGGGACCGGCAAGGAACTTTTCGCCCGGTCGCTCCATCAGTGGAGCCATCGTAGCACCATGCCGCTCATCGTCATCAACTGCGTTGCCTTGACGGAGACGCTGCTTGAGAACGAATTGTTCGGGCACGAACGGGGCGCGTTCACAGGCGCAGATCGGCTGCAAAAGGGCAAGCTGGAAATGGCAGACGGGGGGACCGTCTTCCTCGATGAAATCGGAGATATGTCCCTTCCTTTGCAAGCAAAACTTTTACGTGTGCTGCAAGACCGCGAATTTCACCGCGTCGGTGGCTCGAAGACCGTCTCGGTGAACATTCGCATTGTTGCGGCTACGAACAAGGATCTTCGGCAAGCCGTGAGAGCCGGCCAGTTCCGGGAAGATCTCTATTTTCGACTCAATGTCGTGACCCTGACGCTGCCGCCGCTTCGCGAGCGATCCGGGGATGTCGCAGCTCTCACCCAGTTCTTTTTGGATCGGCATACCAGAGATGCGAAACGACCAGGCATGACTCTGAGCCCCGCCGCACTCAATGCCCTGACACGCTATCATTGGCCCGGAAATATTCGAGAATTGGATAACGTCATCGCACGCGCCGTTGTCTTAAGCCCCAAAGATACGATTGAACCGGACATGCTGGCGCTGCTGGCAGATGACACCTTCCTCCACCGAAAAGAACAGGCTCCGTTGCCGTACCTTGACCTGCCTTATCATGAATCGATGGAGCAACACAGTCGCTACATCATCGAACGCGCGATGGAGCAGGCCGAAGGCAATCAGACGAAAGCCGCCGAATCGCTCAAGCTCCAACGAACCTATCTGGCTCGGTTACTCAAACAGCACAAGGAATAAGAGTCGATGGGAAGCCGGGTCATCACGCGGCCAGGCTTTGCCGGGATCACTCTCTTTTCAGGTGGGCAAAAATGGCATCTCACTAGGCTGCCGGTCTTTTAAACGAATCAGTCCCTCTCGAACATCCCGTTCCGCCTGCGTGTAGCGTTCCGTCGTGCCGATGTCTGACCAATATCCCCGCAGATCATACCCCAGCACGGATTCTCCCCGCTCGATGGCGGTCACGTAGGGATCGATGATCGAGGAAGCCACTCCTTTCGGCACCTGTCGCAGCAGTCGAGGGTGCAAGATGTGAATCCCGGCAAACATACGTGGCGTCGCCGGAGAGGAATCCCCAAGCCCTTTTCCGGTGATACGCAGGATTCGCCCCTTGTCTCCCACCTCGACCAACCCCCACCGGACGGCGTCCGAATCTTCCCGAAGCACCAAGGTTGCCGCCGCGTTGCGTGTGCGGTGGGAATCGCAGAGCGCCTCAAGGTCCAATTCCACCAGCGTATCCCCGTTGAGAATCAAAACCGGCTCTCCCGAAAAAAGAGGTTCCGCTTGTTTGATCCCTCCGCCCGTCCCCAGTAGGACCGGCTCATGGGAGTAGATGATCCGAATCCCGAACTTCGATCCGGTGCCCAACGCCTGTTCTATCAGTGGACCCAGATAATGCAGATTGATGACGACTTGACGAAATCCATGACGCTTCAGCAGCAATAAGTTCCAGACAATGAGCGGCACTCCGCCGACCGGCAGCAACGGTTTCGGAATGGTGTTCGTCAGCGGTCTCAGGCGGGTGCCAAGACCAGCCGCGAGAATCATGGCTTTCATAGCGAAGCGTGAAAAGTGAGAAGCGAGAAGTAAAAGGGGGTAGGAGAAGGATTCATATTTGGGCTTCGTCTCACGTTTAACATCTCACCTTTTACATCTCACGTTTCACTGTAATTCGGGCACATGTGGGCAGAGGTGCTTCCGGAGTGCTTCCAGCTCGGGATATTTGACGAGATTGCGTTTGACGTAGCTCAAGACGCGCGGAATGTCGGCTAAAAATTTCGGATTGCCCTTGGCCCGATCGATGTAGACAAACCGGCCGGCGGCTTTCAGATTGCGTTGAATGCTCGTAAAATCAAACAGCCGTCGGAACGCGGCGCGATTGGTCCAGACGAAGCGCCGTTCGGCCAGCTGATCGAGATAGTATCCTATCAAATCATCCACGAGAGCCTCGTCGAGCTGAATATAAGCATCCCGTAGGAGTGAGGCAAGATCGTACGTCGCCGGCCCCATCAAGGCATCCTGAAAGTCGATCACGCCGAGCCGCAGTCCATCGACCATCAGGTTGCGGGAATGGTAGTCACGATGCGTGAAGACGCGTGGCTGCGCGGCCAGCAGTTCCGCAATCCCTTCGAACTCGTGCTTGATAGCCGAGGCGTCTTCATCCGGCAACGGTTGGCCTCGGCGCGCCTCGATGCCATACTCGAGAAAGTGATCGAACTCCCACATCAACAACGGCGCGTCGAAGGTGCGGTGAAAGGCCAGGCATCCGGGATCCGCCGGCGTCGTGGCATCGATCTGTATCTGTACCAAGACGTTGATGGCCTGTTTATAGCGTGACTCCACATTCGGCGCGTCGGCCCGGCTGACGGCCTCTGCCAACGTCACATCTCCGAAATCTTCCAGATAGAGCAGCCCTGCGGATTGATCATAGTAGTGGAGTGCAGGCACCGGCACATTCGCGTTGGCCAAATGCGCCATGATGTTGACGAAGGGCAGTTCAGAAATCCGATGCACACCGCCGCTGACGGCTTCTTCCGACTGTTTGAATCCTTCCGGCTCAGCCAGCTGCATCACGATCACAGAATGTGGCGGTCCGCCCGCAACCGCCGCACGATAGTAGCGCCGATTGGAGGCATCTCCTGCCATCGGTGTCAAAGCCTTCAAGGTGAGGCCGGGAGAAAGACGAGTCTCAACGGTCTGGGCAATGAGTCCTTGATCGGGAGGAGAGAGCGGAGCCTTGGACGGGGTGACGGACGACATACTCCGCAAATTATAGCGAGCGGCCTGCCACTTGTCACGAATACCACATTTTCGATCGGCTACCGCTACGGTTGCGCTTCCGGAATCGAGCCCATCGGTCTGAAGGTCAACACCCGATGCATGGCGATAACTCCGAGCGCGGCTCCAACCGTATCGGCCAGCCAGTCGAGCCAACTCGAATCACGAAAAGGAACGAAGGCTTGGTGAACCTCGTCGCTCACCCCATACAATGAGGCCAATAGAATAGCCGCTGGAATCGCTTGCTGTCTCCACGAACCATATCCACTTCCACGAATAGCCCGGTAGCACAACGCTCCTAATACGGCATATTCGACGGCATGCAAGACCTTATCACTGAAAAGCGTGACGAACGGCAGATGGGTTTCAGGATGAGGCTGCGCGGATAGATAGAAAATGAGCCCGGCATATCCGCACACCGGCCCCCAGTACCGAACAAATGTCATCATTTCAACTCCTGATGTACCGTTCGATCATAAATCCGCCCTCAGATTGCA
>CAZPNQ010000135.1:0-9732 GCA_964587955.1 uncultured Nitrospira sp.
GACGCTCTCAGTGAAGCAAGTCCATGGAACGGAGGCGCTGGTAGTGGATCGTGCGTTGGCCTCGACAGACCGATTTGAGGGCGGTTGGGACGCCTTGATCACTGATCAGCCTGGGATCATGATGGCGGTTCGGACCGCCGATTGTGTTCCGATCCTGATGCATGATCCGCAACGTCGAGTGGTGGCTGCTGTCCATGCCGGCTGGCGGGGAGCTGTTGCCGGCATTGTCCCTAAAACGCTGGCTCTATTGGCGTCTCGCTTTGGCTCGTGTCCTGAGAATGTCCGGATCAGTATCGGTCCATCCGCCGGGGCTTGCTGCTATGAGGTGGATAAACCGGTTCTTGACCGTCTGCGTCTGGCATTTCCGGATTGGAACAAAGTGGTGCGAATGAGCGGAGACGGAAAATCGCATCTTGATTTGAAAGCACTCGTCAAAGAGCAGGCGCAGGCGCTCGGAGCGGTTCCGAAATCCATCACGACTGTCAATCTCTGTACGATTTGTCATAGTGATATCTTTTTTTCCTATCGGCGAGAAGGAAAAGTCAACGGTACCATGGTCAGTGCCATTGGGCTGCGGATGAGGAGAGGATAGTCGGACTCTGCCATTTCTGAGGCTCTTTCGATAGAATTAAGGACGGTTCGCTGAATGAGCGGCCGAGATTTCTGCAAGAACGATGGAACCGCTCATCCCGGAAGCGATCGCGCAACGAGTTCAATCGGTTTTGACGAAGGTTCGCTCGGCGGCGGAAAAAGCCGGACGTCCCGCGGGGGCGGTGCGACTGGTGGCCGCGACGAAGACGGTATCGATCGAACACATTGCGGAAGGGGTGCGCGCCGGCCTGTCCATTTTAGGCGAGAACCGTGTTCAGGAAGCACTTTCCAAAATAACAGCCTTCACTCAGACGCCTGTTCAATGGCATTTTATTGGACATCTGCAGCGAAGGAAGGTACGGTCGGTGATGGGGTTGTTTGACTTGATCCATTCAGTGGATAGCCTCGAACTGGCGCAAGAAATCGATCGTCGTGCCGGAGAAACAGGCCGGCAACAGAATGTCTTGTTGGAAGTGAATATCGGGAAAGAACCGACAAAGTCAGGGTTTTCTCCCGATGATGTGGTGCGATTGGTCCCGACGATGGCGCAGTTCTCTCACACCCGTATCAAAGGCTTGATGGCGATTCCTCCGCCGACGGCTGATCCGGATTCGGCCAGGCCGTATTTCCGCCAGCTCCGTGATCTTGCCCGTCAGGTTGCGGCATTAGACGTACCGACGGTGAGGATGGATGAACTATCGATGGGAATGTCGAGCGATTATGAAGTCGCCATCGAGGAAGGAGCGACACTGGTTCGCGTCGGTTCCGCCATCTTCGGAGCGCGCCATGTCTAGCCCAACATTCATGCAAAAAATCTCATTTGTGGGCGGTGGCCGGATGGCGGAGGCATTGATCAGTGGGATGCTTTCCTCAAACAGCTGCAATGCCGAGCAGATCCACGTCGCGGATCCGGATACGGCCCGGTTGGATCATCTCAAGAGACAGTACGGCGTTCAGATCGGCCCCGCGAATCATGAAGTGGTCGTCGCGGGAGACGTCGTTGTGTTGGCCGTGAAACCTCAGGTCCTTGCCCAAGTCCTGAAAGAGATCGGGAATGTGTTGGCGAAACGGCTCGTGATCTCGGTGGCTGCAGGGGTGCGGCTCAGGAGAATTATTGAAGCGTGTGTGCCACAGACCCGCATCATTCGTGCGATGCCGAATACACCGGCCATGGTCGCTGAAGGGATGACGGCTTTGGCGATCGGTCCTGGAGTAGGGGAAAATGATGTGGCATGTGCGCGGCGGATTTTTGAGTCGGTCGGCAGGGTTGTGCCCGTTGATGAGCATTTCATGGATGCCGTAACAGGGTTGAGTGGAAGTGGGCCAGCGTATGTTTTTCTGATGATCGAAGCGATGGCCGATGGTGGCGTCAAGATGGGGTTGCCGCGGGAAACGGCCAGTCTTCTTGCAGCGCAGACCGTTTTGGGGGCGGCACGGATGGTCTTAGAAACCGGACAGCATCCGGCGCGACTTAAAGATGAGGTGGCGTCCCCCGGCGGAACGACGATTGCGGGTTTGCATCGGCTGGAGCAAGGAGGTCTCAGAGGCGTGTTGATCGACGCCGTTGAGGCTGCGACGAAGCGTTCTCAGGAGCTCGGAGGCTAATGTTTGTGGTAGGAAATACGTTGCTAGGGATTGCTACCGTATTCGATTATATATTGACGTTCTATACCTGGATCGTCATTGCTCGAGCGCTGATTTCTTGGGTGAATCCGGATCCGTGGAACCCGATCGTTCAATTCCTCACCCGTGTCACTGAGCCCATCTTGGCTCCGATCCGACGGCGACTTGGCTTGAGCATGGGCGTGGATTTGTCGCCATTGATCGTCATCGTGATCGTATGGTTTTTACAAATTGCGGTCGTGCAGTCTATTAAGGACTTCGCGGTACGGATGAATTGACTCAACCAATGGGGGAAGCCATGAAGATCACACCGCTCGATATTCAACAAATGGTCTTTCAAGTCAAGCTTCGTGGCTATGACCGTGAAGAGGTCAACCAATTTTTAGAAGAGATTGCGCAAACCGTCGAATTTCTGAATCGTGACAATGCGGTGTTACGTGACCGGATTGCGTTGCTCGAGCAGCAGGTTTCTGAATTGAAGCGGACAGAGGCGACTTTGTCCACCACGTTGGTTTCAGCGCAATCCTTGGCCGAGGATGTCAAGCGAAATGCCCAACGCGATGCCGAACTGATCGTCAAAGAAGCCGAATTGAAAGCCAGTGAACTGTTCCGGCAAGCGCGAGTCGAGCTGGGAAACACACAGCGCGACCTTTCTATGCTGCAGAAGCAGCGGCTTCTCATGGTTGAGCGAATGAGGGCGACGCTTCATACCTTCGAACGGATGCTGGATGTGGAAGCAAGTGAAGTCTATCAAGGGACCGGCGTCATGGGGGAAGAAAACTTGGAAGGTGAATCGAGCCCTACCCGTTGACCCTTCGGTGACAGTACGCCGCTGAATAGTGCTGAATCATTCTCCTGGATCGTATCTCGTCGATCATCATCCCGATGCCCGACCTCAATGTTATCCAAACAGCACTCAACCAAGCCGTTACCAAGGGGGTGTTCCCTGGCGCCGTATTGTCGGTGCGCTACAGAGACGGACCAGTTTTTCGTTTTCATGCCGGTCATCTTTCAACCGTTCCTCCAGGCTCCCCTGTCCGTGCTTCCACCGTGTATGACCTGGCCTCGTTGACAAAACCGTTGGCAACGGTGACTGCCCTTGTCCTATTGATCCAAAAAGGCAGGTGTCGGCTAGAGGACCGTGTGGAGGACCATCTATCAGAATGTGCCGATACCTTCATCGGTTCTTCGAGGATCGGTCATCTCCTGACACATTCATCTGGATTGCCTGGCTGGCGTGGATTCTATGAACGGCTCAGTCCGAATGGAATAATACCTTCCTCGACTGGAGAGAGAGAGCAGGCCAAACGGGCTATGCTCAGCCTCATTCGGGCCGAAGCGCCGGTGTATGAACGGGATACACGAAGCCTTTACAGCGATCTCGGTTTCATAGTACTCGGCGTGATGGTTGAGCGCAGCAGCCAACAATCACTGAGCGATTATTTTCAAGATCATGTTGTGTGCCCCCTGGGAGGGCCGCCAATTGGATTCATCCTGCCTGAACAGCCTCCTGTATTTTCTGCCAGTGTAGAAGAAGATCGAGGTGGTGTCGCGCCGACAGAGGTTGATCCATGGCGAGGACATCTTTTACATGGGGAGGTGCACGATCAGAATGCCGCTGCCTTGGGTGGCGAGGCGGGCCACGCCGGGCTGTTTGGGACCGCCGATGCGGTATTGGCGCTCACAGGAGAATGGCTACATGCCTGTCGGGGACAGGGGACTATTTTGAGTCAGGGAATCGCCCAGGAATTTACTCGACGACAGAACCCAGAGGGGTCTTCTAGTTGGGCGTTCGGGTGGGATACACCATCGGCGTCCTCATCGGCAGGGCGCTATTTTTCGCCTCAATCATTCGGCCATTTGGGCTATACAGGGACTTCGGTCTGGATTGATCCTAAGAGGGAATTAGAGGTCGTTCTGCTCTCGAATCGCGTGCATCCAACAAGCAGGAATGAAGCAATCCGGGAATTCCGTCCTGTGATTCATGATTTGGTGTATCAGGAATTCATCGGTTCAATTTAACAGGATGGCATCCGCTGCGGCTGTCCGCATTCCTATGATAGGTCCGGGTAATCGAGCCATGTTTCCTTTTCAGCAAGATAGCGTGTTCCCTTGAAATTGGCCCGTGTTCTCATGCGAGTGAATCCGAATTCTTGAAGCTTGTCCACCACTTCCTTCACCGCAGCTGAAATAGTCGAGTGTGACCGACTCTCAACAACAAAAGCTTCATACGTGATCTTGGCGGAGTATCCCGATGAGATTCGATTGACGAGAATGGTTCGGTTGAAATATCGGTCGCTTGGATCGACACCTTCAAGCTGATGTTTTTCAACCAATCCTTCCTTCTTAAACATCAACGGCAACGTGCTCATGCTTGTTTCATCCCTCCGACATAATGCCTAACGACAGGATTTAAAAAAGTTATTATAGAAGCTTACCCGTGCGGCCTGCAACTCGTTGACAAGCGTAGCTCCGATTACTATGATGCCTCCCCTCATTCAGTCGGAGGCCCATCCAGTTCCCTCTCATGAATATCCCCAATAGTCTTACGATTCTTCGAATCCTGCTGATCCCCGTTTATGTAGGATTCATGACTTACGGTTCGTACGGGTTTGCACTCCTGACACTACTCGTCGCGGGACTGACGGATGCTATTGACGGTCATCTTGCCCGCATATTGAATCAGCGGACACGATTAGGGACCTTGTTAGATCCTCTTGCAGACAAGCTGCTGTTGACGTCGAGCTTCATCTCACTGGCAATACTGCATCTGGTGCCGTCCTGGCTCGTCATCTTAGTTGTGAGCCGAGATATTATTCTTCTGCTGGGGACCGTCGTGGCTCATGTCACCAGTACACCGATTAATGTCACGCCGACGTTCTTGGGAAAAGGAACAACCCTCCTACAGTTGAGCTACGTCCTGTTGATTGTCCTGATGACATGGCGAGGGCTCGACCGCTCTATACTCACCCCACTCCTCATGCTGATGGTTGGATTCACCCTCGCCTCAGGGCTCCATTACCTTTATAGAGGGTATCGAGACACGAATGCGGCTCCTCCGATTGCCTAGCGTCCTGCAGCTCGGTAAATATTTCAATTGTTTTTGACAGGTTTGTGACCCACCAGTAGACTCATTTCGTAGTCCTAGCCTTCCCTCACAATCGGCTCAGGAAGCCACAACAGGACGCGAATCTATGGCCACGTTTGCATATGTCGGGCGGACTAAATCCGGAGCGGTGAAAAAAGGCGAACTGGTCGCGAAGTCGCGCGATGAAGCCGTGGATCAACTACGCAAACAGAGCGTAGTGGTGACGAGCCTCGATGAAAAGGCAGCCAAAGAGGGATTCAGTTTTAAGCTTGGAAGTGGAGTCAGCGAAAAAGACTTGGTCGTTTTTACCAGGCAATTCGGGACCATGATCAATGCCGGCTTGCCCTTGATTCAGTGCCTGGAAATCCTCTCGAACCAATCAGAGAATGCTGCGCTGAGGAAATCTGTGGGTGAAATCAAAGTCCAAGTGGAGGGAGGTTCGACGTTTTCAGATGCCCTCCGCAGGCACCCCAAAGTCTTTGACGATCTGTATGTCAACATGGTGCATGCAGGAGAAGTCGGAGGGTTGCTCGATACCATCCTTGGACGACTATCCAAGTATATAGAAAAAGCGATGAAATTGAAGGGGCAGATCAAAAGCGCCATGGTCTACCCGGCTTCGATTTTGGGAATCGCGTTTATTGTAATCGCCGTATTGATGATCTTCGTGATTCCAGTGTTCGAAAAAATGTTTAAAGATATGTCCGGTGGAAAAGTGGCGCTTCCTGGCCCCACTCAGCTCGTGATTGATATGAGTAATTTTGCCCAGTCGAGCTGGTACGTCATTCTTGGTGGGGGCATTCTCTCAGTCGTGGCGTTCAAGAAATACTATGCAACGGCCAAGGGGAAGTACCAGATCGACAAGCTGCTCCTCAAGCTGCCTGTTTTTGGAGACTTGGTGCGAAAAGCGTCGGTAGCGAAGTTCACGAGAACGTTGGGGACACTCATTACCAGCGGCGTACCGTTATTGGATGCCTTGACCATCTGTGCGAAGACCTCGGGGAACAAAATCATAGAAGAAGCTCTTGTCAACGCCAGGGTGAGCATCAGCGGAGGTAAGACGATTTCAGAACCTCTTGCGAAAAGTCAGGTATTTCCGAAGATGGTGACGCACATGATCGCGGTCGGCGAATCAACGGGTGCGCTCGATGCCATGCTAGGGAAAATCGCTGATTTTTACGAGGACGAGGTGGATCAGGCAGTGGCCTCGTTGACCGCATTGTTGGAGCCGATGATGATGGTTTTCCTCGGAGTCCTCATCGGATTCATCGTGGTGGCCATGTATCTGCCTATCTTCACAATGGCCCAAGCAATCAGCTCATGAAAACGATGCGCGTGACTCCCGGGAAGTTATCCATTGGGAAAGGCTCACTCTAGCCGTAGGCTCTGAATAGACCCTGCCTCGACATCATTCCGGGTGCCCATTCCGATGAAGCCGGTTTAGGTCTACTCACGTCTCGATGACGTATAGGCCCATGGATAATATAAAAACTAGAATCTACTGGTTGATGGCGTGGCGAATCGTTATCGTCACTCTGCTATTGGGGCTTTCCCTTGCGTTTCAGGTTACCAAGGGTGAACGGGTTGAAACCTTCTATGCGTTGATCGTCTTCACCTATGCGATCACGATCCTCTACGCGTTTCTGTTTCGCCAACTCACTGCTCCTCGCGTGCTCGAGCAATTCGCGTGGGCTCAGATTGCTGTCGATTTTTTGCTCGAGACGGTATTGATTGCGAGAACGGGTGGAATTGAAAGCCCGTTTGCCGTGCTCTATGTCATCAGTGTGACAGTCGCAAGTTTGGTCCCACGTCGTCGGGTGGGCCTTTTGACGGCCAGCCTCTGTATCATTCTCTTCGGAATAGTCACGAATGTGCAGCTCTACAGTCTTGCTGAAACATGGGGATGGCTGCACGCCTCGAACCTCAGCGCCGCTGAAACGCTTCATGCGTTTGGCGTCTACAGCCTGGCATTCCTCGTCGTCGGTTTTTTAAGCGGAGCGCTTGCGGATCAGCTCCGATTGGCAGATCAATCGATCCTTGAAAAAGAACAGGGGTTGAGCCGCCTTCAGGCTTTTCACGAGAATATCGTGCATAGCATCAGCAGCGGCGTCTTTACGACCGATGAGGAGGGCCGAATTACGTCGTTCAATCCTGCAGCGCAGGAAGCCACGGGCTACAGCTTTGGGCAAGTCCAGGGGTGCCACTGGCAAGAGGTATTTAACTGGCATCCCAGTCATCAAGATGACGATCGGATCCAAGACGCGTCCGCCAACATGCGGTTCGAAGTAGAGTGCAAGCGGTCCGACGGTAATCGGTTGATCCTCGGTATGACGCTCGCACCTTTGCACGAGCGAGGTGAAAAAAAAGGACTGGTTGGAGTGTTCAAAGATCTCACTCAGATCCGAGACCTTGAAGAAGAAATGCGGCGCAAGGAGTGGTTAGCCAGCTTGGGAGAAATGTCGGCGGGGATGGCGCATGAAATCAGAAATCCCCTGGGTGCGCTGGCGGGAGCAATGCAAATGCTCCGAAAAGACCTCCAAGCCGATGACACGAACCAACGCCTGATGGAGATCGCAGTTCGAGAAGCGACCCGATTGAATACCATCATCACAGAGTTTCTTCAGTACGCCAGGCCGCCTGCGCTCAATTTGGCGGAGTACGATTTAAACAAAGTCCTTGCTGAGATTCTTGATCTGTTACAACATGAAGCACGAAGCAGAACGAACATCACCCTTGAGGCTGTGCCGTGTCCCGAGACGTTGCCTGCACAAGTGGATCAAGATCAAATGAAACAAGTGTTCTGGAACCTGGCGGTGAACGCCTTCGATGCCATGCCCAAGGGTGGGCAGCTGTCGATTGGAACCGGATGCAGAAAAGTTGATGCCGCCGGGCGAAAAGCCGAGGTGGTGGAAGTCTCATTTCAGGATACCGGGGAAGGCATTCCAAAGAAAAATCTCGACAAAATTTTTCTGCCGTTTTTTACTACCAAACGGCGGGGCTCTGGACTGGGATTGGCCGCAGCGCATCGCATCGTCGATCTTCACGGAGGGTGGATCAAAGTAGAAAGCCACGAGGGGCAAGGGACACGATTCGGAGTCTGCTTGCCCCGCACGGCTGATTCAGGAGTGCGACTTTGGCACGAGGGTAGGGAACCGTGGAAAAGATCCTAGTCGTTGATGACGAACAAAGTTTGCGGGACGTCTTGAGTATCATGCTCAAACGGGCCGGATATGCCGTGACGAGTGCGATGGACGGCGAAGAGGCCATCGAGCTGTTGAACAGGGAAATCTTTGATCTGGTCATCACGGATTTGCGGATGCCGAAGATCGATGGCATGGAAGTCCTGAAGGCCGTCAAGTCGCTCTCGCCGGAAACAGTCGTGCTGATCATCACGGCCTTTGCCACAGCGGATTCTGCCGTCGAAGCCATGAAACATGGCGCGTATGACTATCTGACGAAACCGTTCCAGGTCGATGAAGTCCAGTTGATCATCCGGAATGCGTTGGAAAAGCGGCGCCTCACGACCGAGAATATGCTTCTCAAACGGGAAATGGCGAGCCAGTCGTCATTCGCGCAGCTTGTCGGCCAGAGCGAGGCGCTGCAGAAGGTGTTCGACGTCGTACGGAAAGTCGCGGACTCAAAAAGCAACGTCCTCATTTGCGGTGAAAGTGGAACGGGAAAAGAGTTGGTCGCGCGCGCGATTCATTACAACAGCACCAGAAGCACCCTTCCGTTCGTGGCTGTGAATTGCAGTGCGGTGCCGGAAACTCTGTTGGAGAGCGAGCTGTTCGGCCACATGAAGGGGGCGTTCACCGGAGCGATCTCGAACAAAGCGGGATTGTTCGAAATCGCCAACGGAGGGACCATTTTTCTCGATGAGATCGGCGATACCACACCGACGATTCAGGTGAAGCTGCTGCGTGTCATCCAAGAACGAGAGTTTCGTCGGGTTGGCGGCAATCAAGACGTCAAGGTCGACGTGCGTGTGGTGGCCGCCACCAATAAGGATCTGGAAAAGGCGGTTGCTGACGGTTCGTTTCGAGAAGATCTGTACTATCGTTTGGACGTAATTCCTATCCGGCTCCCACCCTTACGCATGCGCACCGGTGATATTCCGTTACTGGTCAGTCACTTTCTGGAACGGTTTTCGAAGGAGAGTGGTAAACCCAAGCCCGTGATTACCCCGGAGGCCATGCACGTCTTACTGGGGCATGAATGGCGCGGTAACGTCCGTGAGTTGGAGAATTTGATCGAACGGGTCGTCGCGTTCTCGACTGAAGGGTCGGTGACCGACGTCGAGGTGCGCGGATGGCTTCATCGACCGACCTCACAATCGCCGCAGACGGCGATGCCGCTGGATCTGACCGACGAGGGATTGGATCTCGAAGGGCTCATCAACGGAATCGAAAAGGATCTCTTGCTGAAGGCGC
>CAZPNQ010000136.1:0-9674 GCA_964587955.1 uncultured Nitrospira sp.
CCATGTTGCCGGACGGCTCCGTGATCGGTAACCCGGACCCGATCGCCGCAGCAACGGGCTCTTCGATCAGATAGACCTCTCGCGCCCCGGCCAATTCCGCCGAATCGCGTACGGCACGTTGTTCCACTTGCGTAATGCGGGAGGGCACGCCGATGATGATTCGCGGCCGCACAAACGCGCTGCGATTGTGTGCCTTCCGGATGAAATGTTTGAGCATTTGCTCGGCCATCTCGAAGTCGGCGATCACACCTTCCTTCATCGGCCGAACCGCGACGATATTTCCGGGCGTGCGGCCGAGCATTTTCTTCGCATCGGCTCCGACGGCCAACACTTTCTCGCTTTTCTTTTCAACCGCGACGACGGAGGGCTCGTTCAGAACGATCCCCTTCCCATGGACATACACGAGCGTGGTTGCAGTGCCTAAGTCAATCGCCAGGTCGTCGGAGAACCACCCGAACATGTTTCCCGGGAACCCCACAGCGCTCTCCCTTCATCTTGGCCGAGCGAGCCAGCGCCCAGCCTGTGTGCTTCGTGTACGGTGTACTTAATCCGGGACCGCCAATTGACCCGCGTCTAATACGTGAGTCCTTGCGACTTCATCGCCTAGCCGACGACCCTGTTCATTGCCGATGATCAGAAAACTTTCAAACGCTAAAATGGCCAGGGAGACAAGCCAGCCGATGTACGGAACCGCATATGCGATCTGTGCGCCGCCCAACGGAAGATTCCGAATGATCGACTCTCGGAACCCGGCCGTGTCTCGGCCATCCAATCGCATGGTTTGCAGACCGACCAACCGCTTGCCGATACTTTTTCCGCCTGCAAACCCATCGGCAATCAAAATGTAGGCCAAGCCGGAAAGAAAGCCGACCGGAGGAGCTATTTCGCCGGCAGCGACGACAATGAACAGATCGATTAACTTCGCAATGAACCGATTCAGGACATGGGCCTTCGGATAGACTGTTGCTTCGAGCGCCGTCGCGGTTGGCCCCTCCCCTACCAAGGATTCTCCTTCTAATTAGTGGCAAAGTATAACAAATCTCATCAACATGCACAAACAAAGACCGATCTTTTTTCCTAATTTTCTTTTCGAGCCACCTTTGCCGAACCGTCTCGGCCTATGGAAGCAGTACCGAAGAAGCCGGTCTCCGGGGACCGACGCGTGTAGGCATTCAAACGCCATGCTGTACTTGCCTTCCTTCCGGCACGCAAGTACACTGCCGGATCACCGAAGAGGAGAATGCATGATCAAGGTAATGCGCAATGCGGCTCACAACTACCCTTGGTTGCTCAAATCCATCATGGGGATCTTGGCCATAGCCTTCGTGATTACGATGGGATGGTGGGGGTTCGGGGAACAAGGCAGCGGACCCGTCGCCAAAGTCGGGGAACAATCGGTTTCGATCGATGAATTCAAACGTACCTATGAAAACATGCGCCGCATCTACAAAGATAACGTCAAGACCGATTTCAAAGAGGAAGAATTCAAGGAATTCGTGGTCGGCCAACTAGTCGATAGTCGTGTCTGGATCATCGCGGCTGAAGAAATGGGCGTGCGGGTTTCCGATGCCGATTTGCGTGAACTGATCATGCAGACACCCGTTTTTCAGAAAAACGGCGCCTTCGACCCGGAGCTTTATAAACGTATACTTGCTGCCAATCATCTCACCCCGGCTTCCTTTGAGGCGATCCAACACCAGGAAGTCCTGGCCAATAAAGCCCGAATGATCGTTCGGGACTCCGTTGCTCTTACCCCTGAGGAGATAGCTGAAGGGCAGTCTCTCATGACCAGGCCACAAGACTCGGATGCCGCCAAGGCCATGGAAGCCAAACAGCGTGTGTTGGATGATATGCTGTTGCAGAAACAGCAGCGCGCCCTGGTCTCATTCCAGCAGTCCATGAAGGCCAAGCTGCCGATCACCATTCGGAGAGAAATGCTGTAAAATCCAAGCGGGTCGTCACCACTATTGTCTCGTTCAGTATGTGCCCAGCATGCTGCTGGTAAACTTAGTGGCTTAAAGGGACCGAGCAGCATATTCCACACCTTCGATTAGACGCTCAACTTGAAAGGATTCGTAATTCGCAGCCCTCCAAAGACAGCACCGCCTTGAAGATCTTCTGAGTAAAGAACAGTCGCCCCGGCAACCAACGCCGCTTCTAGAATAAGCGCATCCCAAAAAGAAATTCTCGCCTTACCGCTTCGTCGTATAGCCAACAGGATCAGCGGTGTATCAATCTGGACTATTGGGAAAGCAGCGAGGTCTTGGACGGCTTGGAATGCATCCTCTAGGTTAAGAGGAGTGGCCAGCTTCCGCGTCACAGACACATAGAATTCCTGCAGGACCTGGGTGCTCAGAATTACCTGTGCGCGTAGTTCCTGGTTCGATAAGAGTTCCTGTACACGGTGTTGTTTGGTAGGAGCATCAGCATCAAACAGATAGACCAGTACATTCGTATCAAGAAATACGCGCTCCTTCATCGCTGATGAAGATCTTCACGAGTCCATCGGCGATTTCCTCGGCTCGTCTTCGCTCGCCGAGACAACCGTAACAAGTCATTGATCGCCTCATCCTTTTGGGCTTTCATCCCGGCATAATCAGCCAGATAGTCCCGCACGATCGCGTTCACAGACGTCCCCTCTTCGAGTGCTCGCATGCGGGCGCGTTTCAAAGTATCGCTTTCGATCACAATGGTTAAATTTGCCATGCCGACACCTCCTATTTACACAGGATCAGTGTAGCACCGGATCTCTATCAGAACAACGACCGTAGGACAAAAAGAAGAAGGTGGGAAGCCAAGTCTGGATTGGCCCTATCAGGCACGCCTTGCTGAGTTGTCTTAACAGGCCACGGGAAAAACTCAATTTGTGTGCCTCGACAGGCTCAGCACGATCGGAAACCCTCAGGATATTAGGGATCGGGCACAATCGACGTTCATCCGGATTCTACGACATTAGCAGTAAACGGCAAGAAGAATTAGCTCCCAGGGGCACGGCAGAAGATCGCTGAGGTGGCTTGCTCAGTGTCACTCAGAGAATCAGCATCGCGTCGCCGTAACTATAAAAACGATATCGCTCTCTCACCGCCTCTTCATAGGCTCTGCGAATCGGCTCGATTCCCGCAAAGGCTGCGACCAACATGAGCAGTGTGGTCTTTGGCAGGTGGAAGTTCGTCATGAGCGCATCGACGGCCTTGAACTGAAACCCCGGTGTCACGAAGAGCCGACTTTCGCCGGACATGGGAATCACCTTTCCCTTCTCTTTCATGACGGTTTCCAACGTCCGGACAACCGTGGTGCCGACAGCCACTACTCGCCCGCCTGCGCGTTTCGTCTGAGCGATCGCTTCAGCAGTCTCTTCTGTGAGTGTGAACGCTTCTGCTCCCATATGGTGATCCTCAATTCGCTCCGCCGTCACCGGCTTGAACGTGCCGGGGCCGACATGAAGGGTTACCGTGGCAACAGTAATCCCCGAAGCCGTCAGTCGCTGAAACAGTTCTTCAGTGAAGTGGAGTCCGGCAGTCGGTGCAGCAATTGCTCCGGCGTGTTTAGCAAAGACTGTCTGATACCAGCATAGGTCATCCGGAGTTGCTGCGCGCTTCATGTACGGTGGGAGGGGCATCACTCCTCGCGTTTCAAAGAGTTGTGTCACAGGCACTGGGCTTTCCACGATCACCTCTGTACCAACGGCATCGCGCTTCACGATCGTGGCGCGAGATTGTCGGTCAAATTCGATGACCTGTCCGATATGAAAGGTGCCTTTGACCATGATGTCCCACCGCCCTTCACCAAGATCCTTCACGAACAACACCTCGATCGGTGTTCCTGTCTGTTTTTTGATTCCTGGCACTCGCGCCGCCAAGACCTTCGTGTCATTGACGACCAGCAGATCGCCTGGTTTCAGTAGTTCTGGAAGATCTGCGACTTGGCGATGAACGAGTTGTTGCGTCGTTCTGTCCAGGAGCAGCAATCGCGCATGGTCACGAGGGCTGACCGGCTGCACGGCGACCAGGGATGGATCGAATGGAAAGTCGAACTCGGAGAGTTGCATCAGGAAGAAGGGACTGAAGAAGCAGGAGGTGCCTGAGTCAACGATGCATCGCGAAGCTCCGTCCCTGGATAATAGTAGCCGAGAATGCTTGAAAACGAATAGCCTAACTCCGCCAGCTCTTTCGCACCCCACTGGCAGAGACCAACTGCATGACCGGCTCCGTAGCCGGAGAAGACGACATCCTGCCCGATCGACTCGACGGTAAATTGCGTACTGGGTACCACCGTATAGCCCACGGCCTTCCGCAGATCTTCCCCCCGTAGCGTCAACTCTCCGCCCGAATGCGCAATCTTCAGTGTCGCCACTCGTCCGGCACGGCTATAAGCAAGCGGTGTGATCGCCGAGATGGTTCCCACCGCCAACCCTTGCTGCCTCAAATTCTTCTCCAAGGTGTCGACCTTTAGGGAAGCCGTCCACCGATAATACGGGGAGTCGATGTCGAACGGGCATTCCACACCCTTCAGATACGGAAGATCTTTCGACCACACAATCATGGCATCTTCCGTAATGCCGGCAGTGGTCGAAGAGAATGCGGCATAGATGGGAGCGCCTTGGTGAGTCACCACAAGTCCCCTCGTGGATTCCACCGCCTCCACCACCCGTGCGTCGATGCCTTGACGCCCGCGATACACCTGATCTTGGATCCCCGCCACCACGTCATAGTCGCGCGTGGAACTCAGCATGTGTTGATACAGTGCATAGGTCCGGGCGGCGACTGCCTGCACCTTCAGCATCTCAGAATGCCAGGCCGGATTGATTTCCGCCGGCACCACTCCCTTGACGTACTCTTCCAAATCAACGTGATTGACGAGGAGCAATCCCTTTCCCCGCCGAACGATCTGAATCAACCCACTGATTTGCAGCGCGCCTTTATCATCACCGGTATGAAGCACTGTCCTCTTGGCGTTCCCGTTCAGCCAGAGTTTGAGGTCATGATTTCCGGCCCGCAACTTTAGTTGATCACTCACCACGGGTTTGCCGTTGAGAATCAAAGCGTGACCACGCACCTTGATCCGCAAGACGGGCCGATAGGACCAGGCTTGATCATGTTCATCGGTGACCCAAATAGTCTGATCGGAATGTACTTCCAGCTGTTGGATGTCCGGAGCCAACAGCACGCGGATCGATTGCGCCGCCTGTGCCTCCGGCATCATGATCGAGCCGAAGCAGACGCTCAATCCTGCTGCCACGGCCAAAAGCCGTGCAGTTATCATCGGCGGAAGAGCCATCCTACAAGATAGAATAGCAAACTCAGAACGACGCTGAGGACAATACTCGTCGCGATGGGGAAATAGAAACTGAAGTTATCACGTTTGACGGAGATGTCACCCGGAAGCTTGCCGAGCCAATTGAACGCGTTTCCTAAACCGGGAATCCGATCCACAGCGACCAACAGAAATCCAAGCGCAGTGACGCCCAGTCCTATGCCGATCAAAATCTTGCCCAACGTTGTCCATTCGGGCATCAACTACCATCCCAATTTGCAATGCATTCACGTCGTTCAGGCTCTACGCAATCAGACATTCGGCGATCTGAATAGCATTCAGCGCCGCCCCCTTGCGAAGATTGTCGGAAACCACCCAGAGGTTGAGTCCGTTCGTGATTGACTCATCCTCTCGCACACGGCCGACATAGACCTCGTCTTTCCCGGTCGCATCGAGCGGCATCGGGTATAGCTTTTTTACCGGATCGTCATACACAATCACGCCGGGCATGGCTGCCAGCGCCGCACGCGCTTCGTTCGCTTTCAATGGACGCTCTAATTCGACGTTGATCGCTTCAGAGTGACAGCGCAAGACCGGCACACGCACCGTCGTCGCCGTGACCCGAAGCCCGGGGGCGCCGAGAATCTTTCGAGTTTCTTTCGCGATCTTAACTTCCTCCGAACAGTCGCCTCCCTCGTTGAACGAGCCGATATGCGGCAGCAGATTGAAGGCAATCTGATGAGGATACACCTTGGCCGTGACATCACGAAACGCCAGCAAATCCTTCGTTTGATCCATCAATTCGTCCATGGCGGCGGCACCCGTCCCCGACACCGATTGAAAGGTCGTCACCACCACACGCTTCACCCCGACCGCATCATGCAGCGGTTTGAGCGCCATGACCAACGGCGTGGTCGTACAGTTGGGAATAGAGACGATTCCACGGGGCATTGCTCGTAACGCCGCAGCGTTCACCTCCGGGACTACCAGGGGAACTTGATCGTCCATGCGGAACACGGCACTATCGTCGATCACCGCGATGCCGGCAGCCCCCAGACGTTGACCATACTCTTTGCTGATGGCATCCGTTGCAGAGATAAACGCGAGGTCCACACCGTCGAACGACGTGGCTTCGATCAGCTCTTCCACTTTCCACTCGTTGCCCTGACACGTCATCACCTCGCCTGCCGATCGTTTGGATGCGAAGAGCCTGAGTTCGGCCAGCGGGAATTTCCGCTCCTCCAGAATCTCAAGCGTTTCCATGCCCACCGCGCCGGTCGCGCCAAGAATGGCCACCGTGTACCTTGATTTCTTCTTGATCATGAAGCGCTTACTCCAATGCCAATACGCGAATACGATGATTAAACGTGTCGGCCACCAGCAGCGTTCCGTCGCGATCCGCAACGATACCGAATGGGTAACACAAACCTGCTTCTCGTGCGACGCCGCCGTCGCCGGAATAACAGGAAACTCCTTGTCCTGCCAGGCAGACGGCCGTCCCTGATTCCCAATCCCACTGCCGGATCACGTGATTGTCTGAATCGGTCAGAAAGAGTCGTCCCTCATGATCGAGGGTGATTCCTGTCGGGCGGGAAAGGCTGGCTGACGGCGCATCCGACGGCGATACATACTGATAGACGCCTCCGTCACCGGCCACCGAGGTCATCAACCCTGACTGCAGATCCACACATCGGACTCGGCCATTGAAGGTATCGGCAATATACAGTCGATCGGCCGCAAGAGCCAATCCACTGGGCCCGGCTAGAGCTGTATCCACCGCAAGCTTCCCATCGCCCTCGTAGGTCGAGGCTCCGTTTCCAGCAATCGTGTGAATCACACCGGTCTTCAGATCTACCATCCGTATACGATGGTTGCTTTGATCGGCAATATAGAGTCGCCCCTCGTCGTCAACGGCCAGCGCCGCCGGTTCATTCAGCGCGGCCTGGTCGGCGGGGCCGCCATCACCGGAGAATCGTGCCTGACCTGTTCCAGCCAAGGTCGAAATCACACCGGTCGTCGCATCCACCATCCGCACGCGATGGTTCATGGTATCGGCGATATAGACGTTCTCCTGCCGATCCACAGCGACTGCCGTAGGAAAATTCAGCTGCGCGTGTATGGCGATCCTGCCGTCTCCTCCATACCGCTTGGCAGACACGGCTGATGGATTCGCCCAATACCGGACGGTTCCGCTCAAATCGGCTTGCTGAGTAAATTTCGCTGACTCGGTTTCGCCAACGCCATCGGCCAACGGGTCTTCTTCAGTTCGCTGGGTGGGTAACTCTCCTTCCCCAGCCGAACGTATATGGTCTTCTCCGGACGTGCCGGCTACCGTGGAAATGACCCCGGTCACGCGATCGACTTTTCGAACGACATGATTTTCCGAATCAGCGACATAGACATTCCCCAGACGATCGATCGCCAAGCCCTTCGGCTCGTTCAAACGGGCCTGTATTGAAGGTCCACCATCCCCTAGACAACCAGGCTCTCCGTTGCCGGCGAGTGTTCTGATCACCCATGTGGAAAGTATGGCAGCCATAGTTCGGAATCGACGGCTAGTTCAAGTTTCGGACAATCGCCTCGCCCATCTCAGTCGTACCAACGATCTTCGCTCCAGGACTTTGAATATCCTTAGTGCGATATCCCAGGTCGAGCGTTTTCACGATGGCTTGCTCGATCACTTCCGCTTCTTTATCGAGTTGAAAGGCATACGACAGCATCATGGCGGCCGATGCGATCGTGGCAATGGGATTGGCAATATTCTTCCCGGCAATATCCGGAGCGCTCCCATGAATCGGCTCAAAGAGGCCGACCTTAGCCCCAATACTCGCCGAAGGCAACATACCGATCGAACCGGTCAGCATCGCCGCTTCGTCGCTCAGAATGTCTCCGAACATGTTGTTGCACAGAAGCACGTCGAATTGTCTCGGGTTCCGCACCAGCTGCATCGCCGCGTTATCGACATAGATATGTCCCAATTCGACGTCCGGATAGGACGCATGGACGTCGATCACGACCTTGCGCCAAAGTTCGGAAGACTCCAACACATTCGCTTTATCGACCGACGTGACCTTCTTTCGCCGTTTCCGTGCCGCCTCGAACGCGACCTTGGCGATCCGCCGAACCTCTTCCGTCGAATAGACTTCCGTGTTGACCCCTCGCTCCTCGCCGTTCGGCAGCTTTTCGATCCCCTTCGGTTTGCCGAAATAGATGCCACCCGTAAGCTCACGAATGACGAGGATATCGATCCCCTCGACAACTTCACGCTTCAACGTAGATGCGTCCACCAGATTCGAATAGAGCTTCGCCGGCCTCAAATTGGCATAGAGCCCTAAGGCTTCGCGGATTCCGAGCAGCGCACGTTCCGGCCGAAGGCTATACTCCAAGCTCTCCCATCGCGGCCCGCCCACGGCGCCCAGCAAGACTGCGTCGCTTTGCTTGGCAATCGCCAATGTATCTTTCGGCAGCGGCACACCCACTTTATCGATCGCCTGCCCGCCGATAGCGGCCGCAACAAACTCGAACGAGTGCCCGTACTTCTCGGCAATGATCTTTAGGACCTTCACGGCTTCGGGAACGATCTCGCGTCCAACTCCGTCACCGGCCAGCACGGCAATCTTGGCCTTCACTGTGGCTCCTTTCAATAACTCAATCGGCTTACGGTCTATTCCAGTATCGTTTCATCTTCTATGCGCCAAGCCGGGTCAACCAGACACAAAAACTCGACGTCGGTCTCGCCGGTATTTTCCACAGACTGTCGTCCTCCCGGCGGTACATAGATGGTCGTTCCGGCTTCGATCAGCGTGACTTGGTCGTCGATCGTGAAACGGCCTCGCCCTGAAATGAAGTAATAAACTTCCGACGAGGCCAGGACATGGCGTTTCGAGCGCCGACCGGACGGTAATGTCCCGTGGGCAAGACTATAACCCAATTTGAGCTGATGCTTGGCAGGGTGAAAAATCTCCCGCAAGCGAGTATCGTCCCCTGCCAAAAACTCGGAGCGATCCGCCAGCGTTACTTTGAACACGGGAAAAGCTCCTACATTCCCACCGACCTCACACGAAAGAGAAACTCTACCGTGGAGATCTGCGTCAAATCAAGTTCACCTTCTGCTCCCCTTGAGCTTGCTTCGTCGCCAGGTAGGCCAGCTTGTTCAACGCGCTGATATAGGCTCTAGCTGATGCCGTGATGATATCGGTGTCTGCGCCATGTCCTGTGACCGTCCGACCGGCTTCTTGCACGCGCACCGACACTTCGCCCTGTGCGTCTGTCCCACCGGTGATAGCCTTCACCACGTACATCAGCAACTTGCTCTTCGTCTGTATCATGACCGCAATGGTACGGTACACGGCATCCACCGGTCCATCGCCGGTTCCGGTTTGAACGATGGATGTGCCGTCGATGTCCAGTTCGACCGTGGC
>CAZPNQ010000137.1:0-9664 GCA_964587955.1 uncultured Nitrospira sp.
TCGACAATGCACAGCACCTGGCCCTTCTTCACACTCTCCCCTTCTTCAACGTACGGATCGGCATCGGGGGAGGATGACCTGTAAAACGTACCGACGATGGGGGAGGCAACAGTCACAAAACCTGTATTTGCGTCCGACGCCGATGTCGTGACCGAAGCGGAATGCATCGGTTGTTGAGGCGGAGATGGGATCGACTCCTGCATGGAAGTCGCGAGTGGTCTGGTAAGCTCATGGCGGACACGGATGCGGATGCCTTGTCGTTCAAACTCAAGCTCCGTCAGATTATTACGCCGAAGCAGATCGATGAGCTCCTGGATTTGCTTGGTGGAACCTCCGGTGAGCGAGGGCTCATGTTCTGTCTCATTCGCAGTCTGTGGGAGCACAATCCGACGCGCCCGGGTCTTTACATGAGCAGATCGACGACGGCTCACCGAACACGCTCCACATAGGATCTCGTGCGAGTATCGATTCGGATGACGGTACCGACCTCCAAATAGAGCGGAACTTTGATTGTGGCCCCGGTTTCCACAACCGCCGGCTTGGTTCCTCCAGACGCGGTGTCCCCCCGTACACCGGGCTCCGCATCGACAACCTTGAGCTCGATAAAGTTTGGCAACTCCACGTCAATCGGGCGATGCTCGTAGATGAGGATCTTGGCGATCATGTTTTCTTTCAACAAATCGGCGTTCTCTCCCAACTGACTTCGCTCAAAGGTCAACTGTTCGTACGTCTCAGTATCCATCAGCGTATAGGACGTTCCTGTAGCGTAGAGAAATTGCATGTCGCGTTCTTCCAAGTCAGGTTCTTCAAACCGTTCTCCTGAGCGAAACGTTCGATCCAACACATTTCCAGAGAGATAGCTTTTCAATTTCGTCCGTACGAAGGCACCGCCTTTGCCGGGCTTTACGTGCTGAAACTCAACGATATAAAAGGGTTCACCTTCAACCATCAAGCGTACCCCGCTACGAAAATCCACCGTGGAAATCACTCGCTACTCCCTTCTATTATGAAAAACCAACCGGCCTGGTGATACCCTCAATGCACGTCTGCCTTCGCTCCATGTACCGAGGTATTCCCGGAAGAACGTTTCGATCTCATAGCAGATATGTGGTCGCACAGTCCTCGCAAGGCCAGCAGATATCCGGTTGCACCGAACCCGGCAATCTGCGCCAGCGCAACCCCCGACACATAGGAATGCCGCCTGAATTCTTCACGCCGATAGATATTTGACAGATGAACCTCGATGGCAGGCACATCGACGGCGGTGAGGGCATCGCGAATCGCAACGCTGGTATGAGTATAGGCCGCCGGATTGATGATAATGCCATGATAGTCTTGTCGCGCTTCTTGAATCCAATTTACCAATTCCCCTTCCACATTCGACTGACGGATAACAAGTTCGGCTCCCAGTTCACCGCCCAGCTTTATCAGCGACGCATCAATCATATCGAGGGTCGCCGTCCCATAAATGGATTCCTCCCGCTGGCCCAATAGGTTCAGATTGGGACCGTGAAGGATCAGGATACGCAGCATGATGCGTGCGATACCTCCCTCATACACCTGCCTCACACCACCGACCAAAGTCGGCATTTTAGCAGTCCCCTCTCAAGGAGGTCAAACCGATGAAGACACGGAAATTCGAAGTGAGGTCAAGAAGTGATTTGGGGATTTCGTCGACGTGTCTGGACCGAGTTGAGCCACTGCTCAAGCTGTGCGATCACTGGGCTCTTGGTTTTTTGCGAAGCGTGGGCCATGGAACCGGTTGTAGCATCTGGCGTGTCTTCTGAACGTGTTGCGCTATTATTCACGCCGCTGGTTTCATCATGTGTTGCCGGCACACCACCGTCCACAGCATGTGTCATACTCTCGTCACGGGAGCGGTGGAAGCCAGGGTTTGCAGCGTTGACCGGTTTGTCATGCACTCGCTCTTGCGATTGTACAGCCGCATGAACCGCCGGGACATCAAGCCCGGCACGAAGGGACAAGGCTTCTTGGTCGTGTGGATTGATGGATAAAATGACGTTGCAGGACCGGATGGCCGCTTCTTTGGCCCCGTGAGCCGTGTAGAGCTTGGCCAATGTTCGATGTGCGCGAAGATTATCGGGACTTACTTTTATGGCCTCTTCGAGAATGGCTTTAGACTTGACCGGTTGGTTCATCTGCTCATATGCGCGGCCTAACGCCACCATGGCCGTGATGAAACCTGGATAGCTCTTCAGTCCATCCTCAAGAACAGCAACGGCCTCTTCCCACATGCCGGCTTTGCCATATTCTTCTGCCAGAGGAATAAATACCTTGGATCCTGGATCTTTGGCAAAGGCTAAGGCTAGCCGATCAATTTCAGCGGCATTCCCCGTTTTTTTTGAAGCTGAGGCCATAGCCGGGTTACTCCACCAACGACTCCTGACGACGAGCGGTCAGGTCGTCTACGGCGCTGAGAATTTCGTCAGCGAGACGGCGCTTGGGCATCAGACTCAAAACTCTTTGTTCGCCCCTGGCCGACAGAATGACGACCGCATTGTCGTCACTGCCAAACCCGCCTCCCGGCTGCGTGACATCGTTCGCAATGATGAGATCCAGCCCTTTGTCTTTCAACTTGTCTTTCGCATGAGACAAGACGTGTTCAGTTTCCGCTGCGAAACCGACGACAATTTGCGATGTCCGTCGCGCGGACAACATCGCGAGAATGTCCGGGGTGGCTTCAAGCTCGAGCACGATCTCAGATTTGCCCTGTTTCTTGAGCTTCTGTTCCGCCGGCATTTTTGGGCGAAAGTCCGCGACCGCTGCGGCCATGATCAAAACCGTCGAGGAAGGGAAATGCCGGCTCAACGCATCGGCCATCTCTCCCGCCGTATTGACCGAAACAACGGTGACACCTGAGGGAGGTGTCAGAGAGGAAGGCCCTGTCACCAAGATGACCTCCGCTCCTCGATCCCGTGCAGCTTCTGCGATGGCATACCCCATCTTCCCGGATGAACGGTTGGAGACGAAACGAACCGGATCGATGGGTTCTTGAGTCGGGCCGGCGGATACCAATACACGCTGGCCTCGCCAATCCCGCTGAGGGGACAGCGCGGTATGTATGGCATCCAAGATTTTTGATTCTGCTGGAAGCCTGCCTTGTGCGATGTGTCCTGACGCCAGTGGACCCGCTTCAGGATCGAGCACAATGACGCCACGTGCTCGGAGTGTCTGAACATGTTGAACGACCGTGGGATGCGTCCACATATCGCCATCCATGGCTGGAGCAACAATCACCGGACAGCGAGCGTTCAACAACATCGTGCTCAACAGATCATCGGCCAGGCCAAGCGCCGCCTTTGCCAGAAAATTTGCCGTAGCCGGCGCCACAATGATCGCATGGGCCTGTCCTGGGACGGTAAGATGGGTCATCTCTTCATGGGATTCAAAAAGATCCGTCGCGACCCTTTTCCTTGACAGGACCTCAAATGTAAGGGGGGTCACAAATTTTGTGGCAGCCTGCGTCATGATCACTGACACAGTGGCCCCTCCATGCACCAAGGCTCGAAGCAAGCTCACCGCTTTATACGCGGCGATGCTGCCAGTCACTCCCAGGGCAAGACGTTTGCCCCACAGATGTGCCGGCAATTGTGATTCGTCCAAAGCCTACTCCTCAGCCGGAGCTACCGTCGGCTGCACCGTATCATCGACGTACACGCTGAGTTCCTTCTTGATTTCGCGGGCGTCCTCTCCCGTCATCATCGCAATCCGTTCAGTTTCACCTTCTTTCCCTCGTTTGGCTTCCTTCATCGCATCGCGGGCTTCCTTGCCGGTCAAATATTTGGCTTGACCTCTCAGCACTTCATCAAGTGCGATGGTTGTTTCTTTTGTGAAGCGAGAAGATCCTGCCGACTTCGCGCCTTGAGTCAGGTGTTTCGCCCGCTGCGAAGCGACGATCACTAATCGGTGACGGGAATCAAATTCATTGGATGTATATTGCGGCAGCAAACTCAGCATGTCGATCATGATAGGTCCAGCTCCTTGCTATGAAATGGATGAGGGTTCTCTTTCCGCCAATTTTGCATCTTTCTCAAGAATAAAGCTTTGCTCAAGCCAATGCATGTCCATCCGCTTGGTCTTGAGACGTTCGGCAACAAAAATACTTTGCAGCTCGTGGAGAGACTGAGTCAGATTATCGTTGCGGACAATGTAATAATATTCCCTAAAACTCCAGACCTCTTCCTTTACCTTTTGCAATCGGCGAACAATCTCCTCCTGAGAGTCTGAGCCTCGACCTTGGAGTCGAGCACGCAGCGTGTCCATGGATGGAGGAAGAATGAAGATATAGACGCCGTCCTCAAATTTCTTCTTGATCTGGAGGGCGCCTTGAACATCGATTTCGAGCAAGACATCGATCCCCTGTTCCATCCTCTCCATGAGAGGCTTCCGGGGTGTTCCATACCAGTGGCTATAGACATGTGCGTATTCCAAGAATTCATTCCGCTCAACCATGGCATGAAATACTTTTTCTTCGATGAAGAAGTACTCGCGTCCGTTTTCCTCTCCTGGGCGCGGCTTTCTTGTCGTGAACGACACCGAATGCCATAGCCCGGAGACCGACGCCACAATTTGTTTGCACAACGTCGTCTTTCCAGCGCCTGAAGGGGCTGAAATGATGTACAGGATTCCTCGACGTTCAGGAACAGGCCGATTTCCTGTCACACCCGGAGGGAGGTCACCGGTGGTAAGCGCGGTGCTCATTCGATATTCTGTATCTGTTCACGCATACGCTCAAGCTCGGCCTTCATTCGCACCACGTCGGCTCTGATCGCCGCGTCGTTGGCCTTCGATCCAATCGTATTGACTTCGCGTCCCATCTCCTGAAGAAGAAAGTCCAACATCTTACCCACAGGCTCAGTGCCTTGGAGCGCACGCTCAAACTGTACCATATGCGTGTCTAGTCTGACCAACTCTTCCGTAATGTCGCAACGGTCGGCGTACACGGCCAACTCCTGATGGAGTCGAGGAAGGTCCGGGATCGAGTCGGTCAATAACTTCTCTACTCGCTGCTTCATACGGTCGAAGGCTTCCTGTGCGACGAGAGGCGCCCGGGAGAACACTGCACTCCTGCATTCGCGCACATGATCGAGCCGAGCCAGAATATCCTTTGCGAGCAAGGTCCCCTCTTTCTCGCGCATCTTCGCCATATCCGACACCGCGAGGAGCCCTAATTTCTCCACGACTTTTGTGAGTTTGGGATTGTCGGTCGGCTGCTCAGACAACGCCATGATATCGCGAAACCCCGCCATCAGCCCGATATCAATGGAGCCTTTGAGTTTCAGCGTGCGCTGGAGCGTACGAAGGGATTGATGGTACTGTTTCGCCAGTTCGACGTCAAGTTGCACCGCGCGAGCGCTTCCCCGCCCCCCCTGCAGCAATACCGTAAGATCGACTCTTCCACGTACACACTGCTGTTGGATCGTTCTTTTAAAGTGTTCTTCCAGCTCGTGCATCGACTTCGGCAGGCGAATGGACGTTTCAAGAAAACGATGGTTGACTGATCTCACTTCAACGCTGACTGTCCCGTCGGACCATGACCCCTGTCGACGACCGAATCCCGTCATGCTTTTGATCATTTCGGTAATTTTCCTTCCCACTCACAGACATCATAAATCGGGCAAACCAGGCAGCGCGGTTTTCGTGCAAGGCACACATACCGGCCATGAAGGAGCAGTCGTTGGGACACTTCCGTCCACTGAGTTTGCGGGTACATCGATTGCAGATCGCGTTCGATTTGCTCAGGATCACTTGAATGGGTCAAGGCCAATCGGTTGGCAACCCGTTTCACATGTGTATCGACCACCACACCCGGTTTTCCAAATGCCCCCCCAAGGAGCACATTCGCTGTTTTCCGCCCAACACCGGGTATCGAGGTGAGTTCTTCCATAGTATTGGGAACGTGTCCTTCGAACTGCACGCTAACGGCTCGAGCACAGCCGATCAAATTTTTCGCCTTGCTCTTGTAGAAGCCGGTCGACCTGATCAGTGTCTCCAGCTCGGTCGGCGCTGCCTTCGCCATGGCCAGAGGGGTGGGATAGTGTTTGAACAACGCCGGCGTCACCTGATTGACCCGCTGATCAGTGCACTGTGCTGACAGAATTGTCGCGACCAGCAACTCCCACGGGGAACGATGCGTTAATTCCATCCGAGCCTCCGGGATGGCGTGACGGAGACTCATGGCAATCTGCACGGGACGGTCTATAGCCGATTCCGCCCGTATGCGTTTGGCTGTCTTCATGGCGGCCAGATTGTGCAGAGATTACCGACGAGATGCAAGCATGAGCGCGTCATCCTGCATCAGACCGGCAGTCTGATGTTCAACGATCGGCAGAGCCTTCACATGCGCTTCCAGTCGATCGAGGAGAGGACGAAGTGTGGTGGGCTGGAGTGCCGAAATACCGATGGCGCCGTAACGTCGGCAGAGCAACTCGACGCGCGGTGGTGATATCTGGTCACACTTATTAAAGACGAGCAATCTGGGCATGACATTCAAATGCAACTCCTCAAGTATGGCAATAACGGCCGTAATCTGAATGTCGATGTCCGCGGCGCTGCTATCGACAACATGCAACAGGAGATCCGCCTCCCGCAATTCTTCGAGCGTGGTTCGAAAGGCGCCGACCAGTTCCTGCGGAAGATCCCGAATAAATCCTACCGTATCGGTAATGATCACTTCGCGATCCTCCGGAAACCGCAGGCGCCGGCTCGTCGTATCCAGAGTTTCGAACAATCTATTTTGCGCTGACACCTGACTGTTCGTCAGCACATTGAGCAATGTCGACTTACCGGCGTTGGTATAGCCCACGAGAGAAACGACGGGAAGGCCGTGCCGACCTCGCCTGGATCGCCGTTGATCTTGATGGCGTCCAAACTGTATCAGTTCCCGTTCCAAATGGGTGATGCGGTCGCGCACGCGGCGACGATCAGTTTCCAGTTTGGTTTCGCCCGGCCCCCGAGTACCGATCCCGCCGCCCAGGCGCGAGAGTTGGGCACCTTTTCCCGACAATCGCGGAAGGACGTAGCGTAACTGCGCGAGTTCCACCTGTACTTTGCCTTCACGACTGTGGGCTCGACGAGCAAAGATATCCAGGATCAGTTGAGTCCGGTCAACGACCTTGATATCGGTCATTTCTGAAATGGCGCGCAGTTGAGCCGGTGACAACGTTTGGTCAAAGATCACCATGTCGGCTCCCCGATGGAGCGTCTGAATCAAGACATCTTTCATCTTGCCACGACCCAAGAGATACCGCTGATGCCCATCCGGCGTTCTTTGCACCACACGGTCGACCACCCTGACGTCGGCGGAGGTCGCCAATTCCGCCAATTCGGCTAAACGCTCTTCCTGTTCGGACCGACTTTTGACGGAGGCGCTGACAAGTATCGCCGATTCCTTTCCGCTCTCGACCGCATAATGAGCTCGTGCCCGCTGAAGGTCTGTCTCGAGTTCTTCGATGAATTGATCGAATACCATCGACAGATTGTGAAACGGGACGGCTTTGAGCACGTTGAACAATTGACCGGTCGGATTAGGCGCCAATAGATGGGCTCCATACAGATTTCCGAGTCGCCCATCTTCGGTGATGGAGAGGAGGCCGATGAGATCGAGTCGCAAGAAGGCGAGGTCGGTCAGCATCTCTTGATTTAAGGGCTGATCGTGCAGTTGTGTTCGAATGAATCTCAAACCGCGGAGCGATCTCACGCCCGCGCGGAACAAGGTCAACGTCGTCGAAGACAACGTGAGCTCCGTTCCCACGATCACTTCCTGAATTTGTCCTCGCCGGGTCAAGAGCACACCGATCGGGCGCCGGAGTTCAAGGGTCAACTGGGCCATTGCCTTCGCTAGTTCCGGCGTAATGACCTTGTCGGGCGAGACACGCCGACGGTAGAGTCGTTCAACCGACGCGACCTGGCTGGAACGCAGTCCTGTGACTTGCCCTCGGATATCCGGAATCGACCTTCTCCCTTTCCTTAAGCTTGGATTTCTTCCTGAGCCGACACGAATCTCTCAGTTGGTTTGATATCGAGATCTGAATACGGTCGCTCTCCCCGCATCAACGACTGGCGCCCTGCTAGAGCTATCATAGCAGCGTTGTCGGTGCAGTACTCAAGAGGCGGCAACGACAGACGAATCCCTTCGCGTACCGCACGTTCGCTCAGTATCGTTCTCAGCCTGGAATTAGCCGAGACCCCCCCCACGACAGCGAGCGCCGCCAGATTCGACTGCTTAAGGGCAGCGAAGGCCTTCGTAGCCAAGACTTGCACAATGGCCTCTTGATAGCCGGCTGCGAGGTCGGCAATCTGCTGAGATTGCGGAGGACCATCCATTTCTCGCAACGTATACAACAACGCCGTCTTAAGCCCACTGAAGCTGAACTCAAGACTATTCTTTGCCCGGTGGAATCTGGGAAATCGAATAGCCTGTGGATCACCGGTACGTGCGAGTCGATCAACGGCTGGTCCACCCGGATACTCCAGACCCAGCATCTGGGCTCCCTTGTCGAACGCTTCACCGGCGGCGTCGTCGCGGGTGCGTCCCAGTAGAGTACACCGACCACTATCTTCATGGCGATAAAGATGGGTGTGACCGCCTGATACAACCAGCACGATGCAGGACCGTGGGAACATCGGATCGGCAAGCCATGCGGAAGCGATATGGCCCTGCAGGTGATTCACTCCAATGATCGGAATGCCCAAGCCGTAGCTCAAGGCTTTGGCGTAATTCACTCCTACCAACAAGGCTCCGGCTAATCCAGGCCCCTGCGTGACGGCGACGGCACCGAGAGAGTGTTTCGAAACGTGAGCAGTCGCCAAGGCTTCTTTGATAACGATATCGATCTTCCCAAGGTGAGCCCGCGCGGCTAATTCCGGCACGACGCCGCCGAATTTTTCATGGACGGTCACTTGTGAAGACACGACATTGGAAAGCACCTCTCCTTCACGACTGAGTACGGCTGCAGCCGTTTCATCGCAGGAAGACTCGATTCCAAGAATCGGGCTTGGACGCCATTGAGTTCCAGATTGAAATTCTGACGGATCAGGGGAGGAATACATCTCGTTACGAATCGGCCGGATGGCATTGAATAACAAAACGGCCTCCATAGCCGTCGGCTACAGAGGCCGCACACGATTGTGTGAAGATTTTAACAATCACAAATGGCACTAGACTCCGGCCATTGCCTCCTGCTCGATGAAGGTCGGAGCTCCGTCACGCAGAACCACTTTCACCTTGCGGCTTTCTTTGAAACGTCCTCTGATCAACTCATCGGAGAGCGGGTCTCCGATCGCGCGCTGGATTGCTCTCCGCATCGGTCTCGCTCCGTACAGAGGCTCATAACCTTCTTTGATGAGCCATTGCTTGACTTCGTCGTCGACCTCGATCTCAATCCCTTTGTCCAACAGGCGGAGGTTCAATTCACGGAGTAGGATATCCAAGATGCTATAGAGCTGCTCTTTTTCCAATTGATGGAAGATGACGATTTCATCGATCCGGTTGAGGAATTCCGGACTGAATGATTTCCGAAGTTCTCCGAGGACTTCTTCCTTCTTCCGACGCGCGGCTTCGCCTTCGGTACTCTGGAAGCCAAGAGAAACACCCTTCTGAATCATTTTCGTCCCGATATTGGACGTCATAATGACGACCGTA
>CAZPNQ010000138.1:0-9263 GCA_964587955.1 uncultured Nitrospira sp.
CATTCAAAAGGCAACGGAACTCGGCGTGAGCGAAATCGTGCCGATCCAAAGCCGACATAGTGTGGTGCAACTCAAAGCCGACCGGCTGGACAATCAACTCTCCCGATGGCAGCGCATCGCTTTAGAAGCCGCACAGCAATCGGAACAGTGGCGCGTGCCAACGATCGCCTCACCACGATCCCTCGCAACACTTTTGACCGGCCGTGCGACCGGCACAATCACACTCATGCTTGCCGAGCGGCGAGAATGCAAGAGTTTACAAACGGTCGAGCTACCACAAGATGTGACTGGTTCCGTGCTAGTCTTGATCGGACCGGAGGGAGGCTGGAGCCAAGAAGAAGTGCGGATCGCCGAGCAGGCGTGCGTCGCATCCATTACTCTTGGCCGGCACATCCTGAGAGCTGAAACAGCCGCCATCGCCGCCAGCAGCATTCTTCAATCGCGCCTCGGAAAACTCAGTTAGAAATCCCTCGCGTCCCAATCTTCCTTAGTCACTTTGTCATTGACAGAACGGAGCACAACAATCAATCTTGCTCCCCTCTAGTCTACTTGAGCATCACATCTCAATAGATTATCCCCTGGACGATGGTACACCCTTTCGCTTGTCGAACAGCTCGCCAATGTTGGAAGCGACATCGCCCGCGTAGCCCGCTAGTAGAGGGGAAAAACCAGCAGCGTTGCCAACAGACATTATGGCGCGCTTGGACTTATTGGATTGATTGCAGATGGTCGGTGGAAAGGTCGGCGGAAAGAGCTATCTTGCGCGAGAGAGCGGCTGTGTGACGCCATATTCGGCGGGACAACCCATGGCAGCGATTTAGCTTCTCTCCACCGTTATTTCTTACATTTTGCCGGGGCTTTGTGTATCTGATAGATGTAGCCGTAGACCTTCGACTAATCAATCCTGGCGTAGACAAGCACTCTCACTCATTGCGTGAATATCGAGATTTAGTTCATCCCACCGTGGAAATTCGCACCCGGGCATTTCACGCAGCCGTACCGATGAGACTCTCCAGCGGGATGTGCAGGGTGTGATGCAGCCTGCGAATCATTTCTAGAGAGAGGTTTCGCTTCTTGGACAGGATCTCCGAAACACGCCCACGTCCGCCAAGCAGGATTTCGAGATCTTTGCGTGTCATACCGAGTTGATCCATCCGAAACTTGATGGCCTCGATCGGATCGGGTGGACAGATGGCATAGTGCTTCGCTTCATACGCTTCGATGAGCGTCGTCAACACATCTAATTCATCACCGACTTTAGTTCCAGGCTTCGCGTCCATCAGAGCTTCGACTTGCTTCAGCATGCGTTCGTAATCGCCCTTTGATTTAATGGGTGCGATGGTCATAATGTCCTCATTTTTTCATATCGTCTTGATATCAACAGCATTATAGTCTTTGTGGGTCCCAATGAATCGAACGTACACAATTCGATAGGGATAATTGATCTTCACGACCAAACGATATTGGTTGCCGGCAATATTAAATATTGCTCGGTTATCTTGGAGCACGCTCGCCGATCGGAACTTGAATTTTACAGCCGAAGGCTTTCCCCAGTCGGCTCGAGCCACCTCTTGATGCCAAGCTTCTAAAGGTCCTTTTGCTCTCGGATACCGCTTCCAGAAATCGCGAAGAGTCCGTTTCGCAATGATGCGCACGGAGCTACCATATCATGATCCCAATATGGGAGCAAGAGACGGCCACTAGGTGAGATGACCTGAAGAAAGTTCAGCGGTTTGGTTGCAGATGAACGATCGTTCCGTTTTCCCCGCTGGCCCAGCCTTGGGTGGCATCGGGGAAACTAAGACCGAATAGCGTGGCGGGGGCGATCGATTTTCCATCGCTCCAGGTGAGGCCGGCATCGATCGTCCAATAGAACATCCCGCGCTCGCCGACGATCCAACCTTCCTGCGGGCTAGTAAAGCGAACTTTCAGCAAATCCGTGAGCCTTGTACAGGTACTTCCGCAGGGCAAGGTTTGGTCAACCCACTTGGCCCCTCCGTCTGTCGTCTGAAACAAGGCCCCCGCATTGCCGACAGCCCATCCGGTTGTGGGATCAGTGAAAAAGACGTCGAACAAGGTCACCGCATTCTGCGTTTCTTGGGGAATCCACGTGACTCCTCCATCGTTTGTTGAAAGAACGGTCCCCAGCGCACCAACGATCGTACCCTTCTGATCGTTGAGAAAGTGCGCCGCATAGAGCGTCGCCGTCGTGTGGCTCACCTGTTCGTTCCAATGCCGGCCGCCATCCGTGGTATGAAAGATCGTGCCGCCCCCCCCAATCACCCATCCGACATTGGGAGATGTGAAATAGATTCCATACAGCGGTTGCTGCGTGTCCAGTGATTGCGGAAACCAGGACTCTCCTCCATTCGTCGTGCGGCTCAGAAATCCACCGGCTCCCGTCACCCATCCATTCATTGGATCGGCAAAGAATACGCACGTTAACAGGGTAGAAGTTCCGCTTGTCACTCGCTTCCATTTTTTCCCGCCATCGGTTGTCCGTAGAACGACACCTCCGGTTCCAACCGCCCACCCATTCTGGGGTGTACGAAACTGAATGCTCATCAAAGTCGATCTTGTGCTACTGACCTGAGCGATAACAGAAAAGTTGGAGGCGGCGCTCCCAGCGGATAGAGGGAAGGCTAGCATCACAGCAAGGAGAATACAGAATGACGCGAAAACGTTCCGTCGGCGGGCGCGACCGAGATGGAACCAAACCGGCATTATTGATTGGTGCTCGCATCAGGTCTGTTGTTATCCCAGTAGCCTGAGTCAGGAAGCCCTTTCGCTTCGATGGTGAACGGTCCGGCCTCAAGAGTGACCCATTTCTTCGGTGAACAACATGTTCCATCGGGAAGCAGATCCCACGACCCTCGGCGAACAACCAATGGCCCGGTCGCCAGGTTATCGAAAAACTTTCCCTTCTTTCCAATCCCATAGAGGTTGCGGTGGGGCACTGTGACGACAATTTCTTCATCGGTCCATGACTGAACCAGTGCGGCTGTGCCGTTGAATAGTACTTCGGTTCGTGACACGTTCGAAACGACGGTTGTGTTGTCCTCTGGTTCGTTGATTTCAATGTCAGTTCGCCGCTTGTAGGATTTCTGGTTCAACCCAAGGTCGGCATGTTCAGCGGTCTTGAGAAATGTTCCGAAACCTCGGCCCTTGATGGTGACCGTCGCATCCAACCCCGCAGCCCGAGGTTCATACGACTCGATGACCGGCGTGATGAGCGTGAAATCCCCAGCTTCTATGGTTTGGGTCCCTCGCTCGGCACAACACAGCCCGCCTATGTTCGGCGTGTTGGCGCTTCGGTAAACAATGACCTTACCGGATTTCGCGCTGAACGGCACCCACACATCTATGCGATCGTCGTTCCAGCGATAAATCACCGCCGGCACCCCGCCGATTTCAACTCGATTCTCACCGGTATTGAAATCCATAAAGTTGTAGGGCGTCGACCCGCTTTCCGAGTAAAACCCAAAGTGCTCGCCGTTGATACGCAATAGGGTCCCGATGGGCGCACTGGCGGGACTTATGGAGCGGACGAGGGGAACATGAACCGTAAACTGCGCGAGCACCCTTTCCTTCCCTTGACGTTTCAGCACTAACGGACCCGACACCGCATCGAGCGAGACGTGGAACACGATGACGTCATCTTTCCATTGGGCGATGGTCGCAGGTCTTCCACCGATCAGAACGGCATCATCCATCTGTTCTTTGGCATCCCCGAACCCCTGGCCGAACAAGACTACTTTTGTACCGACAGGCCCACTGATCGGATCCACTCGAACGGACGGAATCAGTTTGAGCGAAACAGCATTGCTCGCGACATATTCGACCGGAGCACAACATGACCCGTCCGGCAACGGGTCGGAGGAGGCCAACCGAACCACGACATCGCCACTGACCGCATTCGCCGGAATTTCGAGCTCGATCTTGTCGTCTTTCCATCGCTTTGGCCGCACGACGACCCCCCCGACCACCACATCATTGACGCCGAACATGGTGTTCGGATCCCGCGCACCTGCCGTGAGGCCGAAATGATGACCGGTGATCTGAAGGGTAGTTCCCCGTTCCGCTTCCGTCGGCGTAATCGCTGTGATCTGTGGAGCTATGATGATCAACGGTCCGGCGGATAGCTTCTTCTTTCCCATCAATACTTCAACCGGGCCGCTCGTGGCTCTAAAGGGAACCTTGATTTCAATGACCTCCGCTTCCCATCGCTGCACTAAAGCCGACACGCCATTGACGGTCACCTTGTTGAACTGAGTCGACTTAAAATTTCCAAATCCCTTTCCGTTCAAGACGATAGTCGCGCCAGGGATAGAAGACCGAGAAGACAATTCAATCGGCGCCTGGCCGGCGTGTGCCATAAAGACGTTCGCCTCGCCCGCAAGACAAATAAGCCAAAGAAAACATGTGGCGAAGATAGAAATTGGTTTCATGGATAGCCCATCAGCGGAAATAAATATACCAGAGATTGGAAACACAACATGTCCGACTTTAACAAGCGATTTTTTGAAGAGTCAAGGTGGACTAGGAGGCGACTTGGATGATTAATTCAATTTCCACCGGAGCCAGGCGTGGCAACTCTGCGGCACCTACGGCAACTCGTGCATGGCGGCCTGCTTCTCCGAATACGGCAACAAGCAGATCAGATGCCCCATTGAGAACTTGCGGTTGATCGGTGAAGCCAGGGCCCGAGGCAATATAACCGACCATCTTGACGATCTGCTTAACCCCGTTCAGTGATCCGATTTCGCTCCGAATGATGCTTAATCCATTGAGCACCGCCACTCTCGATGCCTCAACTCCCTGTTCGATTGTGAGACTCTCTCCGAGCTTGCCTGTCATGACAAGCCGGCCGTCGAGCGAAGGTAATACCCCGGAAAGAAACAGCAAATCACCCGTTCTGACTACCGGCACATAGTTTGCCACTGGTTTTGGAGGAGCCGGCAATTCAAGACCCAGCTGTGTTAGCTTCTCTTCATACGACATCGCAATTTCTTATCCCCTCGCCTTTTACTTCTTACTTCTTACTTTTCACCTATCCAGGTCTCAGCGCATCCAAGAAACTGTCGCCAACCGGTAATCGCTCGGCTCGAAGTGCCTCCGCAATCGTCTGGCCCACATCAGACGCAGTCGATCGGCTTCCCAAGTCGACGCCTTGGGCAAGCTTGGGACCAGTCGCAAAGACCGGAACATACTCTCGCGTGGACGTCCTTCCCGACAATGAGAAATCTCTTCCATGATCACCGGTGATGAGCACCATATCGCCGAGCCGCAGCTTCTCGAACAGATCGGGAAGACGACGATCAAATTCTTGTACGGCTGTCGCCGACTGTGCGGCATCTTCGGACAGCAAATCCAGGCTGGCACAGATGAGGCCGCGAGGGACCTTGTTCAACATACCGATGACTTCATCGAAAGCCGCCATTCCCGGCGCAACCCGGAAGGATTTCGTCAACCCGCGCCCACTAAAAATATCGTAGACCTTTCCGACCCCCATGGCAATCTGGCCGGAGCGGCTTAAAACATCGAACATCGTCACACCCGGTGGCTCACTCACAAAGTCCCTTCGTCCGAGCTGCGGGCGAAGCAAGTCATGCCCCCCGATGACCGGCTGCCCGACGACACGAATGAGAGTTCCCGCATCCTTCACCGCTTTCCGAATCTCTCGGCATCGCTGTTGAAACTCCACCGGTGCCATCAGTGATTCATGCATGGCCACAAAACACGTGTTGCCTCCATCCGTCCACAGAATAGGCGCTCCCGTAGCCATATGCTCCATACTATGCCGGTGGAACATCACTGCCGGGGACGAGATGCCTCGGCCGATCGACTTTCTGCCTAAGAGCTGCTCAACGACATCGATGATCTTAGCCGGAACGCCTGAGCTGCAGACCGTCGGGGGTTCTTTCTGGATAACCCCGCCGATCTCCCAGTATCCAACGACCGAATCTTTACCCGGCGATGTAAATCCCAGTCGCCCGAAGGAACCGTTCGGCTGAACCATTGCACGGACGCCTTTGATCGGAGCGACATGCCCCAGGCCCAGCATTTCGAAATTAGGCACATTCAGCCCATCGACCGTCTCCGCCAAATGCACGAGGGTGTTCGCCTCGGCATCGCCATAGTCGGCTCCATCGGGCAATGCCCCGATTCCGAACCCATCGATGACGAATAGAATGACTCGGTTGATCATCGGCGCACTATATCAAATCATCGTAATCTGACATAGAGACGTATGGACAGACATGTGAACCTAGAGGACCTAGCAGGATGCTGAAAAAGTCCGCCAGCGGCGTTCCCCGCCTTGCCGGAGCGGCTTCGCGAGGCAGGTCGCATCGCTCAGAGGCTCAACGTACCGAAGCGTACGCTTCGCCGCTTCGCTCACTGCGGCCTTGCTGGACAGCCTTTTTGAGCATCCTGACGTGATTTTGGTATGGCTTCACTGAACATTTTATCCATATAGTTCGCATCGACCAAGTTTTCGTGACGGCTTGAATTCAGTACGGCTATAATCTTGCCTATACTGCCACTCGCCATTCGCCGATGATCTTGAGGCTGGCACTGGTCCCGATTCTATCGGCTCCGGCTTCCAGCATCGCGAGTGTGGTCTTCCAATCACGAATGCCGCCCGAAGCTTTCACCTTTGCCCGTCCTGCTACGGTGTCCTTCAGCAAGCGAACATCTTCGACGGCTGCCCCTGCAGCGCCAAAGCCGGTGGACGTTTTCACATAGTCGGCGCCGGCTTCCACGATGACATGACAGGCCGTTTGTTTCTCCTGATGCGTCAAATAACAGGTTTCGAGAATCACTTTATGCTCGACACCTGGCGTAGACTTCACAACTTCGGCAATGTCCGTTCGCACATAGTCATGATCGGCCGACTTCAGGCGGCTGATATTGAGCACCATGTCCAACACCGTCGCACCGCGCTGCACCGCCTCGACGGCTTCGGCCACCTTGGCTTTTGTGCTATGCCCCCCTAACGGAAACCCGATGGGAATGCCGACGCGAATGCTGCTGCCGACCACCGCCTCCACCGCCTCATCCACATAACATGGCGGCACAAAGATAACCGTGAAACCGTTGGCCTTTGCCTCTGAGCACAATCGAAGCACTTCGGCTTTCGTCGCGTCCGGCCTCAATACCGTATGATCGATGAGAGCGGGTAGATTCCATTCTGACATGCGTTACGATACCCCTTCTTCGCCCTGTGACTCTCTGCCATTGGGCAGCATAAAAGTCTGCGAACGATGGCCCCGACGGAAGGGGCGCTTCTGATACTTTTCCACCGCCTTGTTATGTTCCACCAGCGTCGCGGAGAAATAATGTGTCCCATCGTTTTTCGAGACGAAATAGAGATAGGCAGAAGGCAGAGGATACAAGGCGGCACGGATCGACTGTGCCCCGGGGTTGGCGATCGGCCCGGGCGGCAGACCGGCCCACCGGTAGGTATTGTAGGGACTGGGATGGGAGAGATCCTTTTTGTGGAGGTTCCCATCGAAAGTCGTTAACCCGTAGATCACCGTCGGGTCGCTCTGTAGAGGAATATGTTTTTTCAGTCGATTATGGAATACGGACGAGATGTGCGGACGTTCGTCTTCCGCGCCGGTTTCCTTTTCGATCACTGAAGCCAGCGTCAACACCTCATGAACCGTCAAATGAATATCCTTGGCCCGTGCCTGCCATTCCTGAGTCATGATATGCCCGAGCTGCTCCACCATAGCCTTGATGACGTCTTTTGCAGCCGTCGGCCTGGCAAAACGATACGTGTCCGGATACAGATACCCTTCCGCGGTGTCGGCGGAAATGCCCAACGTTTTCACAAAGGATTTGTCCGAGGCCAATCGAACGAATTCTTCGCGATTCGTGATGCGATGTCCATCCAGCACTTCGGCGATTTGAATGATCGTATGGCCTTCGGGAATTGTGATGGCATGCAGCACGACGCGTCCGGCAAGCAATTTCCCAAGAATCTCCGCCGGAGCCATGGCGGCGTTGAGCTCATACTCTCCGGGATGGATCTTGCGGTCAGCTTCCTGGACTTTCCCCAACAGCAGAAATGCCAAGCGACTCCTGATCAGCTGCTCTCGCTCGAGCAAGGCCGCCGCCTGTTGAAACGTCGCGCCCTCCGGGATCACGACGATTTTCTGCGGAGGATGATCGGACTCGGAAAGGGCGGGTGCTTCAGCCCAACGAATCATCTGATAACCGGCCCCGCCGGCGAGGGCGACGAGGGCGATCAATACGATGAGGATCAGACGCAGCGTCATAGGTTCGGTCGTCAGTAGACCCTATCCCCCATTCTTCCGGCATCTCCTCAGCTGACCGGCCTCCGGCGGATTGAGCGGAGACCTGGTCCTGCGCTTCAAGGTAACTTCGCAGGAGAATCGCGGCTGCGATACGATCGACGATTCCCTTACGCTTCTTCCGACTGACATCGGCGGCAATCAATAACTCTTCCGCCGCTTTGGTCGTCATCCGTTCGTCCCACAGGACGACCGGCACGGACAAGCCCGCTTCCAGTTTCGCGGTAAACACGCGCATCGCCCGAACGGCCGGCCCTTCCTGTCCGTCCAGCTGAAGCGGCAGCCCCAGCACCACCCGTTCCACACTGTGCGATCCAACCAGCGCCGCAATATGGGTGATATCCCAATCCAGCGTCTTCCGTTCAAAGGTTTCGAGCGGCTGTGCCGTCCAGCCCAATTCGTCGCTGAGTGCGACGCCGATCCGCTTGGTGCCGTAATCGAGCGCGAGAATTCGGCCAGGCATGATTTTACCGCCTGAGGGTGGTTTCAACCAGACCAAAAACTTTTTCCAACGTCGCGTCGAGCTTGGCCGGCTCCTTTCCTCCGGCCTGGGCCATTTCCGGCCGACCGCCTCCGGTTCCGCCCACCTCGGCCGCCATGGCTTTAATGAGATCGCCGGCCTTGAGCCTACCGATCAAGTCTTTCGTCACCACGACCAACAATGAGACCTTGTCATTGCCGGTGGCCGCGCCCAGCGCGATGACGCCGCTCTTCAGCTTATCCCGCAGCTGATCCGCCAACGCTCGCATGCCGTTCACATCCAGGCCGTCCGTCCGCTGCGTATGCACCGTCACCCCGGCAATGGTCCGAGCGGTCGAAGCCACCGAGGCACCGCTGGCCATTTTTAACTTCAACTCTTCCAGCTCCCGCTCCTTGTCCTTGAGCTGCGTCATGAGTTTGCGGGTCTTGACCACCAGCTCAGACTGGCCCGCCTTCAATAAA
>CAZPNQ010000139.1:0-9178 GCA_964587955.1 uncultured Nitrospira sp.
CCTCGATCAACGGCCCCAAGACGTGCAGGCCGTGTTGGCCGCCAGCTGGCAATAGGAAATGACATACAGGGATGCGGCGTTGGTGCATATTCCTTGAAATTGTTTGGTCACAGGCCATCGGTGTCCTAAGATGGCCAAATGCTGAAAGATACAGTAGGTGATTATTCTCAAGTACATAACCCTGATAAGGCACCAAGTTCTTCCAGCAGCACTGACACGGGTTTGATCTGTCTCCTCATTATCGCTCGATACCATGATCTTCCTGCCGATGGTTCACAATTGCGGCATCAGTTTGCACAGTCCGGACAGGTTCTCTCCGATGCCGATCTCCTGCGTGCCGCCAAGCATGTGGGACTTAAGGCCGGATTGCTCAAGACCACCTGGAGCAAACTCCAGGGAACACCGTTGCCAGCCATGGCAAAACGGACAGATGGCCGCTATGTCGTGCTAGCGAAAGTTGAAGACGAGAAGGTACTGGTCCAGGATCCGGTTGAAACACGGCCCCTTGTCCTCTCTCGCGAACAATTTGAAGCGACATGGGTGGGAGAACTGCTGCTCTTTACTAAACGAGCCGCTGTACGACTGCAGGATCTCACGTTCGACTTTACGTGGTTCATTCCTGCCATCGTCAAATACCGAAGAGTTTTTGGCGAAGTCCTGATCGCCTCGTTCTTTCTTCAACTCTTCGCCTTATTGACGCCGCTCTTTACACAAGTCGTCATCGATAAAGTACTTGTCCATAAGGGGTTCACGACGCTTCACGTGCTGGCGATCGGTATGATTGCACTAGCGATCTTTGAAGCGATGATAGGTGGACTCCGCACGTACCTGTTTTCTCATACGACGAATCGGATCGATGTGAGTCTTGGCGCCCAACTCTTCCGACATCTCCTGGCGCTACCCATTTCCTATTTTGAAGCCCGACGCGTTGGCGATACGATTGCCCGCGTACGTGAGTTGGAACAGATCCGCCAGTTCCTAACCAGCCACTCCGTAACAGTGGTATTGGACGTTGTGTTCACCGCCGTTTTTCTGACGGTCATGTGGTTCTACAGTCCTACGCTCACGCTTGTGGTCATGGCTTCTCTTCCGGTCTATGCAATGCTGTCGATAGCCATAACCCCAGCGATCCGGGCGCGCTTGCATGAAAAGTTCAATCGGGGAGCAGAGAATCAGGCCTTCTTAGTCGAAGCCGTGAGTGGGATGCAGACCGTCAAAGCCATGGCGGTTGAGCCCCCTCTCGTGCGGAGATGGGAAGAGCAACTGGCCGGTTATGTTCGGGCAAGTTTCCGCGCGACAAGCGTGATGACAATAGCCGGTCAATCTGCGACTTGTGTTCAAAAGATGACCACTGTGGCGGTGCTGTGGCTGGGTGCCTATCGTGTAGTCGATGGAGATCTGAGCATCGGTCAGTTGATCGCATTCAACATGCTGTCGGCACAAGTCACGGGGCCGATCCTACGCCTTGTGAATCTCTGGCAGGAATTTCAGCAAGTCGGTATTTCGATGCAACGGTTGGGCGATGTGCTGAACACCCGGCCAGAGCCATCGTATAACCCAAATCGAACGACGTTGCCTCGAGTCGTGGGGCATGTACGGTTCGATGAAGTCACATTTCGGTATCGGCCGGATGGGCCGGCAGTCACAAGGATGATGTCATTTTGTGTGGAGCCGGGACAGCTGATCGGTATTGTCGGACGTTCGGGATCGGGGAAAAGCACAATCGCCAAATTGCTGCAGCGTCTCTATGTGCCGGAACGTGGGCGGATTTGTGTGGATGGAGTGGATTTGGCCCAGGCCGATCCTGCATGGCTGCGCAGGCAAGTGGGAGTGGTGTTGCAGGAAAACTTCCTCTTCAACGGATCGGTCCGAAGCAACATTGCGATGACGGATCCGGGGTTGGCGATGGAACAGGTGATCGAGGCAGCGAAAATGGCGGGAGCCCACGAGTTTATTCTCGAATTAGCGGACGGGTACGACACGACGATCGGAGAGCAAGGATGCACGCTCTCAGGCGGGCAGCGTCAGCGGATCGCCATTGCACGGGCATTGATCGCGAATCCTCGCATTCTGATTTTTGATGAAGCGACTAGCGCATTGGACTACGAATCAGAAGCGGTGATCCATCGCAACATGCAACAGATCTGTCAGGGGCGTACGGTCTTTCTTATTGCACATCGGCTGAGTACGGTGCGGTCCGCCCATCGCATTTATGTCGTGGATAAAGGAGAGATCGTTGAGGAGGGCTCACATGATGAACTCCTGCATCTTGACGGATTCTATGCACGTTTACACATGCATCAGATAGGTCAGCGATAGAGGACTCGCAGATGGCTTATGGGGTGTTCTGGAAACATTGGACAGTCTGGAAAGCAGCGTGGCAGGCAGAATCGAGCCGACCAATCGATTCTGCAGTTTCCAGTGGACAGGCCATGGAATTTCTGCCGGCGGTGTTGGAAATCCAACAGGTTCCTCCATCCCCAATCGGCCGAGCGCTTCTCTGGACGATTTTGTCGGTCTTCACTGCGGCCGGGCTGTGGACCACATTGGGATGGATCGATATTGTGGCCACGGCGCAGGGGAAGATTATTCCCAGCGGCTACTCGAAGATCATCCAGCCGTACGAAGCAGGGATCATTGCATCGATCCAGGTACAGGATGGTCAAGCCGTGGAGCAAGGCCATGTGCTGATCGAGCTGGATTCGACCCTGAACCGTGCCGACTACGATCGAGCGTTCAACGAGTACCGATCGGCAAAAGTGGATGCGGCCAGGTTGCGGGCACTCATCAAAGGGCGAGGCACTTTCAAGGCGCCTCCCGATGCAGATGGACCTTACGTCGCACTGCAGCAGCAGTTGCTGCGTGACCAATTAGCCGAGTATCAGGCCAGGGATGCAGCGGCACAGCATCTTGTCGATCAACGTCAAGCGGCGCTCGAACAAACCAAAGAGAACATCCTCCGCTTGGAAGCCACGCTTCCGATGGATGCGGAACGTGTCGAGGCCTACAAGAAGCTGCTTGAACATGAGGCAGTGACCAAGATGGACTATCTGCAGGCAGAAGGGCAGCGGATCGACAAGGCGCAAGAGTTGGCTGGGCAACGGAAAAAGCTGCAACAGGACGGGGCTGCGCTCGCGGAAGCCGAAAAGCATTATCGGGCCATGGTATCGGAGTTTCAGCAGACGAAACAGGCAGAACTGTCGGCTCTTGAAACCAAAGCCGTCTCACTTACGCAAGAGGTCACGAAGGCGGGTCAAAAGACCAGTTTGCAGCGGCTGACCTCACCGATCGACGGCGTCGTGCAGCAATTAGCGGTGCATACCGTCGGTGGTGTCGTCACTCCAGCGCAGCAGTTGCTCATTGTCGTCCCCCAAGACCATCCGGTCGAAGCAGAGGTGCACATTGAGAATAAAGATGTCGGGTTTGTGAAAGAAGGACAGCCGGTTGAGATCAAAGTCGAAACGTTCCAATTTACGTTGTACGGAACGATTCCAGGTCATGTGCTGATGGTTTCTGACGATGCGGTTCCTCTCGAAAAGATCGGACTCGTATACCCGACCAGAGTCAGTATGGATCGGTCGACGATCCAAGTCGATGGCAAGCAGGTGAATCTGTCGCCAGGGATGGCGGTCAGCGTCGAAATCAAGACCGGTCAGCGCCGCATCATCGAATATCTATTGAGTCCGTTGCTCAAATCCATGCAAGAAAGTCTGAAGGAGCGGTAACTGATGGTTTTCTCGCCGGCGCTACTTGGGTTCCATCTGCTTGCCATTTCTGTGGTTGGATCAGGCTTGGCGCAAGCCGACATTTCAACAGAGAAATCCGATAGCGTATCTCGATCACATACGCCTCAGCCGCTCCTGCTGACTTTGAAAGGGGCGTTGGCTGCGGCGATCAACAACAATCCTGACGTCCTTCTGTATAAGGAGCGGATTCGAGAGGCTCAAGGCCAGGTGCGGACGCAACTGGGGGCGATGTTGCCAAACATTTCGGCCGATGTCAGACAAACCAGGCAGACGCAATTTCTCGGAACAATCGGCCTTTCTCCGGTGCGTACCGATCCGTTCAGTATTTTCGATGCCAGGATCAGCGCGACGCAAAATCTGTTCAGTCTTAGCTTGATTCAGCGCTGGCGGGCTTCGCGTGAATCTCTACAGGTGACGGAGCATGAATCGGAGGCTAAACGTTTCGATATGATGGCCAGTGTGGCTCTGGTTTACATGGAAGGGTTGAAGGCTATGGCCATGCTCAATATGCATGAGGCCAATCAGCATGTCATGAACGAATTACTCGAAACTGTCAGACAGCGGCAACGTGGAGGGGTCGCTTCGGGGCTCGATGTCGCCCGACTGGAAGCGCAGGTGGCGGTTGAGCGGCAACAGGGTTCTTCCGCGCGATATGACCTTGAGCGCACCAAACTGAGTCTCAGCAATCTACTGGCATTGCCTACGGAAGTATCCGTTGTCTTGATAGATGAATGGACGATGGATGTGCAGGACGTACCGACGCCGCAGGGGGCAGAGGAGGAGGCACTCAGCCGACGGCCAGAGGTTCAGGCGCAGTACACTCGTGTAAAGGCGTCAGAACTGACCTATTCCTCTATCACGGGGGAACGAACACCGTCGCTGGTAGCCCAGGGAAATTATGGACTTGTCGGCAATCGTTGGAATAATACTCTCGATACCTACAATATGGCACTCGTCCTCCAGATTCCGATTTTTGACGGATCCCAGCGTGAAGGCCGCATCGCACAAGCCCGAAGCCAATGGCAGCAAGAATCATTACGCATGAGATCAGTACTCAATCAAGTCAAAATGGAAGTGCATGATGCGTTGGCTTCGCTCCGCGCGGCAAAGGAACAAGTGGACATCGCTCAGTCCGGTTTGCAAATGGCGACCAAGGAACTGAGTCTCGCTCGAGAACGCTACGCTGTCATGACCTCTTCCAGTCACTTTGAACTCACGAATGGGCTCTCGTCATTGACCCGGGCCAGAGAAAACCTTGTCAATGCGTTCTTTCAACTCAACGCGGCCCGAATCAATCTTGCCCGCTCGACGGGAAGGCTGCAGGCACTGAGCTAAACGCTATATAAGAGAGCGAGTAGAGCCGATTTGATACGAAAATGGCCCTAGAGTCCGCATTATCTTGACTTGGTCTAACCCTTCACTCACACTCACAGATCTTGAAATAGGCCGTATTGTTCAAAGAGATAACCGGCACCAGACGTATGGCGTGCCGCCGTACTTGCTGCGCCATTGGTCACTGAAATCATGCCGGGGTACGAGGGGTGAATGAGAAGGGAAAGCTTGGTTAATATCCTGTTGCGGCGTGGCGATATCCTGACGAGATAATTCGTTACTGCGATAACCAGTATGGACGCTCAATCTGACAGTGACCTCTTGCGTATGTTGGCCGATCGGGCCGGAATTGCCGCCGACTACTATGACATTGCCGGAACACATCATGTGACGACCGACGAAACGCGGCGAGCCATTCTGGCCGCCATGAATATCCGGGTTGCCAATCGCGATGAACTCATTGCGGAACTCGAGGCGTGGGATCATCGCTGGTGGCTGCGAGGCTGTGAACCGGTCTATGTCCTTCGGTTGGGACACGATGCCGGTACCTGGTCGCTCCATGTGCCGTGTGAGAGCGCGGATGATCCGTGTTTGCATGTTACCTGGTCATTATTCGATGAGGCAGGAGAGAAGCAACATGAGCGAACGGAGGGATCTGGTTTCAAAGTGGAGGAGACCCGCACGATTCAGGGACGCCGGTTTATTCGTGTCGCAGTGGTGTTTCCACAAGACCTCCCGCTCGGCTATTACTCAGTCAAAGCCTGGGCGACGGCAAGCGGCACCACGACGGAATCCGCCTTTCGTCTCATCGTCGCGCCGGAGCGATGTTACATTCCCGATGAGGTTCAGGGGGGTGTTCGATGGTGGGGCATTGCCTTGCAGCTCTATTCATTGCGGAGCCATCACAATTGGGGGGTCGGCGACTTTAGAGATCTCGGGACCCTCATCGATTGGGCAGGAAAACACTTAGGGGCTGCAGTGGTCGGCCTGAATCCGCTCCATGCACTTAAGAACTCCAAGCCCTATCACATCAGCCCCTATTCACCCACCAGCCGTTTGTTTCTCAATGACTTGTATATCGATATCACCCAGGTTGCAGAGTGCTGGAGCGGTCCGGAAGTTCAAGACTTGCTTGCCGATCTCTCGTTTCGCACGAAGATCGAAGCGGTTCGGGAGTGCGAGTTCGTGGATTACGATGCGGTGAAGTCGGTGAAACGCGAGGTGCTCGAGCTCTGCTATCGGGCATTTCTGCGAGATAATTTCAACGGTGTCGAACCGGAGTTGAAACCGACCACGGATCGGGGGAGAAGCTTCCAGCATTTCACGGAGCGAGAAGGAAAACCTCTGCAGCACTATGCGTTGTTTCAGGCTTTGGAAGAGGAGCGGCAGTTAGCCCAAAAGGCTACGACGGTCTGGGAGAACTGGCCGGAGTCGTATCGAACGCCGACGTCGGAGGCGATGGAAGAGCTTCGGTATGGGCGAATGCCGCGGGTTCGATTTTTCCAGTATCTGCAATGGCTGGCCGCGGAACAACTGCTTGCGGTCGTGAAGAAAACGCATGAGGCCGGCATGCCGATCGGCCTGTACCATGACTTTGCTCTGGGAAGCGATCGCTACGGCGCCGATGGGTGGCTGAATCAAGATGTCTTGGCCTTCAAGGCTGACTGCGGTGCGCCTCCCGACGCATTTGCCCCTGAGGGTCAGAATTGGGGGATTTCTCCGCTCGACCCATGGTGCCTGCGTGCGAGCGGATACCGGTATTTCATCCAATTACTCCGTAATAATCTCCGCTATGGGGGCGCGATACGGATCGATCATGTCATGGCGCTCTTTCGACTGTTTTGGATTCCCCGTGGTCTTCCACCGGCGATGGGGACGTACGTGCATTATCGGGATGACGAACTGCTGGCCATTTTGGCGTTGGAAAGCGTGCGGGCGAAGGCGCTGGTGATCGGCGAGGATCTGGGAACCGTTCCCGATTGGGTGCGCGACCGACTTGGACCAGCCGGCGTGCTGTCGTATCGAGTGTTTTATTTTGAGCGAGAGTCCGGGGGAGGATGGAAGCTGCCCGCTCAGTATCCCGCCCAAGCGCTCGCCGTCGTCACGACCCATGATCTTCCAACCCTGGCCGGGTATTGGGAAGGAGTCGATATTGAAACTCGCTCCGCACTGCGCCTTGTCCCCTCGGAAGACGCCCGGAACGCGATGTGGGCGGAGCGGCAGCGAGAAAAGGCAGGTATTCTCACTGCCTTGAAGTCTCAAGGACTCTTGCCGCCGGGTGTATCGGATGATCCGGCCCAGACGCCGGCGATGACGACCGAGTTGGCGGAGCATATTCATCAGTACCTGGCCCGTACCCCCGCTTGGATCGTCTTGGCCAATATTGAAGACGTCATCGGCGCCCGGGTTCAGACCAATCTCCCGGGAACAGTGGACCAGCACCAGAATTGGTGCCGGAAGTTGAGTCTGACGGTGGAGGAGTTGACTCAAGATGCTCGATTTGAACGGCTTGCCGGTCTGTTGCGTTTGACCCGCCCTCTTGTGTAAGTACTTCTGGGAAGGAATCCGTACGGTATTCATGTTTTCGATTCAGAGTGATGATTCTCGGCCAGGCGGAGCCAGTCGATGATTGCTATGACGCATCGTGACCGACTCGTGCTGGCTGTCGCAGCTGCCTGCTTTCTGATCATTCTGGTCATTGAAGAATTTGCGCCGGCCAACGTCGTCGGCGCGTATGGGTATGTGCTGCCGATCTTGTTGGTGACCACCCTTCGAAATCGAACCATCGTGTTGGTGACGGTATTGGCCTGTGTCGTGGGGACGTATTCGGGGCTTCTCCAACCGACGAAGCCGGGCCGATTTCAAACAGCCGTCATCAATCGGAGCGTGGTCGTCGGCGTCTTGCTGTTGGTGGCGTACCTGGGCATGAGCTGGGAAGAGCGGAAAGCGCGAGAAGAGGCGGCAAAAGCGGCACTGGCTCACGAAACCGAGAATCTCCTCAAAGCCAACACCCTACTGGTCCAGGCGAAAGATCAATTGAACCGCTCGGAACGGTTGGCTGCGGTGGGACAGCTTGTGGCCTCCGTGGCGCATGAAGTGGGCACGCCGCTTCATTCAATCGCGTGGCATGTTCAGGCGTTGGCTGAAGAGCCTGGTGCGACGCCGGAGATGAGGAAGCGAGTGGCGATCATCGATGATCAGCTCACGCGAGTGGTTCGAATCATTCAGGATCTGCTCTCTTCGACCCGGCCGCGTCAGCCTGAACCACGATGGCTTCCTGTGGAGGAAGTGGTCAGTCCCTCGGCAGTTCTGATGGAACCGGCCTTCCATGAGAAAGGGATCGTGTTGACGGTCGACATTCGAAAAGACCTTCCTCTGATTTGGGCGGACAAGGAAAAAATCCATCAAGTCTTGGTCAATATCCTGGCTAATGCCCTTGCTGCAACTCCTGCCCATGGAAAAGTCACTCTCGCGGCAGGTAGTCGTGAAGCGTCATCAGCCGAATTGGAGCGCGGCCGGCTGGTTGCAGACGGCATGTCGCCGTTGATGATTACGATTGAGGTGCAGGATACCGGCTACGGTATGCCGGAAGAAGATCTACAGAAGGCCTTTGAACCCTTTTTTACCACGAAGGCGGTTGGCAAGGGGACTGGCTTGGGACTATTCTTGAGCCGCGAGTCGGTGGCGGCTCATGGCGGCAGCCTCGTGTTGATGAGTGAGATCGGGAGTGGCACGACCGTGACGATGACATTACCGGCGATGCAACGTGAACCCATTGCTACGAGGGAGGAAGCGTAATGCAACCAGCGACAATTCTGGTGGCCGATGACGACGCGGTTGCCCGTGAGCTGTTGGCGGAGGCACTCAGGAAGGAAGGGTATCACGTCGAGGCCTTTGCCGGCGGCGAAGAAGTGATCGCGCGTGGACGCCAGGGGCGAGTCGACTTGGTGCTGACGGATATTCGCATGGGTGCGGTGGACGGACTGACGGTTTTGCGGGAGTTCAAACGGGTGAATCCGAATACAGCGGTGGTGGTGCTCACCGCCTTCGGCTCCTTGGAGGGCGCGATCGAAGCGATTAAGCAGGGCGCCTACGACTAC
>CAZPNQ010000140.1:0-9098 GCA_964587955.1 uncultured Nitrospira sp.
GATCCTCGATCTCGAGTTGGCCATCCCGCGAAATGTAGGTGAGGTTGTTCGAGATGCCCTTCATCCCTTTCGGCGCCCTGACGAGTTTCACCACGACTTGCGGCGCGCGGCGGACCATGGCTTGCAGCTTCTGCCGCACGTAGTTCGCACGAGCCTGTGCCGTGCTGAGCCGTCCGCCTGTACTCACAGGCTTGGCAGAAGCAAAAGGAATGCGCGTGCTGCGACGCGGCCGTGGGAGGGTCTCCGTTGAGACATTGAAGAGCCGACTCCCCCACTCATCCAGACGCTCGTCGATCCGGCTGATTGCAGAACTCATTCGAGCGACCAGCGCGCCACCGTCCCGCGCAAGACATCAGAGACCCGGTCGGTGTGGGTTCGGATCACGCGGGAGAGTTCGGTGATCACCTCTATCCGAAACGCACCCCGGTTCTCTGGGGAAGTATTCAAGACTTTCGCGATCTGGTTCAGGTTCCTTCCCAAGGCGAGGAGCTGTTGATTGGAGCGGGTCAGAGCGGCGAGTTCCGACTGCCCCACATGCGGTTCCCCGGTCAACTTGGTGCGGATCATCGCGACCACCCAGTTCGTCGGCTGATAGCCCTCATGCCGGGCACAGGTTCGCAGCGCGGCGAGTTCGGAGGGCGTCACATTGAGTTTCATGCGGGCGGTGGCTCGTTCTCTTCGCCGGGTGACGCGCAGCCGAGGAGGAGCGGCCTGTGTGGGGTGCCCGTCCAGGGCCTGCCGTAAGACCTGCCGAAGGGCATGGCTCGGTGTAACCCCCTGCTGCTGACACCAAGCCTGCCAGGGTGCTTTCAGCTCTCCCAGATCCACGGTGATCGTGGTGGTGCGTTTCGTGGTCATCCCCACAGGCCCAGCAGAGTCAGGGTCAGTCCTGCGTTCCGGTGACCACAGTGATGAGAGGCATCAACACGCATGGGCGAAAGCATACAACACACCAGAGATGTAAGACAACTGGGCCTTAAGGCCATATCCTGCAACCTCTTAAAATCGATGTCTCTCACGCTTTCCAAAACACCAGGACCGCGCCTGGATCACTGGTCGATGGACCCTCCGTCAAGCGGGCATGCCAGCATCGTCTCGCGTTCTGTTCACCGTTTTCTTTCCCCCAATGGAGGGGGTTACCCTCTTGTCTACTGAAAACGGGTGCAACACCCTCCACCTTTTGCTCTTGGGTTGAATCGACATCCCTAGCGAATGACCTGGCCGAACACGATCAAATGCCTTCTGGCACTCTGTTGGATAAGTGGGTTCGTTGCCTGTGGCAGCATGATCAAGTGCCTAAATAGTGGGTTCGCTTCCGTCGCTTGTGGAGGTGGACGCGGATATGGCGAAACACCCTTCTTCTATCGGGCGTGACTCCCACGAGTCGCACAGTCCGCGGACTGGTCCTCGATGACGGCTCCTATTGGGTCTTCTATGCGGCAAGCGACAAACCCACCGTTCTGGCTGGACTGGTTCAGGGCTCCGGCACGTCGCACTCCGGTTCATTCGACTCCTCGAACACCAGGGACTTCAATCTGGAAGGCGCAGGAATTCTCTCAGCGACGATGAGTGGCACCTATGTGCCGGCAAAGAGCTTTCGTGGGACGATCGCACACTTCAACGGCGACAGAGAGAGCTTTACGACGACGTACGATGCAGAGTCTGAGTTGGCTCCGAATCTGAATCTAGTGGCCGGGAACTATACTGGACTCCGTGCCGACAACCATACAGTCACAATGAGAGTAGAGTCAGCCGGTACGCTTTCAGGTCATTTATCAGATGGATGCACCTTTGTTGGAACATTGACTCGTCGTGCAAAGGGCAATGTGCTTCATCATGCGATGACATTTGAAGGTGATGCCTGTCGTTATGGTACCGAGACGCTCACTGGAGTGGCCTTCTATGATGCAGCGACACACCGGCTGTATAGCGCGGCGCTCAACCAGGCAAGGACCACCAGCTTTATCTTTTTCGGCATGAAGCGGTAAGTTACACCAGTTCAATGTTCTGGGTTCACTTTTTTACTGGAGCATGATCTCATCACATCATGCCCGTGAAATGGACGAGATCACGGCGACAAAACTTCTCGAATAGCTGTGGCCCCAAAGAATCCCTGATCTCTGAGCGTGGCAAACCAGGTGTTGGCAAATTCCCTCAAATCCTGTTTCAGCCTAGGTAGGACGTGGGTGCGCCTACCCGTCTCGTCATATCGATAGACTTCTTGAAAGACTCTCAGGTAGTCGTTTCTATATGATACAGGTTCGGCTACCGAGCCGTTGGGTAAGTTATGAAACAGGAACACCATGTCGGGATCCCGCATGAGATCGCCGTTCTGCTCCCCGTAGTGACACAGTGACACCAACCGGTGTCCTTCTTCACCGGATCCAATTTCCTCGATTGAGAGCGGCATGTAGCCGGGTACCGTGATGCGGACAGCATGGACACCGTCGAGCAGCTGGTTGAGATGCGTCGCAAATTCCTGATAGCTTTTCATCGTCTTACTTTCCTTCTTTGCTATACAAGAAGCCCCCGGCGCGAGGGCCGGAGGCTTCCCGTGATGGTCAGCGATCTGACCGCTCGGTGACCCAGAGCTTCGCCTGTTGGGCGACCGCCACGAGCGCGTCAAGGTCCGCCAGGCCGAAGGAGTCGGAATTCTTCCAAACCCCATCCTGACCCTTGTACGAGCGAGCAACGGTCACGTTGTAGAACGGGCCGTTCATGCCCTCGTTCTTCCAGATGCTCGCCTTGATGCGGCTGCATCGAAGCGTGGTGACCGGCTTGGGTTTGTGTTCTTGAGTTGCCATGTGTTGTCTCCTTTGGTGTGAGTTGATGTGTTGGCCTCTCACTAGGCGTGGAGGCCACACAGCGACGACAAAGGAGATACAGAGGCCGCCGCATCCTGGCGGGCCGGCGGGCGCGATGCGGAGGAATGCCCGCACAAGGCAGCCGCCTTAGAGGCGGCCTGCGGGCATGATCGACGCAGCCCGTTGGAGAAAAGCCAGGGCGAAGGCCGGATGCGCACAGGCAACAACCCACAAGCGGCTCCCACGCACGGAGAGCAGAGCACGACTAGAGAATGGACACGAGGAGTACAGGTCCTGTGTTGACATGCTGACCAACGCGTGCCTGATTGTTGATGTGAAGGATAAACGGGTTGGCTTCGAACCGGGATTTGAGGCGGCTGTCGGCAGACAACTAACCAACTGATCGTCAGATGGCTGAGCACAATGGCATGTTGAGCGGCACTCGCGAGCTTGCCGGGGAAGCACCAACGATTATTGAAAGAGGGGGCAGATCAAAGACGAGCAGCGTAGGGACGAAGCACCGACACGAATTGTGTCAAGGACTGGCGTTCAAGCGTCTCGAGGTATTCGACCGTGGTCTTTGGAGGATGATTGAGCCTCGCCCGATGCGTTCTGGCAGCGGCACAGACGATGCTCGGTGCCAGATTGAAGAGGTGTAGCAGAAACTCATCGGGATGTTGGGGCGTGATGCCGTATTTCTGGAGCTCCTTCTCGGGAAAGTCCGTGAGATTGTAGGTGACAATAACGTCAGCTCTCCCGCAAATGGCGGCTGCCAGGACATGCCGATCATTCGGGTCTGGTAGGGTGAGGGATGGAATCAGCTCCTCAAAATCCTCAACGAGGCAGTCGCGAACATGCTCGTCCATGAGGTGTCTCGTCCGCCTGAGCTGCGCAACGGTGAGATCTGATCGATGCTCAAGCACCGCCCGTATCCACTCGTCATGAATGTGAGAGGACCATTTGGCGCGAAACAGATCCGTTATAGCCAGCTCGAGGAGCAGATCACGGAGAGGAGCGGGATACAGAACGCAGGCATCGTAGAGCGCGGTGAAGGTGGCCACATTCAGTAGCCCATCTTCAGCGCTTGCGCGTCTTGGGTCAGTTGATCAAGGGTCGCACGGCGATCCGCGTCGATCTGATGTTTGTAGCGCATGAGATCCGCGAAGAGAATGCGCCGGTGGGTGCCAACCTTGCGATAAGGGATTTTCTGCTCGCCTAACAGATTCACGAGGAACGGACGAGACACATTCAGCACATCAGCGGCTTCTTGCGTCGTAAGTTCGGCATGGACCGGAATCAGTGTGACGGCATTGCCTGCTGACATTTCATCAAGGATGGTGAATAGGAGTCGCACAGCCGACGTCGGTAAAAACAGACGTTCAGACGTCTTCCGCTTCTGAATAATCTGAACGTGGAGATCCATGAATGGGTCTTGATGCGATGCCAAGGCTTGTAGCGCTTTCTTCGCGAGCGCCGCGTCCTCAGCAGTCGGCACAATCGGTTCTCTGGTCAAAGTGGTCATATATTCGCTCCTCTCTTCTCTAAAGGCAGTATAGCAGTCAGTCGAAATAATCGCAATAAACGAAACAAGTGAACCAATACGCAAGATTCTGGGATTGTGCGGTATGAAGCAGATGGAAATGCGCTGTGCCGACAGAGTGGTCGGCCCCCTGATTTTGGGACCAAATTAACGGAGAGTTTCCGGCATAATTCACCCCTGAGTGGGGGAAGGAGGATGCTGTGAAACGGAAGCGTTTCAGTGTCGAGCAAATCGTGTCCGTACTCAAGCAGGCCGAGATGGACGCGCCAGTGGCCAATCTCATCCGTCATCTCGGGATCGCTGAACAAACCTTCTATCGGTGGAAGCGGCAGTACGCCGGGCTCGAGTCGGAGCAAGTCCGGGAGTTTAGACAGCTGCAGGACAAGCATGCGAAACTCAAACGGTTGGTCGCGGACTTGTCCCTCGATAAGGTGATGCTCCAGGACGTACTTGCAAAAAAATGGTAAGGCCCTCGCAGCGGCGCGCCTGTCGGACCGTCCGTTGTGCGAGGGCCACGTATCGGTATCGAAGTCATCGCGATCCTCGTACGGGCCTCCGGCAGCGGATCGCCGACCTCGCCCGAACTCGTGTGCGCTATGGCTCGGCACCAGCTTTCGGCGTGCCGCGCGTCGGGCGAACCTCCCAGGAGTGACACCACATACGCTCCGACACACCTTTGCCTCGCGCTTAGTGATGGTCGGTGTCGATCTGAGAACGGTCCAAGAACTCGGCGGGTAACAAACGCTCGCGATGGTTGAACGGTACGCTCACCTCTCCCCGGCTCATAAAGCGCAGGCGGTCGAGCGGATAGCAGCCTCGGAAAATGAGAATAGAACTGGTAGTACTCCTGTTCAGAATAACGGGTACGTGGTCATTTGATGTCGGCAGCCTTACCGGTAATCAGTAAATTGGGCGGTGGTCCGATCGGTTCAAAATTCTTCAACAAGGGAATATCATCTTTGTTGAGCCACATTACATCATGATTATAACTGCCTAGTGGGCCCCCGCTTCCATGCATTTTCTTGCCATCAGGTGAGAACGCCCAGCACATATCCTCTCCTGAGGTATTGATTGTATCGCCAAGGTTCAATGGCTCTTGCCATTTCCCCGTTTGGTTCTTGTAGGAGATCCACATGTCGTGTCCACCCCGCGAACCCATATCAGGACGTGTACTGGTTACGATGAGACTATTCCCATCCTTCGATAGGCCGGTCCAGTGCATATGGTCGCGATAGGGCGAATTGATTCGAGAACCAAGGCTCTGAGGTTTCTGCCAGATTCCATCCTTCTTTTCGACTTTCCAAATGTCGCTATCTTGCGTCACGCCCGGTTGTTGGTAGTTAAAGTAAATGAGACTATCGGAGGCGATGATCGGACAGTGTTCCTCGCCAGTCGGCGTATTGATATGTGGAAGTTCTGGTACATCGTTCCAATTTTTGGCGGGTTGCCAGACACCATTGACCTTCTGCGTCACATAGAGGTCGCCGGTAGACAGATTACCTGGTTGATATCGGGTGAAATAAATGACATTGCCGTCATCTGAGAGACTCGGTTCGAGTTCCCAGGCAGACGTATTGATGTTCGGTCCAACCGTGGGATCAACGCCCGGCCCCAAATGTATCGGGGCTTGCCACTGGCCATTGACCTTGTGCGCCATCCAGATATCAAAGCTGTAGGGAACGCCTGGTGACGGAATACTTCCTTGTCGACCGGAAACAAACATCACTGTGTTTCCATCGGCACTATAGGTCAGCTCCATCTCTGGGTCCGATGTGTTGATGGGTTCGCCCATACTCTTAGAGAGGGAAGACGTCGAATGTCCGTGGCCAGCTGGCATATCCATCCCCGACATCGCATACGTGATAAATGGAGCCAGAAAAAATGCGAGCGTTGCAAGCCCCCACTGAAAACGCGAGGCATAGGCTTTCATAAATCCCTCCGTATTCCGTCGTTCGCGGATCGCTGATATCTATTCCTCACACTTTAACATACGCCGATCAGTAGAACCTGGCCATTTGACTACGAGAACCCGTGGCAGCTAAAGTTAGTTGTCCTTATCACGTTTATGACAGGGAGCTGTTCTGCGGAGCCTCTTGGGAGGGACGAAGTTCGAGTGGCAGGGACATGGATCCTAATATCGTTCTGGGGTAAATAGTCTAACAATGGGAGAAGTTTAATGAATACTATCGTATTAGTAGTCCTGGGGGTCGTCTTGCTTGCCGTCCTTCCGTTTTGGCCGTACAGTGCGGACTGGAGCTACAAGGCCAGCGGAGGGGTGGGTTTTCTCCTAGCGATTCTCGTTTTGTTGTCGCTGTCCGGCCGGTCGAAGTCTTCCGCTCAAAAGTCGTAATAAGAGCGGGGTAGAGATCAACGAGACCCGAAACAACCACTCTGTTTCGGCAGACCGTTCTACGCCGTGTGTGCACAGGGGATCATTGGCAGGTGGCGGATACTGAAACAACTTGGGGGCTTCCTACTGAGTAGAAAGCCCCCAAGCAATCTAGTATCGATCAAGAAGCAGAAGCTTACTTGTCCTTCTTTCCATCCTTCTTCTCTTCACCGAAGGTGTCGGCATGGCCGCCCTTCTTTTCATCCTTCTTCTTGTCATCACCGTAGACCACCACGTGTCCGCCCTTCTTCTCGTCCTTCTTTTCTTCACCGGCGAACGCTGGGGCGCTGAAAGTGACCGCAACTGCGACTGCCATGACTGCCATCAACATGCTCTTCATTATGAGATACCCCCTGGTAAGATAATTGTAAAAATGTGTGCCATTCGTCGGCACTTAGATAAATACCTTAGCAAGGGTAGTGCCGTTCCGACCTCTACACGACATGAGACGGAGGGCTTTATGTAATCAGTAGGTTATAAAGTTCCTCTCATAAAAGCGCGAATGGAATTCCCTACAGAATGCTGTGGCAACATGCTAGCTGCCCAACCAACCTGCCTCATTGAGATTGTTTCGCCAATCAGGCAACCATTTTTAAAAGGTGAATCATCTATCAAGCCACCCAAAATGCTTCACTACGCTATTCACTACGTTTTCCGAGAGTGGTATTCCTGAAATTGATAACCGATTGAAAGAATGGAGCCGGCGATCCGGATTGAACGGTCGACGTGCGGTTTACGAAGCCCTTCGTCCAGCGCATGCCTTTGACTCATCAGCTAGTAACTCATCCATAACCTGCCTTTCTGCGGACTCGAGTAAGCGCCCCACTCTGGACTCGGGCGTTTACGACCGATCTCCTCCCCTACTTTTTCGGTATGGTCATAAATTCTGGACTCTCTCATAAGTGCCACTCTTGAGTGTTGTGCGGCGGTGTCGGTAGGGTCACTCGACCTGACTTGTAGAGCATGAAGGAAAGACTGTATCAAAAACCATGAATAATCTTTTGACAATGGATGAGGCCGCGAAGTATTTAGGTATCTCAAAATTGACCCTGTACGGATGGGTATCCGCGAGGAAACTGGGTTACGTCAAAATTGGGCGACTTGTAAAGTTCAAGCAGACTCAGCTGGACGCATGGATCGACCAGCACACGATCACGCCACGGAGAGACTACCATGGGACTAACCAAGCGGCGCGATAGTTACTATGTAGAGTTCCGTGTGATCGAAAGTGAGGACGGCAAATCGTGGAGTCTGGCGAGTGGCGTGCCCGGTGCAAAAAAGAAGCGATGGAAAGTGGGGTGCCTGAACAAGACGATCGCTCGCGAGATGGAAGCAGCAATCAAAACTCGCTTGCTCCTGGGCCATGAGAAAACCGAACAGGCCAAGCCGATTCTCTTCAAGGACTGGGCAACTGCCTACCTGGACCTTGAATCAATAAAGACACTCCGCAGCTACCAAGATCGACTCGAAATCATGGAACGGCAGCTGATCCCTTTTTTTGGTGGAAAAGTCTTGACGGAGATCAGGCCTCATGATGTCGAAGCCTTCCGAGCACAGCGTAAAAAGAAGGATGGATCAAAGCCCAGTATTCAGACTGTCAACAATGACCACATTGTGCTCAAACACTGTCTCAACGTCGCAATCCGACGGGGACTGTTACAGGTCAACCCCGCTACGAGGGTTCCCCTCCCTGATCCACAAAACGAACGGGACAGAGTGCTGACCGAGGAGGAATGGAGCAACCTGTATCAAACGGCAAAGCCTCACCTTCGCCCAGTGCTGTTGACGGCTTACCAACTTGGACAACGTCTCAGTGAAATTGTCGGCTTAACTTGGGACCGCATAGACCTCAAGAGAGGTTTTATCACCTTGCGGAGTCAGGACACTAAAACCAAAAAGCCGCGACAAGTTCCCATGACTCCAGATGTAAAAGCAATGTTGCATCGGTTAGCGAAAATACGAAGTCTCTCAACCAGACACGTGTTTCTGTATAATCGGCAACCCTTGCGGGATTTTCGCACGGCATTTAGAACCGCCCTATCAGAGGCAGGCTTAAGTGACTTTCGCTTCCATGATCTTCGGCATTGTGCTGCTACAAATCTACGGAGAGCTGGAATTGATACAACTACAGCCATGCAGATTGTAGGTCATACATCCCCGCAGATGTGGAAACGATATAATCAGATTAGAGAGGAAGACCTCACCCAGGCCGCAAGTAAGCTTGGAAAATATCTCCAAGAGAACACGCCCGGAACACTTGACCCAAAGGCCGGGAGTCTGTAGAACTGTAAATCCTTCATATCATTAGGATGCTGGCGTAGCTCAATCGGCAGAGCAGCGGTTTTGTAAGCTTCTCAGAGACCTC